>CAUDEV010000011.1 GCA_958448685.1 uncultured Alphaproteobacteria bacterium | reverse complement strand
CACCTGATTCAACATTCACAGGAACATATATTTCTTGTTTTTCTCCATTGATCCAAGGGACATTTGAATTTAATTCATCTTTCTTAACAGTAATAGAACCTTGCTTATAGTTAGATAAATTCCCTTGAATACCTATTTCTCCCATAAGTTCTAGTGCATAAGAATCATCTGCATTTTGATCCCCAAAATTACATACGATTCCAGTACGAGCCGTTGTCCCCGCATTCCCTCTAATTCTCACAGTTCTATCAGGCCCTTCAGCTCCGAGATATAAGATATCTTTATCAGTATATGCCGCCAGCTCAGATGCTTTTATTTCTGCATCATAGACTTCAACTATCTCAACATTTTCCTTTTGAAGATTTTCATTAACATATCCGCCTCCTTCATCAACTATTTTATAAACTTTATCTAAAGTAACATCAGTAACTGTGTTAGCTGTTTTTATAGCATCGGCATTAGTAGTATCCGTTTCTTCCTTAACACTTCTTCCAACGTGGTTATTGATAGTAGTTTGCTCTCTCTCATTCGCGCCCGTTATCTTCGGAAATGGAGCTTCTGTAACTTCTGTAGTAATAGATCCATAGTTATCAATAGTGACACCTCCTAGCGAAGCATCTCCAATACTTATATCCTTGTTGACATAAACAGTAGCTCCTGATTCGATAGTTTTTGGCAAAGCACCTGTTGGTCCTGCAGCCATAACTCCTGTAGATAATATAGCTGAAATTAGTGTTGTTTGTAATAATTTATTCATATTTTCCTCCATAAAAATTATATTTACGTTATAGGAAAGTGTTTTTAAAACTTTTCTTCCCTAAATTCAATTCTAAAAAAAATGTAAATTTTCCGTTAACAATATTTAAAAATATTTGGGAGATATTTAAAACGACAGCGTAAATTTCCCGCAAAATTCCCTAAAATTTTATGGGACTTTTTATTTTTTGACATGTGGGAAATGCTAAAGATATACTGAAAATATGCCAAAGTAATATTAAAGATACCCTCTAATTTGCTTAATATTTTTTAAAGTGAATAATTTCGTTCTTATTTATCTTTATAACGTTTCATATATTTGCCAAGACCACCAAATGTCTCGCCCAAAATACCAGCATCTTTTCCGTCAGTTTTTGTTTTATCACTGACTATAGCTATATCTTTTTCATATGCACTTTCTGTCACAGATCTGACTATATCATTCGCATCAAATGATATGATCATAGTTTTTTGGTTTACTACTTTCGGATCTAAAAATCCACTTTTTTCAGTTTTTTTCGAAATATAATACCAATTATACCCATCTGTATCTGATATGACAGAAGATCTTATTGTTGGAGACCCAACTTTTTCAAAAACCGTTTGTGCATTATCTTTACCTATAGAAATCTTTAAAAAATCCTTAGGATTTAATACATACCCTCTATTTACAACTGTTTTTTCGCAAGCAGAAAAAAACATTATAGAAAATACAAAAAATAATGCACAACTTAACTTCATTATTCTGCGGTTTCTTTCACTTCAGAAGTTTTTATCGCGTCAGGATTTGCTTTTCTTTCCACAAACTCAATAATCGCCATAGGAGCGGCATCTCCATATCTAAACCCGGCTTTCATTATTCGAATATAACCACCATTCCTATTAGCAAATCTTGGAGTTATATCATCAAATAACTTCTTTACTGTTTTGTTGCTTTGTAGCTTTGATATGAGCATTCTCTTGGCATGAAGCGAATTTTTTTTCGCCATAGTTATTAATTTTTCAACTATAGGCCTCAATTCCTTCGCTTTTGGAAGTGTTGTTTTTATTTGCTCATGCTCTATTAGTGAACAAGCCATAGCTCTAAACATAGCTTTTCTGTGGGAACTTGTTCTATTTAATCTACGTTTTGCAAATCCATGTCTCATGAAATATTCTCCAAATTAATTATATTGATCATCTAATTTTTTTGATAACTCATCCAAATTCTCAGGCGGCCAATCTGGAACAATAGTTCCAAATGATAAGCCCATCTCTGCCAACAAAGCTTTTATTTCGTTCAATGATTTTCTTCCGAAATTTGGTGTCCTCAGCATATCAGCTTCCGTTCGCTGAATTAAATCTCCAATATAGAATATATTCTCATTCTTCAAACAATTTGCTGAACGTACTGAAAGCTCTAATTCATCCACTTTCTTTAATAAGTTCTTATCAAATGGGAAGTCTGGGACTTCATCCTTTGATTCATAAAACGGAACATCATCAAAATTTACAAAATGAGCAAAATGATCTCTCAATATTGCGCCTGCTTGAGCTAATGCATCATCAGGTCTTATCGAACCATCCGTTCTAATATTCAAAATAAGTTTATCATAGTCTGTCTTCTGTCCTACTCTAGTTTGTTCAACTTTGAAATCAACAAGCTCAATAGGACTGAATATGGCATCAATTGCTATATGCCCAATCACATTACTCAACTCTGTCATTTCTGAAGCGGGAATATATCCTTTTCCAGAATCTATAGTAAGCTCCATATTAAGTTTTGCACCACTGCTCAATGAACATATAAAGTGATCTGGATCTAAAATCTCTATATCAGAAGAACATTCTATATCTTTCGCATATACATTTCGTGGCCCTTCAACTGAAATTTTTGCTTTCTTTGACTTATCCGCAAAGGACTTTAATCTTAAAGCTTTTAAGTTAAGAATAATCTCAGGAAGATCTTCTTTCACTCCTTGTATTGTAGAAAACTCATGAGCAACTCCATCAACTTTTATTGAAGTTATAGCAGAACCCGTTATCGAAGATAATAAAACTCTTCTTAATGAATTTCCCAAAGTAATCCCAAATCCCCTCTCCAAAGGCTCAACAACTATAGTTGCCTCTCGCAATTCAGGATCAGAATATCTAACATCTATTTTGCCTGGCTTTATCAACATTTTCCAAGTATTCACTTGAACTACTCCCAAAAAACAATTTCTAATATACTAATTTCTACGCGCCTTCGGTGGTCTACAACCATTATGAGGTAATGGAGTCTCATCAGATATCGCAGTCACAACAAAACCAGCCGATTGAAGCGATCTTATAGCCGTTTCTCTTCCTGCTCCCGGTCCTCTAACTATGACTTTCACATTTTTCACTCCATGATCTGCCGCTTTTTTCGCAGCATCCTCTGCCGCTAATTGAGCTGCATATGGTGTAGATTTTCTAGAACCTTTAAAACCAACAACTCCACCTGACCCTGATGAAATAGTATTCCCCGCTTCATCAGATATTGTTATAATTGTATTGTTAAATGTCGCATTTATATGCGCTACAGCATTAACTATATTCTTTTTCTCTTTTCTTTTTACCCTATTAACGGTTTTTTGCACCATAAAATTACCTATCTAAAATAAACCTACTTCGTTGCTATTTTTTTACCTGCAATAGGTATAGCTTTCCCTTTTCTTGTTCTTGCATTAGTATGTGTTCTTTGTCCTCTGACAGGAAGTCCTTTTCTATGACGTAAACCTCTATAACATCCTAAGTCTGTTACTCTTTTTATATTCATAGAAATCTCTCTTCTAAGATCTCCTTCTACTGTATAATCACTGTCGATTATTTCCCTTATTTTCAAAACTTCAGCATCAGTCAAATCAAAAACCCTTTTACTTTCAGGAATCCCCGCTTTTTGAACTATACTTTTCGCATGATAAGGACCTATTCCAAAAATATAAGTCAATCCAACAATTATCTTTTTTTGTGTAGGAATATTAACACCAGCAATACGAGCCACTATACTCTCCTTCTAACCTAAATTCAAACTATTCAATACAGATTTTCTCACTTCCGAAAAATCTGCATCTGCATTCACACTTTTTAAAATACCTGAAGATTCATAAAAATCTTTCAAAGCAACTGTTTTCTTGTGATATTCCGATAATCTTTTTTGCAAAGATTCTTCATTATCATCTGCTCTTCTATCAAATGTTCTGCTTCCGCAAATATCACAGATTCCTTCATTCATTGGTTTTAAGAAAAAATCGTTATATATTTTACCACATTTTGAACATTTATATCTACCTAGAATTCTCTTTTTTATCACTTCGTCTTCAATATCAAAATTCAAAACGCAATCTATTTTCTTTTCAAATTTAGATATAAGAGAATTAAGAGATGTCGCTTGTCCAACGGTTCTTGGGAATCCGTCAAATATTAAATTTTTAGAAAAAACTTCATCTATTTTAGAGAGCTCATCGCTGACCAGATCCATAACGACATCATCAGGCAATAGTGCTCCTCCACTTATTATGTCTCCTATTGTTTTATTTTCTTTTTCAATAAATTTCGATTTATTTGCTCTTAGCAATTCACCAACAGATATTATCGAAAATCCATTTTCTGAGACTAGATACTCCGCCTGCGTTCCTTTTCCGCACCCAGGGGCTCCCAATAAAACTATCCATAAACTATCAGACATCTTATAAAATCCCTTTTGATCTTCCTCTTCTAAATAATCCCTCATATTGATGCGCAATTAAATGCGATTGAAATTGTCCAACTGTATCTATTGATACATTCACAACAATCAAAAGACTTGTACCTCCAAAATAAAATGGCAAGGAAATTTGTGACAACAAAACTTCCGGCAAAATACAGACCGCGCATAAATATATAGAACCAACTGCAGTCAATCTTGTAAGCAATGTATCTATATAAAACGCAGTTGATTCTCCTGGTCTTATCCCAGGAATATAACTTCCTGATTTTTTTAGATTATCTGCAGTATCTTTTGGATTAAACATAATCGCAGTATAGAAAAATGCGAAGAAAATTATTGCAGCACAAAAGAAAACCATATACAAAGGCTGCCCATGATTAAACATTCTGGAAATTGTTCCCAAAATAGAATCAGGATCAACAGAACCAAACCCAGCTATAGTCATCGGAAGCAATAGTATTGAAGAAGCAAATATAGGCGGAATAACTCCAGCATTATTCAACTTCAAAGGCAAATGAGATCCTTGTTGTTGCGCTGGCATATTCACCATAGTTTGCCTCTTTGGATATTGAATTGGAATTCTTCTGTTTGCTTTCTCCATAAACACTATGAAAGCTATAACAACAACTACCATAACCAACAACAAAACCAGGCCCATAATAGAAATTGCCCCTTGTTTCCCCATAGCAAATGTGTTAAACAAAGCAGCAGGTAAGTTAGCTACGATACCAGAATAAATAATAATAGAAGAACCGTTTCCCAAACCTCTTGAAGATATTTGCTCACCAAGCCACATGATAAACAATGTACCACCAGTTAAAGAAGTCATCGTTGTAAATCTGAATAATAACCCTGGATCCAAAACAGCACATCCTGAATGCCCCATCATACGTTCCAATCCAACAGCTATCCCATAGCCTTGAGCCATGGCTAATGCAACTGTCCCATATCTCGTATATTGGTTTATTTTTCTCCTTCCTGGCTCCCCTTCCTTCTTTAATGCAGCTAATTGAGGAGACATTGAAGTCAGAAGTTGAACTATAATACTCGCAGAGATATAAGGCATAATGTTTAAAGAAAATACAGTCATACGCCCTATAGCACCACCAGAAAACATATCCAACACACCAAATAATCCTCCAGCATGGCTACGAGTAAATTCAGACACAACAGCTGGATTTATACTCGGAAGCGGAATATACGTACCTAATCTATATATAATCAAAATAAAAAGCGTAAACCATATACGCTTCTTCAAATCCTCAGCTCTTTGAAAAGAGGAAAAGCTAAAATTTTTAGCTAACTGTTCTATAGGAGAGGCCATTTATAACTCCCTATTCTATCGACAAAGTTCCGCCAGCTTTTTCAAGCAATTCTTTTGCTTTAGCACTAGCTCTTGTTACAGAAACTTTTACAGGAGTATCAATTGTCCCATTTGCAATCAAAGAAACCCCTTCATAAGAATTTGGCATATAGCCAATTTTTATTAAAAATTCTTTATCAATAGAAGCATCTTTCTCCAAAAGTCCACTTTTTAATATTCTGGAAATTTTGAAAAAATCCAATTCATACATTTTCATTTTATGAATATTAACGAACCCTCTTTTTGGAAGTCTTCTATAAATAGGAGTTTGCCCTCCTTCGAACCCATTCAAACTAACTCCAGATCTGGCTGTTTGTCCTTTTCCTCCACGACCTGATGTTTTTCCAAGTCCAGAACCTATACCACGACCCAATAATTTGGATTTTTGACGTGCGCCATAATTATCTCTTATATTATTTAATTTAAATTCAGTAGCCATAATTTTTCCCTTATGATATAACTTCAACCATATGACGAACTTTTTCAATTAAACTCTTAATCGAATTATTCAAAACTAGCTCCTTTTCCATTCCTATTTTTCCAAGTCCTAGAGATTTTAAATAAAGAAATTGTTTCTTATTTCTTCTAATAGAGCTACCTGTTTGTTTCAGTTTTATCTTTTTTTCAACTGCTTTTGCCATTTCTTATCTCCAACTATTCTTCTTCAACAGAAACGACTTTTTGTCCATTACGCTTTCTATCGAGAATATCTGTTATTTTCTTCCCTAGCTTAGCTGCAACATATTTTGGAGGAACCATTCCTTTCAAAGCTGAAAATGTCGCTCTTACCATATTGTGATAATTTCCAGAACCAACAGATTTACTGACTATATCCTGAACCCCTAATGCTTCAAATACAGCTCTCATAGGCCCACCAGCAATAACTCCAGTTCCAGCAGGAGCTGTTCTCAAGAAAACATGACCAGCGCCAACACGCGCTGATATATCATGTCTAATTGTGCGTCCTTCTCTCAAAGAAATTCTAACCATCGATTTCTTAGCTTTTTCAGAAGCCTTTTTCACAGCGTCAGGAACCTCCCTAGCTTTTGCAGAAGCATAGCCTACGCGACCTTTGCCATCACCAACAATAACCAAAGCTGAAAAGCGCATATTTTTTCCACCTTTCACAACTTTTGTCACTCTTCTAACGCTAACTAATTTTTCTATTAGTTGTTCTTGAACTTCTGAGTGTTTTTTATCATTTACTCTTGCCATAACTCTTTCCTAAAAAACAAGCCCATTTTCTCTTGCACTATCTGCAAGAACCTTTATTCTTCCATGATATAAAAATCCAGATCTATCAAAAACAACAGAGTCAATATTTTTCTCTTTTGCTTTTTCAGCTATAACCTTACCAACATAAATAGCTGCCTCTTTGTTCCCACCATTTTTCACAGCGTCACGAATATCTTTTGATAATGTAGAAACATAGACTATTGTATTTTTTCCGGATTTATCCAAAATTTGAGCATATATATGATTATTTGTTCTATGAACCAACAACCTACATTTTCCTTTTATAGAATCTGAAATTTTGAAGCGTTGTCTGACTTTTCGAATCATACGTAATTGAGATGATGTCTTCATTTTACTTCTTCTTCCCTTCTTTTCTATAAACAAACTCTCCAACTTTCATAACGCCTTTTCCTTTATAAGGTTCAGGTTTTCTATAGCTACGTAAAAATGCCGCAATATCTCCCACCTGTTTTTTAGAAGCGCCACTGATTACCATAGATGTAGGTTTTGGACAAGCTATAGTAATTCCTTCAGGAATATCATAATCAACATCATGACTAAATCCCAATTGCATAGTCAATTTTTTCCCAGAAACAGCCGCCTTATATCCAACACCAACCATTTCTAGTTCAACTTTAAACCCTTTATCAAATCCCTCAATAATATTGGAAACATTTCTTTGAGAAGTTCCCCAAATTGATCTGGTTAACTTTTCAGAATTTAAAGGTTTAAATAAAATTCCGTCGGAAGATAATTCCACTTCTATACACTTTGGAACTTCATAAACTCTTTCTATATTTCCTTTTTTTATAGTAAGAACATTAGAGTTGCATGTAACATTAATTCCCGCAGGAATATTAACTTTATGTTTACCAATTCTAGACATAAATCACACCACCTAGAAAACAGAACAAATTATTTCGCCACCAATGGATTGCTTCCTTGCTTCAGTATCAGACATTATTCCTCTGTCAGTAGAAAGAATGTTAATACCTAATCCATTTTTGACAAAAGGCAAATCTTTTATAGAAGAATAAACTCTTCTTCCTGGTTTGGAAATTCTCTTAATCTCAGAAATAACAGGATTTCCTTCAAAATATTTCAATTCAATTCGAAGAATCTTATGTTTCGTCTTTTCACATTCAATAATATTATATCCTCGAATATACCCTTCATTAAGAAGAACTTTTACCAAATCCTCACGAGTGCGAGACATAGGAGAATCAACAGTCTTTTTAAATGCCATCTGGGCATTTCTGATTCTCGTAACTAAATCACTAATAGAATCCACAATACTCATTATTAAAACTCCTACCAACTAGCCTTCGTTACACCAGGCAAAAAACCCGCGGATGCAAGTTCTCTCAAAGCTATTCTTGACATACCAAATTTTCTATAAAAACCTCTGGATCTTCCGGTCAATACACATCTATTTCTCACTCTGACTCGAGAAGAATTTCTTGGCATTTCCGCCAATCTATGAACCGCAACAATACGATCCTCAAATGAAGTATTTTTATTCTTTATAACAGCAACTAAAGCTTCTCTTGTTGCCTTTTTATTCACAACTAAAGCCTTTCGCTTGTTATTGTTATTAATAGAGCTTTTTTTTGCCATATTTATTCCTTCAAAACATCAACTATTAAACGGGAATTTAAACGCTTTAAGCAAAGCCAAAGCAGATTTATCATCCCTCGCTGTAGTACAAACAGTTATATCAAATCCTCTGACTTTATCTATTTTATCATAATTTATTTCAGGAAAAACTATTTGTTCCCTTATTCCCATTGAGAAATTTCCATTACCATCAAATCCTTTTGCAGAAAGGCCTCTAAAGTCTCTCACCTTAGGCAAAGCTATATAAATAAGCCTATCCAAGAATTCATACATCTTTTCTTTACGCAAAGTAACTTTTGCTCCAAGACTTGCTCCTTCTCTCAACTTAAAACCAGCAATTGATTTTTTAGCCTTAGTTATAACAGGTTTTTGACCTGAAATCAATGCTAATTCATCAACTATAGCTTGCAAAGCCTTTCCATCATGAGCGGCATCCGAAGACGAGCAATTTAAAACTATCTTCTCTAATTTTGGAACCATAAACTCATTTACAATATTGAGTTCTTTTTTTAAAAAACCTCTTATCTCAGAAAAATACTTATCTTTAGAATAACTCATATCAATATACCTTACAAAACAGCCCCACTCTTTTTAAAGTAACGCACCTTTTTACCTGC
The DNA here is from genome assembly GCA_958448685.1 of uncultured Alphaproteobacteria bacterium. Taxonomy (GTDB): domain Bacteria; phylum Pseudomonadota; class Alphaproteobacteria; order RUG11792; family RUG11792; genus MGBC162888. The sequence continues at coordinate 13,786 of CAUDEV010000011.1, read as the reverse complement.
ATCATCTAACTTATATCCAACTTTTGCTGGTTTATCTGTAGATGGATCAATCAATGATACATTAGAAATACTTATAGGTAATTCCTTCTTAAAAGAACCTTGTGGGTTTCTGTAATCAGGTTTTACATTTCTAATCACTACGTTTATATTTTCTACTATAATTTGAGCTTTGTCAAGAAAAACCTTCTTTACTGTTCCTCTTTTTCCTTTATCGCGACCTGTTGTAACAAAAACAACATCACCTTTTTTTATTTTAAATTTTGGTTGAGTCATAATTATAATACCTCCGGTGCTAACGAAATAATTTTCATATATCCTGCCCCTCTTAATTCTCTAGTGACAGGGCCAAATATACGGCTTCCAATAGGTTCTCCTTGTTTATCAATCAAAACAACAGCATTTCTGTCAAACGAAATTTGCATTCCATCCGCTCTTCTTATCGGTTGTTTTGTCCTGACTATAACAGCTTTATGCACATCTCCTTTCTTCACTTTTCCTCTTGGAATTGCATCTTTAATTGTTACAACAATAACATCTCCAACCGAAGCATATCTGCGTTTCGAACCACCTAAAACTTTTATACACAAAACTTCTTTGGCTCCAGAATTATCTGCCACAGACATACGTGTTTCTGTCTGAATCATAGTTAGGCCTCCATTTCTATTTTAGATTGTATAACCCATTTTTTTGTTTTTGAAATAGGCTTAGATTCTATAATCTTAACTATATCACCTATCTTGAAAGAATTACTTTCATCATGGGCTGCATATTTTTTATGCAATTTTACATATTTCTTATAAATAGGGTGCATAACTCGCTCTTCAACTTTAACGAGAACGGTTTTATCACATTTGTCACTGACAACAACACCCTGTAATATCCGACGAGGCATTTCTTTTTCTCCTATTTCTTATTTTCTAATTGAGTTAAACGAGTTTTTATCCTCGCTATATTTTTCTTACAAACTCTAATAGCCGCAGTCTTCACATCCTGAGTTGTTTTTGACAACATTCTCAAATTCAAATGCTCTTTTTTTAAATCAATACACATTTGATGAAGTTCTTTTGCGTCTTTCATTAATAAATCACTAAATTTCATACTAAACCTATTAATTATACAACTCTTTTAATAAACTTTGTGTGAATAGGAAGTTTGGAAGCAGCCAATTCAAAAGCAGCTTTTGCAATATCCTCAGAAACACCATCAAGTTCAAACATCACTCTTCCAGGCTTCACTCTACAAGCCCAATATTCAGGAGATCCTTTTCCACTTCCCATACGTACTTCTGCCGGCTTTTTTGAAACAGGTACATCTGGGAAAATTCTTATCCACATTCTTCCTGTTCTTTTCACGCAACGAGAAATTGCTCTTCTCGCAGACTCTATTTGTCTTGCTGTAATTCTTGCAGGTTCAATAGCTTTTAAACCAAAACTACCAAAACTCACTTCTGCACCAAGCGAAGCTGTTCCTTTTATTTTGCCTTTAAAGGCTTTTCTAAATTTCGTTCTTTTTGGAGACAACATTTTTCAAAATCCCATTATAATTTTTTATCTCTGGAGAACACATCTCCAACTTCATAATCGCCTTTATATATCCAGACTTTTATTCCACATGTACCATAAGTAGTTTTTGCAACACCAATACTAAAATCGACATCAGAACGCAATGTGTGAAGAGGAACTCGTCCCTCTCTATACCACTCAGTTCTCGCAATTTCAGCACCATTTAAACGTCCAGAAACATTGACTCTAATTCCCAAAGCTCCTAATTTCATAGCAGACTGCATTGCTCTTTTCATAGCACGTCTATAAGAAACTCGTTTTTCAATCTGAAAAGCAACACCTTCAGCTATTAAGTATGCATCTAATTCAGGCTTTCTAACATTCGCTATATTGATAGCAACATCCATTCCAGCAATCTTTGATAATTTTGCTTTTAATTTTTCTAAATCAGCTCCACCTTTTCCAATTAATGCACCGGGTCTTGATGCATAAATTTCAACGCAAGCTTTCTTAGCAGGCCTTTCAACAACAACTTTTGCTATTCCTGCGGATTTATAGTTTTTTTGAATATAATTCCTAATTTGAATATCTTTTAATAATAAATCAGAATACTCTTTTCCAGAAAACCATCTGGAATCCCATGTTCTTAATATTCCTAATCTTAAACCAACCGGATTTACCTTCTGTCCCATTGTTACCTCAAACTCTTTCTTCTACAACTATCGTAAGATGACTGAAAGGCTTTGTTACAACGCCACCTCTTCCGCGACCCCTTGGATGAAATCTGCGAAGTTTTATACTATACCCAACATGCGCTTCTTTAACAAATAAATTATCTGAATTTAAACCATTGTTATTTTCTGCATTAGCAATCGCAGATAACAAAGTTTTTCTCACATCGTTTGCAATACGTTTTTTAGAAAACATCAAAACACTTAATGCTTTCTGAGCATTCATTCCTCGAATCATTGACGCTACAATATTCAATTTCTGAGGACTGACTCTTACTTTTCTTAAAATAGCTTTAGCTGAATTATTTTGCATAATTATCTCTTCGCTTTCTTATCAGCACCATGACCATAATAAGTACGTGTCGGCGCAAATTCTCCAAATTTATGTCCAACCATATTTTCAGAAACAGAAACAGGTATAAATTTCTTACCATTATGAACCCCAAATGTTAAACCAACGAATTGAGGCAATATTGTTGAACGTCTAGACCACGTTTTAATAACATCAGATCGCCCAGAAGCTTTCACAACCTCAGCTTTCTTTAACAAATAACGATCGAAAAACGGTCCTTTCCAAACAGATCTTGGCACTTTAAATTCTCCTTACTTACGCTTTGATATTATATACTGATTTGTACGTTTATTTCTACGAGTTTTTTTACCTTTTGTAGAAATACCCCACGGAGTAACAGGATGACGTCCCCCTGAAGTCTTTCCTTCACCACCTCCATGCGGGTGATCAACAGGGTTCATAGCAACACCTCTCACACAAGGACGTTTCCCAAGCCAACGATTTCTTCCTGCTTTTCCATAACTTCTATTTTGATGATCAGGATTTGAAACAACGCCAACAGTAGCCATACATTGCCCGCTAACTAAACGTTGTTCCCCAGAAGGTAGCCTCAATATTACATAAACTCCATCTCTTCCCACAACCTGCACAGAAGATCCTGCAGAACGTGCTAATTGCCCGCCTTTTCCAACTTTTAATTCAATGTTATGAACAACAGTACCAACAGGAATATTCTTCAATAGCATACAATTACCAGGTCTAACATCCGCTTTATCAGAAGATATAATAGTATTACCAACTTTTAACTTTTGTGGAGCTACTATATATCTATATTCACCATCAGAATATTTTACTAAAGCTATAAAAGAACTACGATTTGGATCATATTCTATTCTTTCAACCGTTGCTTCTATATCCTTTTTATCTCGCAAAAAATCTATAATCCTATAACGCTGTTTATGACCGCCTCCTCTATTCCATACTGTAATATGGCCATGATTATTTCTTCCAGCGCGATCTAATTTATTTTTCGTTAACTTCTTTAAAGGAGCACCTTTCCATAAATCTGATCTATCTATGTTAACTAGTTGTCTTTGTGAAGTAGTAACTGATTTATATTGTTTTAAAGCCATAATTTTATACTCCGACACCTAATTCTATTTTATTCCCAGACTCTAATCTAACTATTGCCTTTTTAAAATCTGAACGTTTTCCAGGAATTCCTCTAAATGTTTTATTCTTTCCTTTATTAACAATAGTATTAACCGAAAGAACTTTCACATTAAATATCTTTTCAACAGCACTTTTTATATCAGATTTTGTCGCAGTTTTTTCAACAATAAACACATATCCATTTGATTTTTCAAGAATCATTGTAGATTTCTCTGTCATAAGTGGATATTTGATTATATCAAAATCTTTTGCTGTCGCTTTTATTTTATCACTCATAACAACCTCCCTTCAAGAGCTTTTATTGCATCAACAGAAACAATAAGTCTATCTTTTCTCATAATATCATAAACATTTGCTCCTATTTGAGGAATAAAATCAAATCCAACAACATTTGACATTGCATAACACATGTTATCATCATAATCAACATCAATAAACAATGTAGATTTATCATTTTCAAATCTTGCTAAGAAATCTTTTGTTTTTAATCTGTTTTCTGATTTTAAGGAATCAACGACAAGTAAATTACCATTTTTAACCTTTTCAGAAAGGGCCATCCTCATCCCTAGTTTCCTGACTTTCTTTTGCAAGCTATATCCATGATCTCTTAAAACTGGACCAAAAACAACCCCACCACCTCTAAATTGAACAGCTTTCTTTGATCCATGACGAGCGCCACCGGAACCTTTTTGACGAACAAATTTTTTCGTCGTTCCATGAACATCCGATTTTCCTTTTACGTCATGAGAACCAGCTCTTCTTTTTGCAAGTTGCCATAATATGACTCTTGTTATAATGTCCTTTCTCGGCAACACTCCGAAAACTAAGTCAGAAAGCTCAAGCTCTCCAGAAACTTTATTTTCGTTATTTAAAATACTAAACTTCATATATCTACCTATATACTAATTGGATTTTTTCACGGCATCGCGAATAAAAACAATACCATCCTTACTTCCAGGAACAGCTCCATGAATAAATATAACACCTTTTGCTTTGTCAATAGAATGCACTTTTAAATTCAATATTGTTGACTTCACATTCCCAAGATGCCCTGCCATTCTCTTTCCTTTGAAAACGCGCCCTGGCTCAGTTCTATTACCAGTTGATCCATGAGCTCTATGTGTTATTGAAACACCATGAGTTGCTCTCAATCCACCAAAACCATATCTTTTCATAGCTCCAGCAAATCCTTTTCCTTTAGTAAGTCCTGTAACATCAACAAATTGACCTTCAGAAAAATGATCAGCTTCTAAAACATCTCCAATATTATAAGCGGAAGGATCAGTAACTCTAAATTCCTTCAAAATTTTAAAAAACTTCGTTCCTAATTTTTTAAAATACCCTAATTGCGGTTTATTAATATGCTTTTCTTTATCCTCTTTAGTTCCAAGTTGAACAGCATCATAACCGTCTTTATCTTTCAACTTAAGAGAAACAACTGTGCACGGTTCTATTTTCAAAACAGTAACCGGAACTTGCACACCATTGTCGTTAAACAACTGAGTCATACCAACCTTTTTGGCAATCAACCCTACTCTCATAACTAACCTCTAAACTATAACTTTATTTCAACATCAACACCAGCCGCCAAATCCAGCTTCATCAAAGCATCCACTGTTTGAGGCAACCAATCTTTTATATCGATTAATCTTCTATGAGTTCTCATCTCAAATTGCTCTCTAGATTCTTTATCTATATGAGGCGAGCGATTAACCGTAAATCTTTCTATACGCATAGGAAGAGGGATTGGGCCTACAACTTCCGCACCAGTTCTTTTTGCAGCACTGACAATTTCTTTTACTGATTGATCTAGCAATCTGTGATCATAAGCCTTCAATCTGATTCGAATACTACGACTATCCATTTAAAAAATCCCTCTTTCTAAAAACAAACTATTTTATTATCTTTGAAACAACACCAGCACCTACAGTTCTACCACCTTCACGAATAGCAAATCTGAGATTTTCTTCCATAGCGATAGGTGCAATTAATTCAACTTTAATCTTAACATTGTCACCAGGCATTACCATCTCAACACCTTCAGCCAAAGTAACAGTCCCTGTCACGTCCGTCGTTCTGAAATAGAATTGAGGTCTGTAGTTTGCAAAGAATGGAGTATGACGTCCGCCTTCTTCTTTTGTCAAGACATAAACTTCAGCTTCAAATTCTGTGTGTGGAGTAATCGTTCCAGGAGCAGCTAAAACTTGACCTCTTTCAACTTCTTCCCTCTTAGTTCCACGTAACAAAACACCAATGTTATCTCCGGCTTCACCTTGATCTAAAAGCTTTCTGAACATTTCAACACCAGTAACTGTTGTTTTCTGTGTTGGTTTAATTCCAACAATTTCTACTTCTTCTCCAACCTTTATAACTCCTCTTTCAACACGTCCTGTAACAACTGTTCCACGTCCTGAAATAGAGAAGACATCTTCAATTGGAAGCAAGAATGGTTTATCAACAGCTCTTTCTGGTTGCGGAATATAGCTATCGATTGCTTCCAATAATTTCATAATAGAATCTTCACCAACCGTCTTATCTCCAGATTCCAAAGCGACTAAAGCAGAACCTCTAATAATAGGAATTTCATCACCTGGGAAATTATAAGAATTCAACAATTCTCTAACTTCCATTTCAACTAAATCAACGAGCTCAGGATCGTCAACCAAGTCCATTTTATTAAGATAAACAACCAAAGCAGGAACGCCAACCTGACGAGCTAACAAAACATGTTCTCTTGTTTGTGGTTTTGGACCATCAGCTGCAGAAACAACCAAAATTGCCCCATCCATTTGAGCCGCACCAGTGATCATGTTTTTAACATAGTCAGCGTGTCCTGGACAGTCAACGTGAGCATAGTGTCTTTTATCTGTTTCATATTCAACGTGAGCTGTTGAAATAGTAATACCTCTGGCTTTTTCTTCAGGAGCTCCGTCAATCTGATCATATGCCTTTGCTTCAGCCTTACCTAACTTTGATAAAACAAACGTAATAGCTGCTGTCAATGTGGTTTTCCCGTGGTCAACGTGACCAATAGTGCCTATATTGCAATGAGGCTTCAACCTTTCAAACTTTTCTTTTGCCATTTTTTACTCCAAATAATTATTAATTTAACAACATATTAACCATTTTACGACATTTTGCTTTTAATTTCATCAGCTATTTGCTGAGGAACTTGGTCGTAATGATCAAAAACCATAGAAAATTGTGCTCTCCCTTGGCTCATTGAACGTAAAATATTAACATATCCGAACATATTCGCCAAAGGAACCATAGCAGAAATTTCCCTCGCATTTCCTCGTTGATCCATTCCAGAAACTTGTCCTCTCCTGCTATTCAAGTCTCCAATAATATCTCCCATATAATCTTCAGGAGTCACAACATCAACTTTCATAATAGGTTCAAGTAATCTCGGAGAGCATTTTGCAATTCCCTCTCTAAATGCTGCCCTTGCAGCAATTTCAAAAGCCAAAACACTTGAGTCAACATCATGATAAGCTCCATCAATCAATGTTGCCTTAAAGTCAATCATAGGAAACCCCGCAACAACACCAGTTTCCATAGCTGATTGAAGACCTTTTATGACACCTGGAACATATTCTTTTGGAACGACGCCACCGACGATTTTGTTATCAAAAACAAACCCAGAACCTGGTTCTAACGGTTCAAAGACAATTTTAACTCTTGCAAATTGCCCCGCTCCCCCAGATTGTTTCTTATGAGTATAATCAACTTCATTTGTCTTTGTAATAGTCTCCCTATAAGCAACTTGAGGAGCACCAACCTTTGCATCAACTTTATATTCTCTCTTTAGAATATCAACTTTGATTTCCAAATGGAGTTCTCCCATACCTTTTATAATAGTCTGTCCTGTTTCCGTATCCGAAGAAACTTTAAAAGAAGGATCCTCAGAAGCCATACGTGACAAAGCAATCCCCATCTTTTCTTGATCAGCTTTTGTATTAGGTTCAATAGCTATTTCAATAACAGGTTCTGGAAATTCCATTTTCTCTAGAATAACAGGCTTTGTTGGAGAACAAAGGGTCTCACCAGTTGTTGTATACTTCAAACCGCAAAGAGCAACGATATCCCCAGCAGCTGCGTATTTTATATCCTCTCGATTATTTGCATGCATTAAAAGCATACGCCCTATTCTCTCATTTTTATCTTTCACGGAATTCAAAACAGTTGTTCCTGATTCAAGAATACCTGAATAAACTCGAAGGAACGTAATGCTTCCAACAAATGGATCCGTCATAATCTTAAAAGCTAATCCAGCGAATGGTTCCGCATCATCAGGCTTTCTTGTTGTTTCTGTTCCATTTTGTTCTGTACAATGAATTTCCCCTATATCCAACGGAGAAGGAAGATAGTCTACAACAGCATCAAGTAAAGGCTGGATTCCTTTGTTTTTAAACGCAGTTCCACAAAAAACCGGAACAAATAACCCTTTAATAGTTCCCTTTCTTATGCAACTCTTAATTAGATCTAAACAAATCTCTTTTCCTTCCAGATAAGCTTCCATAGCCGCATCATCCGCTTCTACGATGATATCCAGCATTTTCTGTCTATATTCTTCTGCTTGATTTTTTAAATCATCCGGAATATCAACGATATCATAATGTGCTCCCAAATCTTCATTATGCCAGATATAGGCTTTCATCATCACAATATCAACGATACCTTTAAAATCAGTTTCAGCACCAATTGGAAGGGTCAAAGGAACAGGCTTTGCTCCCAACCTATCAACAATCATATCAACGCAACGGAAGAAATTTGCCCCCATTCTATCTAGTTTGTTTACAAAACAAATTCTTGGAACATTATATTTATCAGCTTGCCTCCAAACTGTCTCAGATTGAGGTTCAACACCAGCAACCCCATCAAAAACAGTAATAGCTCCATCAAGAACTCGAAGACTTCTCTCAACTTCAACAGTAAAATCAACGTGCCCCGGAGTATCTATAATATTTATTCTATGATCTTTCCAAAAACAAGTTGTTGCCGCAGAAGTAATAGTAATCCCACGCTCTTGCTCTTGTTCCATCCAGTCCATAGTAGCGCCACCTTCATGAACTTCTCCTATTTTATAAGATTTTCCAGTATAATATAGAATTCTTTCTGTTGTAGTTGTTTTCCCGGCATCTATATGTGCCATTATGCCGATATTTCTATATCTCTCAATAGGCGTTGTGCGTTTCATAAATCCTCCCAAACTTACCATCTATAATGAGCAAAAGCCCTGTTTGCTTCAGCCATTTTGTGAGTATCTTCTCTTTTCTTTATAGCCGCACCTTTTCCTGAAGCAGCATCTAAAATCTCTGCGGCTAATCTTTCTTCCATTGTTTTTTCAGATCTAGCTCTTGCTGCATTTATCATCCAACGAATAGAAAGAGCTTGAGCTCTGTTTGGAGCAACTTCTGTTGGAACTTGATATGTTGCCCCTCCAACACGACGTGATCTGACTTCTAACGTTGGTCTTACATTTGCCAAAGCTTCTGTAAACAACTCCAAGCAACTTTTTCCATTTTTTCCATGAATTCTATCAAATGCTCCATACAAAATTCTTTCAGAGACGGATTTTTTGCCATCATACATCAAACAATTCATGAATTTTGTAACAACCACATCTCCATATTTCGGGTCTTTTAAAATTTCTCGTTTTTCAGCAGCTCTACGTCTAGCCATTTTCTATAATCTCCTATACAAAAAACTATTTAGGTCTTTTCGCACCATATTTGGAACGCGCTTGTTTTCTATCCTTAACACCTTGAGTATCTAGCGTTCCTCTAATTATATGATATCTAACACCAGGCAAGTCTTTAACACGCCCACCACGAATCATAACAACTGAGTGCTCTTGCAAATTATGTCCTTCTCCAGGAATATAACCCGTAACTTCATAACCGTTAGTCAAACGAATACGAGCAACTTTTCTCATAGCCGAGTTAGGTTTTTTAGGAGTTGTTGTAAAAACACGAGCACAAACTCCTCTTTTTTGAGGACACGATTCCAAAGCAGGAACCTTGTTTCTTGCAATCCTAGACTTTCTAGGAGACCTGATTAATTGGTTAATTGTAGGCATTATTCCCTTTTTAAAACAAATTTTCTACTAACGACATTTTTTGACAATGTCAGCCTTGTATACAATATTATCATTTTAATACTCCGATCGTCAACAAAATAAAAACATTATAATCCACAAAACATAATAATAGGTATTTTTGCAACATAATTTTAGAACGCAGACTCATTATGCTATAAAACAAGGAGTCAACTTAACAAAATCTTAGCTAAATTTAAAGAAGAAATAGGAGAATTATCAATCTGTTCGTTTCTTGACATATGATCAATCGGTTTTTTTTCAATGTTCAAAAAACAAATTTTGGAAATTATATCAACTTTATTATCACTTAGAAGTTTTTCTAGTATGATATTTGAACAACCTCCCCAAATGCCTTCTTCTATAATTATTATCTTATTATGTTTCGAAGCATAATAATAAAAACTTTCGAAATCAAACGGTTGAATAAATCTTGCTTCTATGATTGTTGGATTTGTTTTTGATATATTCACAGCTTCGGTTATTATATTAAAAATATCTCCAAATGAAATTATCAAATTTTTTGTACCTTCGTTTATTATTCTGAATTTATTACCAAATTCATAAACACAAGAAAAATTTGATACTTCTGATTTCGGAAATCTTATAGCTAATGGACTTTTTTGATTAACAGAAAATTCCAACATATTTTCAAGTTCATATTTTGAAGAAGGAGCCATTATTATAAAATTCGAAAAATTTTGCAACATTGAAATGTCATATATTCCAGCATGCGTTTTTCCATCGCTTCCTGGAAATCCAGCCTTATCTATGATAAATCTAACCGGCAAATTTTGTAATACAACGTCATGAAAAATCTGATCAAAAGCCCTTTGCAAAAAAGTGGAATAAATACAAACATATGGCTTCAAACCTTCTTTTGCAAGTCCTGCAGCAAATGTAACTGCATGTTCCTCTGCTATTCCAACATCAAAAAACCTGTTAGGAAACTTTTTTGCAAACTCATTTAATCCTGTTCCATTTTTCATAGCAGCTGTAACACAAACTATTTTTTCATCCTTTGCAGCTAACTCAACGATCTTTTTCCCGAAAACATTAGAATATTTTTCTCCAAGAGAATTATCAACCCCATGCAAATTTGTATTATCATTTTCCGCTGGAATATACCCTTTTCCTTTTTGAGTTACTGTGTGAATTAAAACAGGTTTATAATTTGCTATATCACGAATATTTTGAAAAATTTTTATAAGGCTTTTCAAGTTATGTCCATCAATCGGGCCTATATATTGAAATCCAAATTCTTCAAATATAGTTCCGCCTCTAATTGCGGCTATTATATTTTTTATAAAATTTTCTAGTTTTCCTGAAAACTTTGAAGGAAGATATGATAACAAGTTACTAAATATCTTTCGAAATGAAAGTCCACTACGTGTTGCTAATAATTTCGAAAGATAGCATCTCATAGCCCCTACTGATTTTGAAATAGACATTTGGTTATCATTTAAAATCACAATGAAATTCGGAGTTTTAGCAACATTATTCATAGCTTCATAGACCATTCCTCCACTCAAAGATCCGTCTCCGAGCATGGAAATTACTTTAAAGTCCTCGCGTTTTAAATCACGAGCTTTAGCTATTCCAAGAGCGGCACTTAACGAATTGGAAGCATGGCCAGATATGAAATGATCATATTTACTTTCAAATGGATCCGGAAATCCAGAAGCTCCTCCAGATTTTCTCAAATTTTCCATAAGCTTTCTCCTTCCGGAAAGCAATTTATGAGCATATGATTGATGGCCAACATCAAATAACAATCTATCAGTTTCTATATCGAAAACATAATAAATCGCAACGATAAGCTCAATGACTCCAAGATTAGATCCTAAATGACCGCCATTTTGAGAAACCAAACGAATTATTTCAGATCTTAATTCCGAACAAAGTATTTCAAGTTGATCTATAGATAAAGATTTTACATCCGAAGGCTTTGAAATAGAATCTAAGATCATATTATATCCATAATAACTGGTGCATGATCAGATGGGCGTTCTTTTCCTCGAATATCAAGTGCAATCTCACAACTTTTAATCAAAACATCAGCTGTTGTCAGGATATAATCCAATCTTAGCCCATAATTCTTTACAAATCCAAAATGCCTATAATCCCACCATGTATAAATCGCTTTATCTCCCGAAATATTCCTGTGATAATCAACAAATCCTAAATTTAATATATCTTCAAATGATCCTCTTTCCAAATCTGTGCAACACACCTTTCCTTTCCAGGATTTCGGATTATATACATCTAAATCAGATCTTGCTATATTGAAATCACCACCTAATATAAACTTATTTTCTGTAATTTCATTTTTTAAGTAATCTTTCAGGGTATTTAAAAATCTTAATTTATAATCATAAGCAGGAACTCCAACATCTTGGCCATTTGGAACGTATACTGATGCTATTTTATAACCGTTTATAAGTGCTTCAATATATCTCGCTTGTGTATCATTTTGAAATATTTCGTTTCCAAACTTTAATTCCTCAATTCTATATTTGGAAAGGATCGCAACTCCGTTATAACTCTTTTGTCCAAATATCGCGCAATTATATCCTAAATCTTCAAAATACTCTTTTGGAAATATCTCCGTCATACATTTCAATTCCTGAAGCAAAATAACATCGATATGTCTTTCCATGAGAAATTCTGTCAAATGCTCAATTCTGGCTCTTATAGAATTGACGTTCCAAGTTGCTATTATCATATTTTAAATGACTTTCCGCATTTACATGTCGTTGCACTTAAGTTTCTTATGATTATTTCAGTACCTAAAGAGTTTTTAACTTCTATTAAAATATTATTGATATAATTTTTTGCTTCCTTTGATATAGCAAATTTTAAATTATTCACTTCAACAAACTCATCATTTGGATTTTCAATATCTAACACAAGAGCTAGTATATTTCCTGCACATCCGCCTTTCTTCAAAATGATTCTTGCTATCTTATCAGGATTATTCTTCAATATTTCATTGATTTTTAATTCTGCTCCTTTAGATATTTTAATCATTTTCAGTTATATTTAAACTTTTTAATAAATCATTCAATTCCTGACGAGCTGCAATGTGAGAAAGACTCGTTTGTGTTGCAGATATATCTCTATCAAGCAGAGTTAAGCCTGAAAGAAATAGTTCTCTGAAAATAACACGTTCTTTAAACCCTTTTGCTAATCTGAAACCAATTCTTCTTGCCAAAGCAGAAAGCACTCGGTCTAATTCTGTTCGATTTTTCGAGAGTACATTGGACATTCTATTAACTAAAACTATCCAATCTATGTTTCCTTTATCTCTTATGGCTTTTTCTTTTTTTTGATTCCAAACCATTTCTGCATAAGAACTTGGCTTTAAAGTTGTTTCTGTAGAATCATTAATACGAACCAATAAGTCCAGATCTATAAAACTTTCATTCATAGGAGTGATGATTACATCAGCAAATGAATGTGCGATACGTGATAAGTTATTATCATTTCCAGGAGTGTCCACAACTATATAATCGAAATTGTCTAATGATTTTATTAGATTCGAGAAATTTTCTAAATTTTCTTTTTTCATTTCTAAGACAGAATCTGCTTCACTCTCAAAAAGAGGTGTATGATATGGAGTTAATACTCCGGGATTTTCTCTTTTTGTTATTTCTCTGTTTTCTATATATCTAGAAAATGTTCCTTGCCTTGCATCAACATCTATCGTTGCTACTTTTTTACCCTTTTGCAGCAAACTAACAACCAAATGCATTGCCAGAGTCGATTTTCCCGTTCCGCCTTTTTGATTTCCAAAAACTATAATTCTTTTTGGCATAAAACTTTTCAAAGTAAACCAATAGATATATTTTAACATTTAGGAAAACTAAATTCTATGTTATTATTTCTATGTCTTCCGAAAGCGCTATAGGTGCCCCTGCGGTGTCATCAGCTGTTTGCCGGTGAGGTCTTCTTTCTAATTCACGCTTCGTGCAGTTACTCTTTTTAT
>CAUDEV010000010.1 GCA_958448685.1 uncultured Alphaproteobacteria bacterium | reverse complement strand
TTTGGTTTTCTGTCAATTTATCTCCTGTTCATTCTTAATTTCCTCCACTTCATCCATCCTTCTCTGAATAACTTTCCCCTTTTCTTCCTTAACTTGACGTTACCCGCTGCTATAGCATTCCAAGACATAGTCAATTTAACCTCAACAGAAGTATTTCGAATGAAAGAGCGAAATAATGTTGATTTTATATAAAAAGAGTAACTGCACGAAGCGTGAATTAGAAAGAAGACCTCACCGGCAAACAGCTGATGACACCGCAGGGGCACCTCCAGCGCTTTCGGAAGACATTGTGAACTAATACATTTCTTTACAAGGAAAATGGCAATAATTAACCTCCTAAACTCGAAGAAAATCAATTTGACATTCGTCTTAGAATATGATACTATAAGAGTATTAAATGAAATCTTATAATATGATAAAAAATGAAAGTTGCTAATTCTGTAAAAACATTACGAAGCCGCCATAGAGCTTGCAAATTAGTGCGTCGCAAAGGAAGATTGTATGTTATCAACAAACAAATCCCAAAATTCAAAGCACGGCAAGGATAATTTTAAGATTTATGCAATTATTGCTGCGGCAGGTTTAAGTCAAAGATTTAATTCGGATTACCCTAAACAATTTCTTCCTCTAAACGGATCCTCCCTTATTAGAGAGTCTGTAAATTTATTTCTCTCTAATGATAATGTTGATGGAATAATATGTGTTATTCCTGATGGATATTATGAAGAATATTTAAGCATATTTGGAAACATAAATGATGTTCGGCTTTTATCTCCTGTTATTGGAGGCCCATCTAGAAAAGAATCCGTAAGACGGGGTTTAGAATCGCTATCGAATCATCATCCTGATTTTGTTTTAATTCATGATGCTGCAAGACCCTATTGTTCGTCCAAGATTATAGATGAAGTTATATTAAATTTAAAAAATGGAGAGAAAGCAGTTGTTCCTGCTATATCTTCAATTGACTCTGTTAGGATAAAAGAGAAATCTGTAGATAGAGATAATGTTAAACTTATACAAACTCCTCAAGGCTTTGATTTTAATATGATATTGGATTTACATAATAAATATCAAGATTTACCAACCAGTGATGATGCTGCATTATGTGATCTTGAAGGAATACATGTCAAGTTAGTTGACGGAGATATAAACAACAAAAAAATAACATACAAAACAGATATTTCTGCATACTTCAAAACAGGTTTTGGTTATGATGCCCATAAGTTCTCAAAAGATTCCAATAGAAAACTTATTCTTATGGGATATGAAATCCCAAATTCTATAGGATTAGAAGGTGTTTCAGATGCCGATGTTGGAATTCATAGTCTAATAGACGCCATAATGGGAGCTCTTGGAGAAGGAAGCATTGGCGAACATTTTCCTGAAAATTATCCTAAAAATCAAAATGCAGATTCAAAAGATTTTTTAATTTATTGCAATAATTTATTAAAAAGGAAAAAAGCAATAATAGTGAATAGTGACACGACTATTGTTTGTGAGTTCCCGAATATTTCTACCTTTTCTCAAAAAATGAAAAAAATAATAGCAAATTGTTTGAACATTGATGAATCATTTATTAATATAAAAGGAAAAACAACAGAAGGTATGGGATTTGAAGGCAGAAAAGAAGGAATATCAGCTTATTCTATAGTAACATTAAAATTTTTCTAAACTTATTTTTTGAATGATATATGAAAAATATCTTGAGAGATTTTGAAAAAAGCTATATTCTTTACATATAGAGTATCTATGATTTTGAGATATTATTGGCAAAATTATTTACCAACAAAAAATCTGAAGCGAAGAATTCTCCGCCGATTAATGAAGACATAAAATATAAGGAAGTCAGATTAATAGGAACAAATGGAGAGGCTTTAGGAATTGTTTCTTTAAATGAAGCTATTTCAAGTGCTGAAGAATCTGGATTAGATTTAGTTTTAATTGCAGAAAATTCGACTCCTCCAGTTTGTAAAATTTTGGATTATGGAAAATACAAATATGAACAACAAAAGAAAAAATCCGAATCCAGAAAAAAACAAAAAGTTATAGATTTAAAAGAAGTTCAACTGAGGCCTTTTATTGGAGAAAACGATCTCTTAATAAAATGCAAAGCAATAAAAAGATTCATAGAATCTGGAGCAAAAGTAAAATTGGTATTGAAATTCAGAGGACGTGAATTAAGTAGACAAGAACTTGGCTTTGAGGTAATACAAAAAGTTTTGGACTATTCCAAAGAATTCGCAAAAGAAGAAACCCCGGCAAAACTTGAGGGATCCTCAATAATAGCTATTTTAACAAAAATTTAAAGGAGATTGATTATGGGAATATTATTAGCGATACATGTTATAGTGACAATCCTTCTTATATTAGTTGTATTAATTCAAAAAAACGAAGGTGGAAGCTCTCTTTTCGCGAATAGTGGTGGGAATAGCATGTTTAATGCCAGAGGAACTTCAAACATACTGACAAAAGCAACTTGGGTTCTTGCTTCTATATTTTTGATAAATTGCGTTATCATGGCAACAATTGATTCAGCACACATGAGAAATGCAGAAACAATCATGAATCACGAATCAGCTCCAATAAAACAAGATCAAAATAAAGAACTGGATAAAAAAAAGAACTCTGCAGAAGAACCAATCTCTGATAACACAAAACCAGGAGAAAAACAATAATGATATTATATTCTGAAGATATTAAAAAAATTATTCCCCATAGATATCCATTTTTGATGTTAGATAGAGTAGAAAATATTGAAATCGGAAAATCTTGTGTTGCTTATAAGAATGTTTCTAATAATGAATGGTTTTTTCAAGGACATTTTCCAAACTACCCAGTAATGCCTGGTGTTTTGATCATAGAAGCAATGGCACAAGCCGCTGGAGTTTTGGCTTTTTCAACATTGATCGAGGAGAAGGTTTGTAAACCTGGATCTTCAGATTTCGTCTATTTTACCTCAATAGAAAATGCCAAATTTAGACGCCCGATAGTTCCAGGAGATGTTGTACGTATGATTGTTTCTATTGATCAGCGTAGAGGAAACAAATTCTGGAAATTTAATGGACAGGCTTTTGTTGGTGATACACTCGCTGATGAAGCAGATTTTAGAGCTATGATTCCGGAAACAAAATAATTATGAGTATTAGTAATTCAGCTATCATTCATCAAACAGCAATAATCGAAGATGGAGCCACAATAGGAGAAAACACCACAATAGGTCCATATTGTTGCATTGGCCCTAACGTTGTTATTGGAGATAACGTTAATTTAAAATCCCATGTAGTAATCATGGAAGATACGATTGTTGGGAATGGATGTGTTGTGTATCCTTTTGCTTCATTAGGACAAAAACCACAAGATTTGAAATATAAAGGAGAAAGATCTAGGCTTGAAATAGGAAAAAATACCGTTATACGAGAGTATGTCACAGCTAATATCGGAACAGAGACCGGAGGAATGATAACCAAAATCGGCGATAATTGTTTAATTATGGCCTATTGTCATATAGCGCATGATTGTATCATTGGAAATAATGTTATTTTAGTAAATGGGGTTAATTTATCAGGACACGTTGTTGTTGGGGATTACGCTATCATAGGCGGTATGTCTGCGGTGAAACAATTCACAAGAATAGGAAAATATGCAATGATCGGGGGCTGCACTGGAGTTGACAGAGATATTATTCCATATGGCATAGTTAGAAGCGATCGAATCACAACTATAAAAGGGCTTAATATCATAGGCCTAAAACGACATGGATTTTCTGTTGATGAAATAAAAGAAATGATGAATGCGTATAGAGAGATCTTTGAGTCTCAGGATGATTCTTTAAAGTTTACTGATAAAGTTGAAGTCGTTAATAAAAAATATAGTTCAAATAAACATATAACAGAAATTATAAACTTTATAAATCATCCTGCAAAAAATCCTATTTGCACAACAAAACCTACCGATAAGGATTCGTAATAAACAATTGTAACAATTGAACATAAGCAGCAAAGTTACGTTTATCTTCTTCTTGAGATAGAGATTCTAAAGGTTTTAATAATAGAAGATCCAGAGATTTTTGAGATTCTTCGATTTCACGTTTCAATAGTTGTACGTGTGTTATGTCTTCACTTTTAAAACCAGAAGTTTGCATAGTCAATAAAGGAAAAACTTCTTCAGGAGTTGTTGGATATACTAGCACTCTCACTCCTTCTATTGTTAAAAGTTGATGGGATTTTTCTGTAATAATTTTATTTACATATTTTACCATAAAGTCTATGTAATAATTAATTTGTGTATATAAAGGATCTTTAAATATTTGATTTTTTATCGAAATAATTTTATTAATAAGATTTGTGATAGAACTTTGATACTCTATAATAGAGGATTCCGGTTCAAATGATATACAGTGGGAAGGTATCTTATCTCGAAAAGCTATAACATATCTTCCCAATGCAGAAGCAATTAATTTCCCTGCCAACATTTCTGTGATATCAACATCATGCTCATCTGTTATTTTGAAAAGCTGTATAGGATAAATTTCTGAAGGTTCTGTTTCCGATTCATAAGTTTTGATTAATTTTCTTTGTATAGAATCACCAGTATGAGTTGTCGTGATATTAATTAAAGCCGAAACAATAGGCAAATTAGACTCCAATAAATCTTTATTAGCAGATGGTTCAAATTTTACCCTAATAAAATTATCAACCAAAACATTTAATGGTATTGAGATGTTAGAGTCAGAAATCAGATGATGTATTAGATCTGTATAAGTTTCCAATCCAGTTTCCGGGGATAGCAATGCGACATCAGAATCCATCTCTTTTGTCATTCTACATAAATTCAATTTATTATCTTGAAATTCAGGGATTATTTCACTACGTGCAATTATAGTATAATGATGTGGAAGTTCCGATGTTATTCCAAATGAAGCAAAAGTATAAAATAATTCCAGGATTAAAATTGAGTAAAATCGCCTCATAATACTAACCTTAACTTTCTTCCTATATAAAAATATTAACGCCGTTTTTGAAATTTTTAAACAAAAATTTTTAGAGACTTAAAATATGATTATATTTTTTGTCAATTTTCCATACTTATAAGATTTATTTCTTGACTTTTCTCAAAAATGAGAAGGTGCGAAGCAAATGAGTTGATAAATGATCTGTTATGACTTACAACTAAGAGTGTTCCATTATATTCCTTTAAGGTTTGGGATAACGCTTCAATACTAGACATATCAAGATGATTAGTTGGTTCATCTAATATAAGAAAATTATTCTTTTGAGATAGAATAGCCGCGATTGCCACTTTGCTTTTTTCTCCACCTGAGAGAACTTTAACTTGCTTGTTTACATCATCACGTTTTATTAACATATTCCCCAAAATAGATCTCGCTTGTTGCTGAGTCAGATTTTTCGATAATGTTAGTATATTTTCCAAAGCAGTTAATCGGGGATCTAATATATCTAATTGACTTTGAGCATAATACCCTATTGAAACGTTATTACCTAATGTTATATTTCCAGAAATTAGTGGTATTTCATTAACTATAGTCTTTAAAAGAGTAGATTTACCAATTCCATTTGTTCCGATTATTGCAATTTTATTTCCACGAAATATTCTTAAATTTATTTTATCTTTTAAAATAATATTATCATAACCTATCGCGGCTTCTTTTATATCCAGAACAACTTTTCCACTTTGTTTTTCAATTTCTATTTTAAAAACAGTTTTTTCTTCAGAAGTGTCTATATCTAATCTTTCTTCCATTTTCTTCAAACGATCGATTATTTTCAATTTACTCTGAGCTTGTTTCGCCTTTGAAGATTTATATCTAAACCTGTCAACAAAATCCTGAAGATGATTCTGTTTTCGTTTTATTGTCTCAAGTTGCTTCTTGACTAGCTTTATGTTTTCTTCTTTTTGTTCAATAAAATCATCAAATGTCCCATTATAGATTTTCAGGTTTCCATTTGAAATATATAAAATCTTGTCTGAAAGATTATTCAGAAATTCTCTATCATGAGAAACAAATAATAAAGTTCCTCTAAAAGATTTTAAATATCCTTCAAGCCATGTCAAACTTGGAAGATCAAGATGATTTGTAGGCTCGTCAAGAATCAAAAAATTTGGGTTATTAATAAGAAGCTTAGCTAATTCCAATCTCATACGCCAACCTCCCGATAATTCTAATGGAGATTGATTAAATTGGATAGTTTCAAATCCCAAACCAACAAGTATACCTTTTGCTTCTGCTTCAAGAGCATAGCCTCCTTTGTTTGAAAACTCTTTTTCAAAAGATTCATATTCATTAAAAACTTCATTGGAATAACTTTCTTCCATCTTTTTTAGTGAATCATTAAGTTTTTTTCGAATATCAATCAAAGTTTGATTTCCTGAAACACATTCTTCCAGAATAGTTGGAAGCGGAGTTGGAGATGTGGATTGCGGAAGATAACCTATGACACAATTTTTCGGAATGATAACTTCTCCAGAATTATGTTCTTCAATACCTGTTATCATATTAAGTAATGTGGTTTTTCCAGCTCCATTTGGCCCGACAATACCAATATTAGTATTCGAAGGAAAGTGATAAGAAAAGTCTCTGATAACAACTTTATCACCAAATGATTTATTTAAATTTTGGACAATTATCATGAATTACAAAATATTTTCATCCTTCTCAAAACAATGTTTTTTGCTGCTTCTCTTCCTTCTGACAAGTATTTTCTCATATCTATATTTGAAGATTGCTCAGATAATGATTTTCGAATAGCTCCAAGGAAAGCGATTCTAATATCCGTATCTACGTTAATTTTTGCAATTCCGTTTTGAATTGAGTCCTTTATATCTTCATCAGAAATTCCAAAGGCATTCTTCAAATCTGCACCATAATCATTACATACTTTAACAGAATCAGAATAAACAGAAGAAGCTCCATGTAAAACCAAAGGAAAATCTCCGACTTTTTCTTTTATCTTTCTCAATGTTTCTATTGATAGCTTTGGAGCCCCTTGTTTTCCCTTATTTGGACCGTGGCTAGTTCCAATTGCAACAGCCAAACTATCAATTCCTGTTTTTTCAATAAATTCAAATGCCTCATCAGGATTTGTGTAGAAAGCATTGTGTTCAGAAACATTTACTTCATCTTCAACACCAGCTAAAGTCCCAAGTTCAGCTTCAACTGAAACACCAAATTTTTTTGCATAATTCACAACTTCTTTCGTTGTACTCACGTTCTCATCAAAAGATAAAGAGCTTGCATCTATCATAACAGAGGAAAATCCTTCATCTATACATCTTTTACAAATTTCAAAATCTTTTCCATGATCTAAATGCAAAACAAGAGGCATATCAGATTCTTCCGCAGCGGCTGAGATTATTGCCTTTAAATAACCAAATCCCATATATTTTATGGCGGAAGAAGAAGCCTGAAGAATGACAGGAGTTTTTAATTCATTGGCTGCAGAAACAATAGCTTGTACAATTTCCATATTTGTGAAGTTAAAAGCTCCAATTGCAATTCTTTTTGAAAGAGCTTCTTTTAATATTTCTGAACCGGAAAATAATTTTTTGCTTACAAACATTTTAAATTTTATTTAGATAACTTCCTAAATTATTATACTTTCTTTTCTTTGTTTTTGTTATTTTATTTTTCGAAGTTTTTTCAGATTGATAATACGACTGCTCTGTTGTGTAGGTTTTAAGTTTTTGACCTTTTATTTCCTGAAAATATAATTCAGACCAAGTTCTTCCAAATGGATCTCTCCTTTTTTTGCAATAATAAGATATATATTTGGATAAACTTAAACTATCCGAAACAAGCGTTTGAACTCTTACTGGAGAAGGTTTATATTTGTGTATTCCAAGAGCTTTTGCAGCTCCATAAGACAAATCTATAATACGCCCCTTATAAACAAACGGTCCTCGATCGTCCACAACAACAACTATGGATTTTCCCGTTTTCAAACTTGTAACTCTGACAACAGAAGGAATAGGCAATGTTTTGTGCGCTGCTGTAAATGCCATTTTATTAAAATGTTCTCCTGAAGCTTTTTTCTTTCCATGGAAATCATCACCATACCAAGAAGCAATTCCTATTTCATCATACTCGTAATAATCTTGAGGAAAATGCCAAGATCCACGACAAAAATAAGCTTTACTTGAAACATGTGTTGGTCCAACAGGAGTTCTTACAGAGCATCCTATAAGAAACAGTGTAGTTAAAATTATGATTTTCTTAAAATTCATATAAATTTTCTATATCCTTTCCATTTCCAATAACTGCTAATGTCGGCTTTGATAATAACATTTGATTTATAAGATTTTTTACAGAATCAAGTTGTATATCTTCAATTTTCTGAGATGTTTCTGATGGTGATGAAATTTTCTTATGAAGAAGTATTTGATTTGCCAATCTTTCCATTCTTGTTGAGGAACTTTCTAATCCCATGAGCAAAGATGCTTTTAATTGTGTTTTTGCTTTTCTTAACTCTTCATCAGAAATATCCTCTTTGATCTTTTCACATTCAGATCTTATGATATCAATAACTTCCCTTGCTTTTTTAGCCTCGCAAGCTGCATATATTCCGAAAGTCCCTGTGTCTTTATAATTCGAGTTAAATGAAAAAATCGTATAAACTAAACCCCGCTTCTCTCGAACTTCTTGGAATAAACGAGATGACATTCCTCCTCCGAAAATTGTTGTAAGGATACTTAAAGCAAATTTACTATCATTCGTATGACTAAGGCCTTCTAATCCATAGACCAAATGCGTTTGTTCAAGTTCTTTTTTCTTGAATATAAAGCCACCTTTATAAATTTGCTTTTCAACAGAGGGAACACTAAAGCTGTTTAACTCTGGAGTATATTTCTCAGCTAATATCTTAAATTTTTCATGGTCAATATTTCCACTCGCTGCAAAAACCATTTTATCTGTTGTGTATTTCGATTTCATATAATGATTCAAATCACTCGGAGAATAAGATAAAATGTCTTCTTCAGCTCCAAGAATTTGAGTACCTAACTTTTCGCCTTCGAAACATTTTGACTGAAACATATCAAGAACTAGATCATCAGGAGAATCATTCAGTTGTCGTATCTCTTGTATTATTACTCCTCGCTCTTTTTCGAATTCACTTTTATCAAATGTGGAATTCTGAACTATATCTGAAATTATATCAACGGCTAAATCAATATTATCTTTCAAAACTTTAACATGAAATGCAGTCATTTCTTTACTTGTAAAAGCATTAATAAAACCACCAACAGATTCTATTGCATAAGATATATCCAAAGCAGTTCGTTTTGTTGTTCCTTTGAATGCCATATGCTCAAGAAAATGCGAAATACCAATTTGTTTTGAACTCTCGTTTACAGAACCAATATTAACAAAAAGTCCTAAAGAAATAGTTTCAAAGTTACTAATCGTATCTGTTGCAATTGTTAATTTATTTCCTAGTTGCGAAATTTTTGTATCCATTAACTATATCTTTTTAGCCTAATCTTAGACAATAATTATACTACAAAAAGCATTTCTGTTTCAAATTATCATAAGAGGGAAGAGATTAGCAAACATATTGATAATAATATGAAAATTTGAAACGAAATACCAAATTAATAAATTTTAAAATCTTTAAATTTTCGTACTTTACACTATCGTAAATCTTGAACAAATGTGTTATAATAAAGATATTAAAATTTTTATAGAGGTGTTACCATGAATGAATTTAATTCAAGTCCTATAATTATGGGAGATGGGCTCAGAAAATACATGATTTCTGTTTATAACAGAATGTTTTTAGCTCTTTGTTTAACTGGCTTGGTTGCATTTATCTGCTCAGTTAATCCAGAAGTGTTAGCTTTCATGGCCAGCGGATTTTCTATTATATTAATGATCGCTACTTTCGCAATAGTAATTTACATATCTGCAAGAATAAATAAAATAAGTTCTGAAAAAGCTGGTGGTTTATTCTGGATATATTCCGCTTTGTTGGGGGCTTTCTTATCCCCGTTGTTTGCTACCTACACTGGAGAGAGTATCGCAAATTCTTTCTTTATGACCGCTATATTTTTTGGAGGAATGAGCTTATACGGCTATACAACAAAAAAAGATTTAACAGGAGTAGGTTCTTTCATGACAGTGGGTTTGTTTGCTGTAATCATTTCTTCTATTGTTAACTTATTTTTAAGAAGCTCGGCTCTTCAAATTGGACTTTCTGCATTATGCATCATAATTTTTGCTGGTTTGACAGCTTTTGATGTACAAAAAATAAAAACATTTTATGATCTCACATCTGATGAAGAAAGCTTAAAGAAAAGAGCAGTTCTCGGTGCTTTGACACTTTATTTGGATTTCATAAATATGTTTTTATCAATACTTCGTTTTTTAGGAGATCGTCGTTAATTTTTTATATATACGCGTCATGTATATTCTGCATGGCGCGTACTCAGAAGTCATTTAGTATATAATTTTATCTGCTTATTTCGATATCAAATAACTTATTATTACGCAGTATTTTTAAACTTACAGTTTGTTTCCCCCAAGATGCTTTTTCAAGATTTCTATATGTTTCAATATCTTTCACGAAATCATCGTTGAACTTAAGAATTATATCGTGAGCTTTAATACCCGATTTATTTGCTGATGAATCAAGATCTACTGATTCTACCATAACAATAGAATTAGTATCAGAAATTATATTCAATGTTTTTTTCAAATTTTCTGGAAAAGCAAAATCGGACATAATAGGAGTTATTCCAATATATGACTCATTTGAATAAGATAACATATAAGGAATTGCAATTTTTATCGCCTGTTTTATTATGGAAACAGGAATTGCCATAGAACTCGTTACTGAAAAATCCTTATCATTAAAAAAAGCAATTCCCAGAAGTTTCCCTTCCTTGTCGATAACTGCCCCTCCTTCATTTTCCGGAAGAACCGCGGAATTCGTTATAGCATTTTCTATTAACAAAGCAGGAGTTCCGGATACCTTCTTATAAGAAATTTTCTCAACCCCCTTTGCTATAATTGAAAAGTTGTTCTTTGAATTCGCCGGAAACGAGTGACTAACAAATTTTTCACCTTTTGCTTTCCCAATAATGACGGAACTGTTCAAAAGTATACCTTTGTTATTTATTAAAGATGTATCATTTCCAAGTTTTAGATAGGCAAATTTGCCACCTTTTTTCGGAGTTATTTTTAAAAATGCTAAATTAAGATCAGGAATAATTTTTATAACTTTTGCTTCATAATCATTTTCTCCAAGAGTTATCACACTATCTTTTGAAATAGGCTTCAGTTCACTCTTTATGGATACTATGATTTTATCAGAATTCATAACTCCATTACTTGTCGTACAAACTATTCCGTCTTTGGACAGTAATACCCCTGAGATAACTCCATGCTTATAATGATGCTTTTTCAAACGTTTTTTTATTGCTGAATTATAGATAAATCCATCATCTTCTGCAAAATTACTGATTGTATGAATCAAAACAACAGCATCAGAGTGTTTTTTCATAATATCATTTAATCCGTTATTTATTTGCTCTTTTGAAATATCATTTATGCTTTTGCTCAATTGTTCCTTTGTCAAGATCTCTTGAGAATAAACAATGCCGGAAACAAATCCTAAACATATAAGCAAAAATTTCATAAACATATTTCAGTTCCTTTCAGTTTAACCAGCCCTTGCAGGAAGTGTCGCTACTAATCTTATTGAAGCAGTCAATTCCTCCATTTGAAAATGTGGTCTTAAATATATAATAGATCTATAAGCCCCTGGAGACCCTGGGACATCATAAACATCGATTCTTCCTTCACGAAGAGGATAAGCGGCTTTTATATGAGCTGGAGCATCGTCATTCAGGAGCACATACGAAGCAAGCCACGTATTTAAATAATTTTCCACATTTTCTTTTGTTAAGAAAGAGCCAACTTTATCTCGCATCAACACTTTGACATAATGCGCAAAACGAGAAGCCGCCAACATATAAGTTATTCTGGCCGAAATAGATGCGTTAGCATTTGCATCATCTAAGTTATAAATCTTAGGCTTTTGCGTTGTTTGTCCACCAAAGAATACTGCATAATCTGATCCTTTGCAATAACACACAGAAATAAATCCAAGATCACTGAGTTCTTTTTCTCTACGGTCTGTAATCGCAACTTCTGTTGGACATTTAACGACCTTATCACCTTCTAAAGTCTTGAAGATATAAGTTGGAAGACCTTCGACCTTTCCTCCACCTTCAACACCTCTTATTGCAGCTGTCCAGCTATATTTTGCAAAAGCATCCGTTATCCTTTGCCCCAATGCATAAGCTGGATTTCCCCAACAAAATTTATCAGTATCCCCTATTCCAACGTTTTCTTTAAAATTAAACTCAACGACAGGTAACGTGTCTGGACCATAAGGCAATCTCATCAACACACGTGGAAGCAACAAAGCAACATATCTGGAATCTTCAGTATTTCTGAATGAATTCCATTTTATATAATCTGGGGATTCGAAAACTTTTGCAAGATCTCTCGGCAATGGCATATCTTCAAATTTATCTAAGTTAAAAAACAAAGGAGAAACTGATGATATAAATGGCGTATGAGCCGCCGCTGCAAGTCCGGAAATATGTTCAAGCAATTGAATATCCTGGGGATGATTTGTAAATGAATAATCTCCAATCAAACATGAATAAGGAGATCCTCCAAAAGTCCCATATTCTTCCTCATATATCTTCTTGAAAAGAGCGCTTTGATCAAATTCTATCGCTTTGGTCAAATCATCCCTAACGTCTTTCATAGAAGCGTTCATAAGCCTTATTTTCAGCCTTGTGCTTGTTTCCGTATTCATGACGAAATAATTCAAACCACGCCAAGATCCCTCAAGTCTTTGAAAATCAGGATGATGCAAAATCTCATTAATTTGATTCGTTAACAGTTCATCTATTTCTGCAATTCTCCGAGTCAAGAACGATATAACTCCGGAATCATTTATTGATTCTGTTACCCCTTGAAGTTCATTAACAAATTCTATTAACATTTCTATAGCATTTTCTTCCTGTTCAGGAAATCTTGCCATCTTCCGTTCATGAAGAAGTATATCTAGTATTTTTGCTTCTTCCGGTATGATAATTACTTCGTCTGCCATTTTTCACTCCCCTTTATTCCTTAGCTGTCTCAGATGAATTTTGCGTACCTCTTTCGTCTAGTTCTTTTTTTAGCTTCTGCAAATTATCTGCATTTTTCATTATCTGTGTTAAGAGATTCTCAAGAGGATCATTTCCATCCATTTTCGTAATCAAATTTTTAAGATTATTTCTTTTCTTATACAATTCAGCTAAACTTGGTATATTTTTAGCAAGATTTTGAGGTTCGAAATCGGATAGTTCTTTAAATCTTAATTCAACGCTTATTTCAGGATTTTCGTCTGAGAGCCTATTCGGAATACGCAGAACTAATCTTGGATTAATAACTCCCATAACTTCTGTGAAATTATCTCTATCTATTTCGACAAATTTTCTATTCTTCATTTTTGGCAAAGGATTTTCAGGCATTCCTGATAAATCTGCCAATACTCCAACGACGAAAGGCAATTCCTTTTTTTCAATTGCATCACCTATTTCAACATCATAAGTAATATGTACTCTTGGCTTCCTGACTCTATCCAAAGTATGCTGTCTGCTTTCTGCCATTGATCTTTCCTCAAAATATTACTATAGAATTTTATATTCTATTTTCTTACTATCCTAATATAAGATTAAAGCTAAAACCGTTAAAATTCAGTTAATTTTTACAAAAAAAGTTTAAAAATGTGAAAATTTTTATATTTTCGTCAAAGTCGTTTGAGATTCATCTTTATTCAGCAAACGCTTTATATTATTCAAATGAGTAAAAATTAAAAATAAGAAACAGCAAATAGAAAATATAAAAACATCTAATTTTGTATTTGAAAATAAAATACCGTACGAACACAATGTCACAAATGAGGCGGATAAAATTAATGATGCGATAGAAGATATTTTTAATAATTTCGCAACTAAAGCCCAAACTACAATTGAAATAAATCCGTATAATGGAGACAGAACAAGAAATATCCCTGCAGATGTAGCAACGCCTTTTCCTCCTTTAAATTTCAACCAAATAGGATATGTATGCCCCAATATACAACAAAAAACAGCTATTAAATTAATCGAATCAGGAAAAAAGTATTTTATAAAGATTGTAAAAATAATGCCTTTTAATGCATCAAAAAAAAGCGTAAAAAAAGCAAGTTTTTTATCTCCAGCTCTCAAAACATTAGTTGCTCCAGTGCTGTTAGATCCAAAATCCCGAAGATCTATACCATTAAAATGCTTTATAAGGAGAAATCCTGTAGGAATAGATCCAATCAGATAACCTATCAGACACAAAATTAATAACAACATGATATTATAAAACTTATCACAGATAAATTTATTTTCTCAGTTTAGCATACCTATGTCAACTAATATTATAAAGCTCTTGGCTGAAATCTTATACTTTATCATCCCTACAGTTATTGTAATTCAGATTAGTTAGATTTTCTAATTGTGAATAATCATTGAAATTTATATTTGTTAAAAAGGATTTTATTAGATAAATAAAAAGAAGTGTTTCTAAAACACCTCTTTTTAACAAATATTTACTCTACAGGATATAAAGAAGTAATAATAATCTTTCCATCATCTCTAACTTGAACGCCTATAATTACATTATCTGTATAGGCACATCCTGTTCCTGTTTTTACATTTCCTATATGTTCTCCAGAAATAACATCGGGAATTAAATCCGATCCTGCTACAGCAGTAGGTAATGTAGCTTTTATAGAAAACTTTGTATGATCTGATAGATCATCAGTCAAAATGGGAGTAGTTATAGATTGCATAAATACCCAATGTATAATTTCACCAGCAATTTGTTCTAAAGACTTGGCTCCAGCTGATGGGGGTGGTATTAAATCAGTATTAACTCTCCCCCCTTTTAATAACGGATCAAGACTAGAATATCCTTTAGGTACGGATAAAGAAAACCTTGTAGTAATACTTAAAGGTATCAAATTTGGCAAATTAACTATACTAGCTTGATCACTATCTCTTTGCGAAGTTATTAGCATATCGGTTAATTTTCTATATTGATCAAAAGCTATTCTTCTTTTGCACTCTAAATTTATATTAAATATTCCTCTGGGTTGTAAAGATGAAATTATACCTTCACGAGAAGAAAATATCGGATAATATCCCATATGACCATGCAACAATATATGCTGTTTTAAACCTGATAACAACGCTGGCGATGCTATTCTTTCTTGTTTTGAAATTAATTCACCCAATTTTGGAAAACACAGCCTCCCAGTTGATATTAAATAATCTTTCAAATCTAATGCATTAATAAGATTACAAGAAGGGTTACTTCCAGCAGTAGTTGAAGTATATCTAAAAATGCCTCTGACAAGATTATACTCATGTCCATTTACTTTAAAATCATATGTTGGCTTTGCTGGAGCAAGAGTAGCAGAAAGCCCTATATTGTTAAAACCAAATGATATTATTGAAAATAAAAAAGCAAAAATATTTAATTTTCCAAATTTATTCATAATCCCCCCTTAATTTTTCCCCTAATTCACGACAAAGATTAAAACGAAGATCATTCTCTCGAGCCGCATCTATTCGAGGAAATGAAAGAAAATAATCCTCTATCTGTCCTATAAAAAACTCTTTATCTTCTCGGGTTTGAATTAATTCTTTAATTTTAATCAAATCTTTACTATCTTCCGGATAAGTCGATACTGTCTTATTTGCAAGAGCGTAATCAACAATTCCCCCAGAAATGCTTAAAATATCTCCTATCTGTATTAATGTATCTGTATCTGAAGTACCATAACTATCACTATCATAATAATCTTCTTCCATAGCATATAAAGAAAAATTAACTGTTAATAACGCTAATAATAAAAATTTTTTCATAGTAAAACTCCTAAACGAAATACACATCCTGCGTAATTATAGCATGAAGAAAAAAGCAAGTCAATATAAAGAAAAAAGCAAGTTTTTTATCTCCGGCCCTCAAAACATTGGTTGCTCCAGTGCTGTTAGAACCAAAATCCCGAAGATCTATACCATTAAAATGCTTTATTTTATAAGGAGAAATCCCGTAGGAATGGAGCCAATCAAATAACCAATCAAACACAAAATTAATAATAACATGATATTATAAAACTCATCATAGATATATCTATTTTCTCAGTTTATTATTTCCATGTCAACTCATATTAAATAATTGTATAAGCTCAAAAGAAGTGGGACAAGAATCTCCTAGCATAGATTTAATATACAACTAAGGAATCTTCCAGTGTTTCATGTAAAACTTCTTCTGTAATAATACGAGTCATTCACTCCACATTTCCATTAATCTTCGACGAGGTTGCTTTAAAATCTTTTATAAATTCGCTGCTTCCATCGACTTGTATAGACTTAATTACGGGGGTAATGTTCTTACTATATGGTCGATTTGTATTTTTCCTATTTTCATCTGAAAATAAAGCTTAAATTCACGACGTTTGGCATACGATATAAATTTCCTGTGGTTTCTTACTATTTTCTCAGCTCTTTATTATAAATTCAGACTTAGTATTTTCTGATAAAACAGAGGAATATAGTTTATAAATGTTCTTGTGTAGATATTTTATCTGCATAAAGTCTCCTTTTTTATAATTTTCAAATATATTTTAGGAGACTTTTTGTTATCCAAAATAACGAAATCTCATTATCCTTTTTGTCTCATATTTGTTTGAATTTGTACAGATGCATTGTAACAAAATTGCAACAGTTGAAAAAATAGTGCTTATATATTTTTCGATAAAGTTTCAAATGATGGGATTGATATGGCAGAATAAAGCTAGATAGTTAAAAAACTTTTTTGGAGTTCAATTATGAACATGAATAAAATTTTGGCAGCTGGTTTGATTGCTGCTGTTGCTTCCACAGCTTCTTTCGCACAATGCGGAAATGGTGGATTCTATGTCGGTGCAAATGCAGGTGTTGCTTTCACAAAAATGAAAGTTAATTCTGTTGGAAAAACTTCAGATGATAAAAATGCTTCCGTTAGCAAAAAGAAAACAAAATTTTTGGCTGATTTAGTTTTCGGTTATGATCACAGAATCAATGATGTCATGCTTGGCGTTGACTTGACATTTGGAATGATGTTTGGAAAAACAAAAGTAATGTATAATGGATGGCAAAAAGATACGGGAACTCTACATGATGTAAATACAGATAAAGATTTCTTGACAGCAAAAAACACTTGGAACATCGCTTTGATGCCAAGAGTTGGTTATCTCGTTATGCCACAATTAGAACTTTATGCAACTGCTGGTGTTAAAATGGCTCATTACAAATTAACATATTCTGATGAAGTCGCAGATCCTGCTGACAAATTAGCATCTACAACTGCAAAGAAAGTTAAATTTATTCCAGTTGTTGGTGCTGGTTTAAGATATGAAATCACTCCAGATATTTATGCAAAATTAGAATATAATTATGATTTCAGAAAAGGATTAAAAATGCCTGCTGACTTATCAAAGAAAGCAACAGACAGTACTGAAGGTGGTAACGCTAATTCCGTTAAGATTCCTGCTCACATCGTCAAACTCGGTGTTGGATTCAGATTCTAATTCTGATTTCAGAATTGAAACAAAAAGCTCTGGAGAAATCCAGAGCTTTTTGTTGTTATACAGCAACAAAATATTATTTATAAAATTTCTCATATCTAAAATTTTAAACATTAATTAGTATTTTATGTTAGTATAAAAATATGAAGGGATTATAGGATTTTCAAACTATGCGTTATTTAAAATTTTTTCCTTTAATATTGTTTTGTTTCAATACATTTGCCGAAGAGGCTGAAAATGAAGATAATGCAGTTGAAAATGTCCCTCCTGCTGAAAATATTTCCGTAACAGGATTTTATGGTGGAGCTGATTTAGGATTGGATTTATTGAAATTAAAATCTCACAATCAAGTTTCTGCTGTCAAAAGAAGCAAAACAAAATCGGGCGTATTGCTGGATGCTTTTGCAGGATATAATGTTCAATTGGGAAAATTTATATTCGGAATCGAAGGCTTTTTAGATTTCAGAACCGCGACGCCGAAAACCAGCATAGATAACAAAACATATAGTCTCAAAAGAAAATACGGTTTTGGTCTGGCTCCGAAAATTGGATATAATATTTATAACACATTGAATGGATATGTTAATTTCGGAACATTGACTTCGAAATACAAAGCCAGAGAAAATAATGAAAAATCCAATCCAATAAAAACATCGCTATTTGTCGGATTAGGATTGGAGCAAACATTCGGGACAATGTTTGTTCGTGGGGAAGTGAACAAAGTTTTCAAGAAAAATGTTTCTAAAATCAATAATGTGAATATGTCTGCTGATTCTTATACATTCAAAATTGGTGGCGGGTATCGTTTCTAAATTAATATGCCAATAGCTGTTTGTGGAGCTTTATGCTCTTGTTCATTTGGAGTTGCGCCTGTACCACTGGTTGTTCCTCCGAAATTTCCTGTTTTGACCGCAGGATTACCTCTTGCAACAATAATGGACTTCATTCCGATGGTAAATATTGCGACATTTGGAATGTGCAGCACGCTTTCTAACCCAACTGTGGCAGCTGCGACAGCTGCTGCTCTTGGTGTTTTGACACCTATGCCGTGTGTTCCAGCAATAGTTGCCCCTTGGATTCCTGCCAAACCAACGTGTTTATTAGGTGGAATACCTGTGATTTCTGGAGGAGATAAATGCATGTGTATGTGGGGCGGGAATATTTCTATAAATATGCCAGGTCAATTCGTTGTGTTATAAAGATTATGAAAATAGGAATTTTAAATTTAACTTTAGATAAAATACGACAAATCTTAAATGAACGTGGCATTCCTGCGTTTCGAGCAAATCAAATTTTCCTATGGCTTTATAGATTTGGAAAAACTTCATTTTTTGATATGGCAAATTTAGGAAAAAGTTTGCAAACTAAATTAGATGAAATGTTTTATATTTATCGACCTGAAGTTGCAAAAATCTCAAAATCAAAAGATGGAACAATGAAATTCCTTTTTGAATTGAAGGATGGAAATAAAATTGAAAGTGTATTTATTCCTGAAGAAAAACGTAATACTATTTGTATTTCATCCCAAGTAGGTTGTTTAGTTGGATGTAAATTTTGCAATACGGGATATAATGGATTTATACGTAATTTGACAATGGAAGAAATAATAACACAGTTTTTTGCCGTTAAAGATCAATTGAATTTATGGAACAATAAAGATGATAGGTTATCCAATATCGTTTTCATGGGAATGGGAGAGCCGCTTTTTAATCATGAAAATGTATTATGTTCTATAGAAAACATTATTTGGGACGAAAATGAAGGATTATCAAGAAGAAAAATTACAGTTTCTACTTCGGGAATTACGCCGATTCTCAAAAAGATAGCCAAAGATTTGCCATGCAGATTGGCGATTTCACTTCATGCTCCAAATGATGAAATACGTAATAAAATAATGCCGATTAATAAAAAATATAATATAGCTTCGATTTTGGATGCATGCAAGGAGTATACAAAATATCATCCATATTTGAAAATAACATTCGAATACCTGCTTCTAAAAGATATAAATGATTCAAAAGAATGTGCAATAAGACTAGTGGAACTCTTAAAAGATATCAATGCAAAGGTAAATTTAATTCAATTTAACTCTTGGGAAGGTTGCAGTTTCCAGCCTTCTGAAAAAGTCAAAGAATTTGCAGAAATTTTAATGGTCTCAGGATTAGAAGCTCCCATAAGATCTCGTCGTGGAGAAGATATAATGGCGGCCTGCGGACAACTTAGTTCTAACAATAAATAATCTTATGTGTTATAATTAATCAAATTTTATTATTAAAAGATTTATTATGAAATTTTCAAAAAATCTAATTCAAATTACATTATTGGCTTTTTTGTCTGGTTGTTCTAGTCAAAACTTCAAAGCAGAAGAGTCTGTAGATTATAAAGATAATTCAAAATATGGTTTCGGATCTTTAATAAAAGATAAGGACTCTGTACTTAGAAAGTATTTTACATCAAATGAAAACCCAGAATCAAAAACAAACGATATTTCTGTTGAAAATGTGACAAGCAATTCAGAAAACAAATTGTGGAATGCTGTGATAGTTGGATTAAAAGACTTTCCAATCAGCTTTATGGATAAGAAAAACGGAATCTTGGAAACAGAGAAAGTAAAAGTATCTCAGTTCGATAACACAGGATCATGCTCTTATATCATAAGAGTGAAGTTATTAAATCAAAACGACTTTACTGTGAACATATCTTCTCTAGAAGATTCAAGCATACGTTTGAAGAAGCATGAAGAAATTATAAAAGAAAAAATAAGAAAAGAGCTGAGAAAATAGGGATTTTATATACATATTTTGAAGAAACTATTAATATTCAGTTTGGTATTATTTTCTTTTGAGATTTCTGCTTGTATAAAATCTGATTATGAGTCTAAAGATATAACGATTTCAAGTTTCAAAGAAAGCCTTACTACTTTGGATTCAGAAAGTATTTCTGAAAAGGATTTTTTAGAAAGATTTGAATTAGCTCTGAATAATGTTATTCCAGACAGTTTAGAACCTTCAATTTCTCAAAAAGCTCAGAAATTCAAAGCATCATATCAAGCTGTCAAAGATCTTTATGAATCTTATAATGTCATCTTAAATGACAAAATGGATGAGTTTATCGGATCTCTCAAAACAGAAGATGAATCATTGATTATTGAATTAATGCTGTATAAAGAATTAGGTATCTTAAGAGGATATTCTGGAGATATCGATTATTTTATAAAAGGATTTATAGATTTATGGCCCAAGAAGTTATTAACAGAAGATAAATTAGAAACGTTCTGTTATGCTGCCGATGATAAAGTTGGTGTATTAAATCTGTTTGTAAATAAAAAACTCGTATCTGAGAAATTTGTCAAAAACTTGCTATTTAATTTGTCAGGACAGAGGAAATTAGTTCCTGTTATTTTTAATGGCCTTGATATTGGACTAATACCTATGGTCCATTTATTAGAGTACCTTGAAATATTGAATTTGGAAGGAAAAGCCGATTTAATTAATTCCTGTATAGATCACTTTAAAAAATTAAGTTTTACAAAAGAGCAATTCGATTTATGTATGCCGATTATTATGAAATTCCCGAATACAAAACCTGGAATTGATTCATGGCCTAATCCATACAGAGGTTTGTCAACAAGAAATGCTATATTTGCTTTTGCTATAAGACGTTCTGTTATATCTGAAGAAAATCTCCCCGAATTTTTAGAACAATTGCCAAAGATGGAACAATTACAACTAATTAAGGATCTTTGTGAAATTAGTCTGATTAAAAAAAGAGATTCAGTAACTTCTTGGTTAGAAAAATTACCCTGTACCGAATTTAGGCAATTTATAGAAGCGTATATTGAAGAACATATAACACTTTAGTCATGGGAGCGCGCGGCGTGTGGTATAATATCAAAGATACCATACGCCGCGCCTCAAATATAAAAAGCAAAAAATTTTATAAAATATAATTTTCTTTCTTGATATTTCTTTAAGAGAGCGATACATTTAAAGAAGTAGTTACACATTTTCGAGTTAATAAATATGGAAAGAAACTCATCAAGTTGCAAATTAAGCCTTGTTATTTCAATCATAGCTTTAATTATAGCGGCTGCTTCTTATTTTTGTCCAAAGAAAAGTACCGATCTTTTGAATTCATCTACTCTTGATGAAAAAGTGAAAGGGATCATGATAGATACAGTGAAGCAAGATCCTCAACTTCTTATGGACGCTATGGGAGAAGGCATAGCTAAAAAGAGAGAAGCTGCAATTGGAGAATTGACAAACGGCATTTTGGATAAATCTTCTGATATTACAAAACAAAGTATGAAATTTGGAGAATTATCTTCAAAGACTAATGTTGTCTGTTTTTTTGATCCTCTTTGTAAACATTGCATTGATTTCCAAAAAAGCATGTCAAAAATTATAAAAGCAAAGAAAGATGTTTGCTTCAAAATGATTCCAGCTGCTGTTTTGGGAGATGATTCAGTAACTTTAGCAAAGGTATATATCGCTGTTTATGATAAAAGTCCAGAAAAAGCTTTGACGTTTATTGAAAAGATTACATCTTCAGAGGGGGATATAAACAAATCCGAAATTGAAAAAGCTTTAAAGACGGCAGGATTAGATCCGAAAGAAATAGAAGGAATGATGACTGATGCAGATAAGAAACTTATTGCTAATGGAAAACTTGCTGAAACCTTGAAAATTCCTGTTGTTCCTGCAATTTTCGTAGTGAAAGGAAAAGAAGTTAATATCTTGCAATCCACAGGTATTGATCAGCTTTTAGCTGCAATTGAAGGAAAAACCGAAAAGTAAATTATATTTATCTTTTCTGAAAAAGCCTTAGCTTTAAAGAGTTAGGGCTTTTTTGAAGCTAACAAAAAGCAAAACAAGTTATAATTCCTATAATAATCCTATATAAAACTAGAATCCCAAAACCATGATTCTCCATATATTTTATACAAGGAAATAGCGCAATCAAACTTATAAATGCTGTAGTGATTATTCCAGTTAGTGAACTATTTGAAAAAATTTGAAAGTCATGCTTCTGATGACATTCAAAAAGTTCCAAAGTTAAAGATCCCAATATACTAGGAATGGCTAGGAGTAATGAAAAATAAATTGATTTTTTCCGATCTAATCCCAACATCCTGGAAGCTGTAATGCAAATTCCTAAGCGGCTTACTCCTGGAAATATAGCGATTGTTTGAAAACAGCCGATTATAAATGCTTTTATAATTGAGATTGGATTTTTGTCTGATCTCGATTTTTTGCAAGATAGTTTATCAACCGTAAATAAAATCAATCCAAATATAATGCTTGATATTCCCATAATTCTTGGAGAATCAAATTCTTTCACATAATCTCTAGCAAAATAGCCTATTATTACAACAGGTATCGTTCCAAAGAAAAGTGAAAAAAGATGAGTACTTTTTATAGGCTTTTCAGTAAATAGTCCTTTGAAAATATCGAAAATTTCTCTATGAAAAAATATCAATAAAGCAATTAAGCTGCCAGCATGAAGGGCTATTTTCAATGAGAAAGAAAATGCGGATATATCAAAGATATGTGAAAAAAAGTGCAAATTCACAGATGAACTGATCGGTAATATTTCAGAAATTCCTTGTATGAAACTTAAAAGTATTATTTCTAAATTCATTTTGTAGCGGTGTTTATTTCAAGAAACTTCTTGAAGTATATTGCAAAAATATCATAATTTCAATATCTTTACTATTGCTTGTTTCGATTCACGATGTCTACCGAAAGCGCTGGAGGTGTCTCTGCGGTGTCAATGA
>CAUDEV010000009.1 GCA_958448685.1 uncultured Alphaproteobacteria bacterium | reverse complement strand
CCTATCAAAATAAGTCACTGCACGGAAGTGTGAATTAAAAAGATGGCCTCACCGGCAAACGGCTGATGACACCGCAGGGGCACCTATAGCGCTTTCGGAAGACATTATGAATCAATTCCAGTATCTCCAAAATAAAAAATAGTATTGTTAACTGAAAATTTACCTTTTTTTTTAAAATTGAATTTAGGGAAGAAAAGTTTTGAAAACACTTCTCTATAACGTAAGTATAACTTTTATGGAGGAAAATATGAATAGATTTACAAAATTAATCTTGACAAGTGCTATTATTTCAACTTCTGGTTTTGCTGCTACTGATTCTTATGTAGCTGGAAATTTTGTAGTTAATGGTACCGTTAATCAAAACAAAGATGCTGATGTTACTGGCCTTATAAGTGTTAATGAAAACGGAGTTTTTAATAATAAGGCAACTTTATCATTCAAATCTGATGGTGGATTAGCGATATCTGTGCAAAGGAGCTCAACTCTCGCTGATTATCAAGACGCAAACGCAACATATAGCCTTGGAGTGCCCCCTATTGGACAATATCTTGCAGGGAGTATTATAGCTGTATTTGATGATAAGGATAATTTAGATATTGCTAGAGTTATGGGTGTTGATGATCTAGATTTTTCAAAGTGGGATACAAATAGGGGTAAATATACTGAGGATGGGAAGGACATAATAGCTAAGAACAAAGTTGCTTTTGAATCAGTTCCTGAAAATTTACCTCAAAAAGGCTATTATTATTCAATATCTCCTCAGCCCTGTAGCGGGCATATTGAATGGACTTTTGATTCCTCACTTGATACTTATGCAGCAGGGGAAATATCAGGAAAAATTATGCTTCGTCATGATAGTATAAGTGATGATCCTAGTCAGATTTTAGATCGTGTAGATCAAACTGCTGATTTAAATAGGGAGAATTGGGAATATGAGAGACAATGTACTGATTTGGATGGTGAGGTTGCTATAGTGAAAAATAAAATCGAATTATCAAAAGCCGATGTTGAACATTTGCCAGATACTATAAATTGGACGTATGAGAAAAATGAGCGTTTAGAAGTCGACTTAGAATGGCGTTCAACACCTCAATCAGAGGAATCTTTTATAGCACAAGTGAAATCAGCTATTGAAGGTAGTTCTGCTCCTGAGGAAATAAAAACTCAATTAAAAAATGGAGATGTTCCTGGTGGTACATTTGATAACAATTCGGGAAAATTAAATCTCGTTGAGGCTAGTGGAGATCAATTTTCCGGAAGCATTCAAGGAGGCACAGTGATGTTGAAAGATACGACTGCCGCGACGTTGACTGGATTGCAAGTTAGTGATGTCACTGCTGAATATGAATATGCTTCTGAGGAAAGGTTCGGAGCTCCGACTGTTTCGGAAGAAAAGTATATAAAAGTTCAACATGATGCCGGCAAAACTACTGATGAAGCAAAACAAGAGTGTTTGGATAAATTTGCAACAGAATCAACGATTACGACATTTAATGGAATTCCATATGGTGATGCTAACACTGATGAGCGTTTGACTTTTCCGGAAATTTTGACTGATATCACATTGAACTCAAGTGAGAATAAACTAAAAACAAGTGAAATGCAAATGATCGTGAAAGATTATAATGCGGCTGCAGGATTATCTGTTGATGAAACTGTAAATATTCAATTTGAAGGATCTGATGCATTGAAATTTGCTACTGGGAAAACCGTTGATTCTGATCAAGTTATTGAATTCGCAGGAAGTCAAAATGCATTTACAGGAAATGCATCATTTGCAGAAGGAATAACGAGGGTTGTAGCAAGTGGAGATAACGCTCTTCCAGTTAATTTAGCTTCAGATATGAGTGCTATTAATCTTGAAATTAGTGGCGAAAATAAGATAAATAATTCAGGATATACAGCTATCAAGAATTTGAAAGTAAATCCAGGAGCTACACTAACCGTTGTCGCTGGAACGACTTTGAATATTGGTTCAAACGAGTAAGTTAATTCTGATTTATGGGATCACGAAAATGATCCCATAAACTTCCTAGTTTTTGTTATAGAACTATGATAAAATATGCAAAATAAATCTTCTGAAACGAAAATGAAAAACAAAAGTATTATAGTCGTTGGAGCCACGGGAAGAGTAGGGCGTGAAATGCTTTCTATTCTGCATG
Organism: uncultured Alphaproteobacteria bacterium; assembly: GCA_958448685.1. GTDB lineage: Bacteria > Pseudomonadota > Alphaproteobacteria > RUG11792 > RUG11792 > MGBC162888. Next base: position 23,037 of record CAUDEV010000009.1, on the reverse strand, counting down.
AACTTAATATCCCTCGAAATCATATTACTGCGGCAGCTTCCGCTAGTTCAAGGGGAATGTTTCTGGATTATGGAAATGAGAAAATCGAAGTTAAAGATTTAGATACTATAGATTTTTCAAATTATGATATAGGGTTATTTTCTGCAGGAAGTTCTGTTTCTGAAAAATATGCTCCAATTGCTGCAAATGCTGGGTGTTTTGTTATTGATAACACATCGTTTTTCAGAATGCATGAAGATATACCATTGATTGTTCCTGAAATTAATTTTTCTGATTTGAAAAATTATAACTCAAAAATAATAGCAAATCCTAATTGTTCAACGATACAAATGGTTATGGCTTTGAAACCGCTTCACGATTATTTTTCATTGAAAGAAGTTGTTGTTTCAACATATCAGGCAGTTTCAGGTGCGGGACAAAAAGGTGTCTCAGAATTGCAAACGCAAATAAATGATATTTTAAACAACAGAATTCCAGGACATAATCATTTTAAAAAGCAGATTGCATTTAATTTAATTCCACAAATTGATTCTTTCGGAGATTTAGATTACACAAAAGAAGAGTGGAAAATGATTAATGAAACAAAAAAAATACTTGGAATTAATGATCTGATAATAACAGCAACTTGTGTTCGTGTGCCTGTCTTCACAGGTCATGCTATTTCAGTTTTTGCAAAGTTTGAAAAAGAAATAAATATAAATCAGGCTATTGATGTATTAAATGATTTTGAAGGAGTGAAGGTAATAGATAATATTCAGGATTATGAATTTGCAACACCAATAGAATCTGTTGGGAAAAATGAAGTTTTTGTTAGTCGAATTCGAAAACACCCGGATTTAAATAATGCTTTGAACTTCTGGTGTGTTTCAGATAATTTACGAAAAGGAGCAGCTTTAAACGCTGTACAAATTGCGGAAAGATTGTGAGCACGATATATATCCATTGGCCATTTTGTCTTTCAAAGTGCTATTATTGTGATTTCAACAGTGTGAAATGCCTTGGAGATATTGACTTTCGAAAATGGTTAAATTTATATAAAAAAGTTTTAAAAAGATTTAAAGAAGATTTTTATAAGAATGAGAATATAACAAGTATATATTTTGGTGGTGGAACTCCATCTCTGTTGCCCGAATGGTTTGTTAGTAACTTAATAAAAGAAATTAGTAATAATTTTAATTTAACCAAATCTGTGGAGATAACATTAGAAGTAAATCCCAAAACTGTTACAAAACAAAAGTTATTAAATTTCAAAAAGGCAGGAATCAATCGTTTGTCCATAGGCGTTCAATCTATTCGAGATAATGATTTGAAGTTACTCGGAAGAATTCATAATGCGAAATCCGCAACAGAATGTGTTTTTAAAGCCTTGGACGTGTTTGATAATTTATCAATTGATATGATCTATAACAGACCTGGACAAAATTTGCCAGATTGGGAAAATGAATTAACAGAAGTTTTAAGTTGGCCTATTGGTCATGTTTCTCTTTATGAATTGATTATTGAAGATAACACAAAGCTGAAGCAAATGATAAAAGAGGGAAGAGTACCTTATCCTGATAGAACTGATAGATTTTTTGAGAAAACAATTGAAATAGCTGAACAAGCAGGTTTTGAAATGTATGAGGTATCTAATTTCGCAAAATATCAAATGTATGGAAAACATAATCTGTCATATTGGAATTATGAAGATTATTATGGAATAGGTCCCGGAAGTCATTCGAGAGTAACTATAGGGAGTGAAAAAATTGCAATTGCTCAGATTTCAAATAATTCAGAATGGTTAAATTGGGCAGAAGATCCGAATTTTGAAATTGAAACTTTGTCTGAAGATGAGATTTTTGAGGAAATGTGCATAATGGGCTTGCGTGCGAAATGCGGACTAAATCTGAAAAAAATCAGTGAAAAAATAAAAATTAAATACGATTTGCAAAATAAAATGGAAAAACTTATGAAAAATTCGTATATAATAAAAAGAGGAGATAGAATTGCGTTAACTAAAGAAGGCATTAAGAGATTGAATCTTGTTATTGAATTTTTAGTAAAAGAAGGACCTTATGAAAATTTTAATTAGTAATGATGATGGTATAGGAGCCCCTGGGATTTTACTTCTTGAAGAAGTGGCAAAGAAATTCTCATCTGAAGTTTATGTTTTCGCTCCTTCTTCAAATATGAGTGGAGCCGGACATTCATTGACATTGAAGTCTCCGCTTCGTTTAAAAGAACACGACAAATTTCATTATTCTGTGAATGGAACTCCAACAGATAGTGTTGTTATGGCACTTAGATATTTAATGACAGAAAAGCCTGATTTTGTTTTATCGGGAATTAATTTTGACTCAAATTTGGCTGATGATATAACATATTCAGGAACAGTAGCCGCTGTTATGGAAGCTTGTTTATTTGATGTCCCTGCGATTGCATTCAGTCAAAAAATGAATAAAGACGGATCTATAAATTGGGATGTAGCAAGGACATATGCTCCAGTTGTTTTGAAAGTTATAATGGATAAATTCAGATTTCCGAAAGGTGTGTTTTTGAATGTGAATTTCCCATCGTGTGATATAAAAGATGTGAAAGGAATAAGAATAACTCACCAGGGAACACGAATTATTGATGATCATGTTATTCAATCTATTGATCCAAGAGGTGATCCTTATTTTTGGATAGGTCCTGCGGAATATAGGAAAAACGATGATAATAAAGATTTAACTATGGATTTGGGAGCTGTTAATAGTGGATATGTTTCAATAACTCCATTATCGATAGATATGACAGCTAGATCAGAAATAAGTATTTTAAATGAGTTGTTTTCATGATGATAAATTATAGAATTTGTGTATTTTGTGTATTAGCATTATTCTTGACTTCTTGTGCTCATAAAGATATGGAATTACCCGAAATAGTTCAAGTCAAGAAAGTAAACCCGTATCACAAGGTTTCAGAAGGAGATACAGTTGGTTCTATTGCTGAAAAATATGGGATGACAAGAGCTGATTTGATTAAGTTGAATAATTTGGAGCAACCTTATCAATTGTATGAAGGACAAAGGTTAGTTGTTACAGTAAAACCTGAATCAGAAGAAGGGAAAAAATTAGACTCTGAAGGTGTCGAATTTACAGATACTTCGGAAAAAACAAATGATATTGAAGATGGTGTTACTGAATCAGAGAAAGATAAAGAAACTTTAGATGATATAAAAGATAAAGAAGAGACAGAAACGCCAGTGATTAAAACTGACTATATTTGGCCTGTTGAAAATGGAAAATCCAAAGTGACACAGCATTTTGATAGTACAGAAGTTGATAGCGCTATAATAATCGATGCTTCAGTTGGAACTCCAGTTAAAGCTATCGCAGATGGACTAGTTGTCATATCGGGAACTCCAAGTGGAGAAGCTGCAGCATATGGAACTACAGTTGTTATAAAGCACACTTCCAAGAAAACTATGTCAATTTATGCAAACTTAAAAGAAGCAAATGCAATCGTTGGAAAAAAGGTAAAGCAAGGAGAAATAATCGGAAAAGTTGGGAAAAGTGGATCTATTGCAAGAAAACCACAGTTATATTTTGAATTGAATGATTTATCAGGTCCTGGAAGACGAGCTGTTGATCCTGAGAAGTATCTTCCAAAATAATAGCCTGGAAAATATAAGATATATTCGGGCGCGCGACGTGTAGTATCCTGAATATTTTACCACATGTCGCGCGCCTTCACATGACCGATTATTTGTAGAGTTAACACGGGCTGCACAAGTTCTCAATACGCTACAACATTCTTTGCAAGGCCTTACTTCTTTATTGTATGTTAAATATATGCTAGGAGACTCTCTTTTTGTCTTACATCTTCTTATGAACTAATACAAATTAATGATATACCTTAGACATTATGTAGAAAAAGAGCTATAATTATAACACGTAATAAATCTACTTATCGCATTTCAAAATTTTATGAAAGTTTCCGTTTTATTCCCTGTTTTTAATACAAAGGGGGAATATTTAAGAAAAGCTATTGATAGTATCCTTTCTCAAACCTTTTCGGATTTTGAGTTTTTGATTTTAAATGATGCCTCAACTAATAATGTGGAAGAAGTTATAAAATCTTATACGGATCCCAGAATCAAATATTTCAAGAATGAGAAAAATTTAGGAATTTCTGGATCACGTAATAAGTTAATAGATCTTGCAAAGGGGGATTATTTTGCAGTTATGGATCATGATGATATATCTTTGCCAGATCGTTTTCAAAAACAAGTAGATTATCTGGATAACAATCCTGATGTAGGCGTGGTTTCAAGTTATGTTGGATATATTCATAGAAAAGGCCGAGTTGATAAAAATCCAACAAATCACGAAGATATTTGTATGGCATTGTTTGCACGTTGTGGTTCTTTGATTCATCCAGCGTCTATGATTCGAAAAAGTGTTTTGCTTGATAATAACCTTAAATATGAAAGTGAATTTACCCCTGCAGAAGATTATGCATTGTGGTGTCGCTTAATGACTCATACGAAATTTCACAACATACCTGAGATTTTATTTTTATATAGGAAACATTCAACAAATACAACAAAAACTCAGGCTGAAAAATTGGAAAAGTCGGTTATAGGAGTACACGCATTTTTAGAAATAGAAAATCCAGTTTTATATAGAAAATTTTTATTAACAGTAGCACATATTAAAGAATTCAGATTATTTGGTTGTATTCCAGTTTTAAAGATTGAAAAACAGAAAAATCGAATTAAGATTTATTTATTTCAAAAAATATTGATTTTCTCATGTAAAATTTCTTTTATGCTGAAATAAAAATGGTGCCGCAGGAGGGAATCGGACCCTCGACCTCTCCCTTACCAAGGGAGTGCTCTACCTCTAAGCTACTACGGCTTCTTCTTGTTTATATGATAACTTATAATTCAAAATGTTGCAAATGTTATTATACGAGAAGGTTATAATTGCTATATTTTTCGATTTTTTAACAAAATTCTTATACCTAACAATGATCAAAACTCGAAAATTCATGGATTTCAAGGTTCTTTAAATCAGTATTTCGTTCTAAAATTCTCATATTATATTAATGCGTTATGCGATACTATTTAAAATTAAATGATCCACGAACAACAACTTTTATTCTTTTCTTTACGGATTCTTCGCCATCTGTCCAGTCATTTTCAGAAAGAATGGAGGCGTCTTCTGAAAATATAGAAAATTTCCCTGTAGCTATGTTTCTTATTCCTGTAATTTTTATCCCCAAAGAATCGGCTATCTTTTCTGCTCGATTTTTCGAATCTTTAGTTGCTTCTTTTATCATATCGATTCTTAACTTATTCATATCTTTATAAAGATATCTGATTTTACTTTCAGGCCATATATTCTTTTCCATCAATTCTGAGATTTTTAAGGCTGAATTTTTTATAGCTTCCAAATTTTGAGATTGAATACAAAATGCTGTTCTCGCAGAAAATCGCGCTTTATTGTTATCGGAAGAATATCTAAAATTATCTTCTATTGTCACTGATTCTTCTGATATTTCTTGTTGAGAAAATCCGGAATCTTTTAAAAATTTCAATAGAACTTTCTTATCTGTTTGCAATTTATTTATGGCTTCTTTTGTTGTATTAGCTTCTGCGATTATTTTTAAATTCCAAATAGCTTCGTCAGATTCAACATGTCTGATAGAAACTCCGTTCGTTGCAATGTATAAATTGCGAGATTTAAACACTCCAATACCATAGCAAAAAACAAATCCAAAAGTAATAATTCCAAATATAGTTATTAAAATTTTTCCTAAATTATTAGTCATATCTTTGCTCATAAAATATATAATTAACCTTCCTCTTTTATAAGACTATCATAGTATTTTAAAAATGTCAAGCTTATTTAATGATTATGTATTAGTTCATAAGATTGTGATACAGTATTGAACAACAAGCGCGCCACGTGATATAATATAAAAGATATCACGCAGCGCGCGCAAAATATGTCTTCTAAAAAACAAATTACAATCGGAAATGTAAAAATTGGAGGAGGAGCTGATATAACAGTTCAAACGATGACAAACACAAATACAGAAGATATAAAAGCAACACTTAATCAAATAAATTCTGTTGCTGAATTAGGCTGCGATTTAATACGAGTTTCATGTCCAACAAAAGATTCTGCGCTGGCTTTGAAAGAAATTGTAAAAAATTCTCGGATTCCAATTATAGCAGATATACATTTTAATTATAAGCGGGCAATTGAGGCTATTGAATCAGGGGCACTTTGTGTGCGTATAAATCCGGGAAACACGCCGGATTATGGTATAAAAGAGATAGTAAAAGCTGCGAAAGATTATAATGTTGCAATAAGAATTGGCATAAATTCAGGATCAGTTGAAAAAGATATTTTGGAAAAATATAAAGAACCTTCTGTTGATGCAATTGTTGAAAGCGCTGTTAGGAACTGTAAAAAACTTGAAGATTTAGATTTTTATAACTTTAAAGTTAGTGTAAAGTCTTCCGACGTGAGAAACTCAATACTAGCCTATAGGAAGCTAAGTAAGTTAATTGATTATCCACTTCATCTTGGAATAACAGAATCTGGAACATTATTCTCAGGAACAATAAAATCAGCAATTGGAATAGGATCATTGTTAACAGATGGCATTGGGGATACTATAAGAGTTTCGTTATCTGCAGATATAAGAGAAGAGGTAAAAGTTGGTAAACAAATCTTAAAATCTCTGGGATTATTAAAAAATAGTGTAAACATTATATCTTGTCCGACTTGCGCGAGAACTGGTATAAACGTTATGGAAATTTCAAAATCTCTTGAAGAATATTGTCAAGATATAAAAAAGCCTTTAAGAATTTCTATTTTGGGATGTGTTGTGAATGGTATCGGAGAAGCAAAAGTGGCAGATATTGGAATTTTTGGCTTTTCTCCAGGGATTGCAAAAATTTATTTAAAAGGCAAAGAACTGGAAACCATAGAATCTAAATATGTTATTGAAAGAGCCAAAAAGCTGATCGACGAATTTTAAATTTGATGATATAATTAAAATGCACTTATATTTTTCACTAATAATTAATGAATTTTGAAGAATCGAGATTAGATAAATATATAAAAAGAGAATATGGGAAGTTAATACCACAATCTATGATTGAAAAGGCTCTTCGTAATAAGGATATACTTGTTAATGGAAAGCGTGCATCTGCTTCTGATAAAGTTACATCTAAAGATAATATATTTGTTCATCCCGCTATATGCCGGGCTTTTGCAAATATTTATTGCAATGAAAAGGAAAAAAGTCTGACAGATTATTCAAAATATGTTTCAAAATTCAAAGATATGATAATCTATGAAGATTCTGATTTAGTTATAATAAATAAATCTGCTGGGTTAGCTGTGCAGCTTGGATCAAAAACAAATATAGCTGTGGATGTTATGGCAAAGGCATATAATCCGAATTTAAGATTAGCTCACAGGATAGACAAAGAGACCAGTGGTATCACTGTTCTCACGAAAAATCTAGAAACTTCCAGATATATGCTTCATTTATTTCAAACAAAGCAAATCCAAAAGAAGTATTATGCTATTGTTTCAGGGAAATTAGAGAACATTCAAGGGAGGATTTCAAAGCCTCTCACGAGAAATAAGGAAACGGTCATTATTGATTTTGAAAATGGGAAAGAAGCAATAACGGATTTTAAAGTAGTGAAACATTTGAGTAAAAATAGAACTTTAATAGAAGCAATTCCTAAAACAGGGCGAACTCATCAAATCAGAGTACATTTGGCTTCGATAGGATATCCAATAATAGGTGATAAAAAGTATGGAGGATTAAAGGATAATTATTTAAATCTTCATTCTTCAGAGATTTCATTTTTGACAAGAGCAGGGAAACTATTTTCTAAGAAAGCAGCACTCCCGAATTATTTCAAGTGATATTATGAATTCAAAATTTCCTAAAGCAAAACACAATTTGTCTATAATAAATACAAAATCAAGACCTTATTTAACCTGGATAAAAAATGGAATAAAAACGGCTGAAGGACGAGTAAATAATTATAGTTGTCAAAAAATGGAAATTGGTGAAACTATAGTGTTATATGATTTGCATAATAATCAATATATTTATGGTTTAATTTCCTTTAAACATGTGTATCGAACTTTTCGAGAGATGTTAAGTTTTGAAGGCGTAAAAAACATGCTTCCATTCTTGGAAAATAATGAAATAGAGAAAGGAATTGAGGTTTACAATAGTTTTCCTGGATCTATTCGTGTGAAAATATTTGGTTGCGTTGCAATTGGAATCAATGTTCTAAATTTCTCCGATGGCGTCGATATAATATAATCTTATTATTTATAAAATTACATGTTATAATAAAAACATGGGTATCTTTCAAAATTAATAATGAAAAAAATATTTCTTTGTATAATGGACGGATTTGGATATAGTAAATCTGAATTTGGAAATGCAACATTAGAAGCTACAAATATAATGAAATTAGTTAATTCTGAAAATACTGTGTTTCTAAAAGCCTCTGGAGAAAGCGTTGGATTACCGGAAGGTCAATTTGGAAATTCTGAAGTCGGACATTTGACAATAGGTTCCGGAAGAGTATTAAAACAAAAACTTCCACGTATAAATGACGCAATAAAAAACCATGAAATAGAGAATATTCTTTTGTTGAATACTTTTTTTAAAAACGGAGAAAATAAAGTTTGTCATCTTATGGGACTATTTTCAAATGGAGGAGTTCATTCTGAGTTAAATCACTTTTTCTGGGCAATTGATTTTTTGAGAAAAAGGAAAATAAAAATTAAAGCTCATTTGTTTCTAGATGGTCGAGATGTTGGTTTTAGAGATGCTTATTCAACATTGGAACTAGCATTAAATCAAAACAAATTAAATATTTCTGAAATAGCGACAATTCAAGGAAGGTTCTATGCTATGGACCGGGACAAGAAGCTTGATAGAACAGCTATAGCTTATGACGCAATAACAAAAGGAAAGGCGGAATACAAATCAAATGATCCTTTAAATATTATTCAAAGTTTTTATGACAAAGGTATAAATGATGAAACAATTCCTCCAATTATTGTCAATAATTATAATGGCGCAAACAAGTCAGATCTATTTTGGATGTTGAATTTTCGCACGGATAGAATAAAGCAAATAAATAAAATGATTTTGGATAAAGGCTTTTCTCTCTTGAATATGGTTGATTGTGGAGAAGAAATTGACAGTCGTGCAGGTTCTTTGTTTCCAACTCAGGAAGTCTCAAATACTCTCGGGGAAGTTTTAGCTAAAAATGAAATTAGTCAATTGCGTATTGCTGAAACTGAGAAATATGCGCATGTGACATACTTTTTCAATGGAGGAAAAGAAATTCAATATGAAAAAGAAGATCGTATATTAATTCCATCTCCAAAAGTGAAAGATTATTCAGAAACTCCAGATATGTCTGCAAATGAAATTACGGAAAATTTACTAAAAGCATTGGAAGAATCAAAGTATCAGGTTATAATTGCAAATTTTGCTAATCCTGATATGATAGGTCATACAGGCGATTTTGAAGCGACGAAACAAGCTTTAAGAAATTTAGATATTCATATAAAGGAATTACTCCAAAAAGCAAAAGAAACAAATTATATAACAATTTTAACTGCGGATCATGGAAACGCTGAAAATATGATAAATGAAGATGGAACTCCTCAAAAAACTCACACTTGTGCTTTAGTCCCATTTATTGTTATCCCTGAAATAAAACCGATAAAAAAAGATGGAACACTTGCAGATATTGCACCAACTGTTTTGCATATGCTCGAATTAGAAAAACCTTTGGAAATGACTGGAAATACTTTAATTTATTAAAACTTAAATAGTTCTTATATTTTTGTTAATAAATTATTAATCATTTTGTTATATACTAATATATAGTTAATAGATAACTAATTTTTGGAGGTTTTTATGAAACATTTATTATTTAATTTGTCAATGGCACTTTTATTAAATATTTCATATGCCATTGGAAGCACATCTTATATAGCTGAAACGGCAACATTGAAATTAGAACCAAACAGTAAATTGTGTATATTAGACGCTAACACTTTTTCCAACTCCGGAACAATAACAGCAAAAGGTAGTGCAATAATAGATATAAAAGGCTGTGTAGAAAATAACAAAGACATATTTTTAGAAGAGTTAACGCAGGCTGGAGAGAAGAAATTTATTATTAGTGGAAGCGGGGATATTCGAGTTAAAACTCCAGAGAAAAATGCTACGATATCTTCAATAAAAATCATAGAAGACGGAGTTCAAACAATTTCAGGGGAAGGAAAGAACGCAAGTTCAAAAGTCACAGATTTACAAATAGAAGGAACTTTGGAAAAACAAGACAACTTAACTCTTGAAGTTAATGAGTCTGGTACGCAGGGGGCCTTCATTTTAAATGGAGACATTATATTCCAATAGATAGCTAATTTACGGAGGAATTGTTTTTTAATTTTTTGCGAAATGCAATGAGAAGGCATATTGCTACGGTGGCAAATACAGATCCACAAATAAATGCCATGCCTTCTCCACTTTTCTGAGATATTATTCCAGCTATGATAGTGGCAAAAGCTGTTGATGCTGAAACAATGAGATAATAAACTCCGAATCCAGTTCCTCTCAATTCTTTCGGGATATAATCTGAAATCAGTGTTGAAAATAAACTATCATTCATACCCCTTTGAATTCCCCAAAGCACGGTTCCGAAAAAAATCCATATAAGGTTTGTTGCAAAACCCATAGATATATGAGCTAAGAATAAAAACACAAATCCAATTAATAATACTGAGGTTCGATCGATTTTATCGGATAATTTCCCTGTTGGATAAGCAACAATTGTTGAAAGGAGATTAAAAATCATGGTGATAGCTGTTCCGTATGCTAGATTTAGACCGAAATTTCCACAAGCGTGTAGGGATATAAAAACTTCGCTAAATCTTCCGAACATGAAAATAATTACAACAAGCATTAAAATCCAAAAACGCCAGCCTAAAAGTATAAGGTCATTGAGTTTTATTTTCCTTCTTTTATTCTTAATATTGTTTTCAGATTGTTTTTCTTTGACGAATATAGTCAATATAACGACGGCGATTAATGCGGGGATCCCAGCTAATAAAAACAATAGCTGAAAATTATTTTTTGATAGGAACATAACTACAATTCCAAAAAGACCACCAAGAGTAGACCCAATGAGCGCTAGACTTTGACGAAGTCCGAAACATGCGCCTTTTATTTCTTTTGGCGATGAATCACTAATTAATGCCTCTCTTGGAGTTGCTTGAATGCCATTTCCTATTCTGTCTATTGCCCTTGCAAGAAATATTCCCATGAAGGTTTTTGAAAAAGCTAATAAAGGTTTTGAAATTGTCAGCATTATAAATCCGATGATCATTAAGATTTTTCTTTTTTTGAAATAATCACTGATTATTCCTGAAAAAATTCGAATACTGTATGCAATTCCTTCAACAATTGCTTCAATAAGGCCTATTGTCGAAACAGCGACACCCAAGACGGTTTTTAAATATAATGCAGATCCAGAAAAAACAACTGAGGTAGCTAAGTTAATTAATAAAGAAGAAATCCCAATAGCCCAAATAGTTTTTGGTATTGAATGTTTTAAAAATGAAAAAAATGATAATCTTTGCATAACTAAAACTATAGCTCTTAAAAAAATATTTTACACCAAAATATAAAATTTTTCAATTTAAAAATCTATCTTGAAAAAAGGAAATTAAATTGATAGACTGGATATTAAGCGGATGTGGTGAAATTGGCAGACACGCAAGATTTAGGTTCTTGTGACTAACGTCGTGGGGGTTCAAGTCCCTTCATCCGCACCAAGTTTATAACCCCGTATTTCTTTTATTTTAATGTTTTTAATTGGGATATGGCGGAGAGAGAGGGATTCGAACCCCCGATACGAAACTCGTATAACGGTTTTCGAGACCGCCCCATTCAACCACTCTGGCATCTCTCCTAAAAAATCCACGATTAGTTTAATCGCAGATTTTATTAAAATACTAAGCTGCTTGTTTTGAATTGCATTCTTTGCAATCGGAATTTTCTTTGAAGCAAAGTCTATCTTTATATTCGCTTTGTTTTCCTTTATTGAAAGCTGATGTTGGACGATAATATCCCATAACTCTTGTCCATACTTCACAAACGGTTCTTTCACTGTTATTTAATTTCAATTCTGTATTCTCCATAGTATACCTTTCCTTAGATAAAAATACTTATAAATATTGTATAAACAATATTTAACCCCTAAAAACCTTACCTTATTATTTATAATAAACATATTTTCTGATTGTGTCAATGTTGTAAATTTACAACTTCATTGAAAAAGAAAACTCCCCCTAAAAGGGGGTATTTAATAGTAAAAATATTTTAAATTTATCTTTGCATGCACTATAATTATGGTAAGTCATTTTTAATTTTTCAAAATGATAACATTAAATCCGTCTGAAGTTATATTATTGGGAGTTATCTTAGTATTTTTTATAATTCTCCTGATTCTTTTAAAGAAAAATTTCAGTTTAAAAGAAACAATAAAAAATGACCGAGCGATTTTTAAATCTCAACTTCAGCTTGAAGATAGGTTTAAAAACATATCAAATGAGATACTAATTAAAAATCATGAAAATTTTTTAAATTTAGCAAAAGAGACTTTTGACAAAGTTTTATCTGTTGAAAAGATTGAATTTGATAAAAAACAAAACGGATTTGTTAACTTAATAAAACCTATTCAAGAAACTTTGTCTCATTTTGATAACCAAGTTTCACAAATCGAAAAAGCAAGAGTGGATGCATATGGTGAATTGAAGCAGCAAGTAAAGGACTTGATGTTATATCAGCAAGAAATGCAAAAAGAAACTTCCGCTTTAAATAAGGCCCTCTCAAACCCATTAATAACAGGTCAGTGGGGAGAAATGCAATTGAGACGTGTTGTTGAATTGACGGGAATGATGAATTATTGCGATTTCATAGAGCAAAAGCAAGCGGATGATAGTCGTTTAAGGCCTGATATGATCATAAAACTTCCAGGAAACAGAAATATTATAGTTGACTCAAAAGCGCCAACAGATGCTTATATGCAAGCTATAAATACCGGTAATGAATCATTCCTTGAGCAACATACTAAAAACTTAAAATCTCATATAAGAAAATTATCTCAAAAAAACTACTGGGATTTGTTTTCCCCAACTCCTGAATTTGTTATTATGTTTCTTCCTGGAGAGTCTTTTTTCAGTTCTGCAATAAAAAAAGATTCTTCATTAATAGAATTTGGGGTTCAAGAAAAAGTGATAATTTCAACGCCAATAACATTAATCGCAATTTTAAAAGCTATATCTTTTTCTTGGAAACAAGAAGCTGTTACTAAAAACGCGAAAGAAATAGGAAAAGTTGGAAAGGATATGTATTATCAGCTATTAAAGCTAATTGATAATTCAAAAGATTTTGCTAAAAAACTTCAAAAAAATATCGAAGAATATGATAAAATAACTTCGTTTATAGATAAAAAGATACTTCCCACTTCCAATAAATTAAGGGCCCTTGGAATGGAAATAGGAAATGAAAACCCCCTTGAATTAACCGAACCTATGGAGTAAGAAAATGATTGATTTGACTTATGTTTCCAAAGAATTTCTTTCGATTTTTAATACATATTTTATTATGGCAGTTTCTTGTATGCTTTATATATTTTCGAATAAAGATAAGCAATATAAAGAAATGATATGTTTAATGTTTTTGACAATGCTTTATAACTCAATTTTGAAAGAAATTTTTAAGTTACCTCTTCCTGAAACCTGCAGGGCAAATTGTTATAGTTTTCCAAGTGGGCATATGAATTTCCAATCGATATTTTATATCTGGATGATTTTGAAAAACAAAAATAATTTACTCAGAGTTATTCTCCTAGCTTTCTGGATTATAACAGGCACTACCATGGTTTTTGCTGGATATCATTTTGCAAGAGATGTTATCATAACACCAATATTTTCTTTGAGTTTTATATTACTTTTCAAGTACATATCTAGAAAATTAAATAATGAAAATAATACGAATTTAATACTTTTGATAACTGCTTTCGTTTTTTCTCTTATCAATTGCTGGATTGCTGGGAAATTTCAGTATCATGTTTCGTTAGCTTTGCAATCAATTTATGCTCTAATATTGTTCGATTCTATTTTTAGTAAAAAAATGAGTTCAACAATAAAATTTTCACTTACGATTATTGGAGCAATATATTTAATCCTTGCTTGGAATAAACATTCGGATTTATATCTTTTGATGCTTGAATCAAGATTCTTTTTTATATATTCTTTTGTTGTTTTTGCAAATAAATTTTGGAATACTTACATTTTAACTAAGAAAATTATCTAAAATTTTATGGGACTATTTTTATTTTGATAAAAGTGAATTTATTTGTAAACATATTTATATAGAGGTTATTTTTTGAAAAGAAAAAATGAAATCAAAAAGTTGGACAAAAAAAGAAATAGATATATTACGGTCCGGATTTTCTGAAGGAAAATTAGTAAAAACTCTTGCAAATGAAATAGGAAGATCCCCCAGCGCAGTTAATAAATTTCTAAGTCGCTCAGGAATAAGAACTAGACGATGGAAAATTATTAAGGTTATAAAAGCAAAACCTGAAGAACTGAGATATAATAAAACACTTTCTTTAGAACAACCTAAACCACGTATTTGCAACAAAAATAATACATTTATAGATATATTAAATTATTTAAAAAACAGGGGATATTCCATTTCTAAAATTAATCCAGAAAATAACCCACATTTTTCTGATGAAAAATATTTGGTTAATAACAAACCCTATTCTGATTTGAAAATACTATTTCTCGCAAACAAATTACGTACGGAAGAACATAAAAGTATTTTCTCTGTTTCCGAATTAATTTGGGAATAAATTCTAATTTTTATACAAGCAAGTCACGGAGGAAAAACTCTTGTGGCTTGATTAAATTTATATATCAATATGGCTTTTTCAAAGAACAGTTTTATTATACTATAAATTCCTTCTTAGTAAAAGTGTCTTAGCAAAAATTTTAATTCGGCCAAGAAATTTTTCAGAATATTGCTAAAATTTTAAGGAATTTTTTACAATAAAGATTTAAACTTAATAATAGGGATAAGTCTTTATCGGATTGGAATTGCAATTAAAATCTCCACAAAATATAATTTCCGAAATAAAGTCTTATACAAATAAGGTTGATGAAGACTTAATAACAAAAGCTTATATGTTTGCTTTAGACAAACACGGAACCCAACTGAGAGAATCCGGAGAGCCATATATTTCTCATCCTATTGGAGTTGCGAGTATTTTAATTTCTTTGAAAATGGATCAGGATACTATAATTGCTGGAATACTTCATGACACAGTTGAAGATACCAATGCCACGATTGAAGAAATAGAAACTTTGTTTGGAACGCAAATTGCAAATATAGTCAATGGAGTGACTAAATTATCAAAATTTGAGTTATCATTACTTGCGGAAAAACAAACGGAAAATTTTAAAAAGCTACTTATATCAGCTGCATCTGATATCAGAGTGTTAATTATAAAGTTAGCGGATAGACTGCATAATATGCGAACTTTAAAATTTAAAAAAAGTATATCTAGAAGGCAATTTATAGCAAAAGAAACCTTAGAAGTTTATTCACCTCTCGCTGAGAGAATTGGAATTATTACGATAAAAGATGAAATGCAGGATATTGCATTTATGGAATTATATCCTGATATTTATAATTCAATAAAAAGCCGGTTAAAAAATCTTTATGAATCTTCAGAGGAAATTATTTCTTCAATAAGTTCTAAATTACTCGAGTTGACGAAAGGATTAAACATCGATTGCACAATTTCTGGAAGATTAAAAACACCATATTCTATTTGGGAAAAAATGAATGTAAGAAACATTTCATTTGATCAACTTTCAGATATTATGGCCTTTAGAATAATAGTTGATACAGTTCCTCAGTGTTATCAAGTTCTTGGGATAATTCACAGGAATTATTTAGTAGTTCCTGGGAGATTTCGAGATTATATAAGTACTCCAAAAAACAATAGCTATCAATCTCTTCATACTTGTGTTATTGGGCCATTAAATAAGCGTATTGAAGTGCAAATTCGAACAAAAGAAATGCATCTTATCGCAGAATATGGTATAGCAGCGCATTGGGATTATAAATCTGGTAACACAGAAAAGAAAAAAGATACATTAAATCAGAAATGGCTTAATAAACTGGTTCAAGTTTTGGAAAATACAACCGGAATGGAAGAATTTCTAGAAAATTCAAAAACTGAAATATCTTCTAATACAATATTTTGTATTACACCAAAAGGCAAAATTGTTTCAATGCCCAAAGGAGCAACAGTTCTAGACTTTGCGTATTTTATTCATTCAGATGTTGGGAATCATGCTGTTGGGGCAAAAATTAATGATAAAGAAGCTCCTTTAAAAACAGTTATAGAAAACGGAGATCAAATTGAAATTTTTACTGACCCAAAAGCGGTTCCTCAAGAATCTTGGGAATCGTTTATCATAACAATAAGAGCCAAAAGTGCTTTGAAAAAAGCATTGAATGCAATGGAAAAAGAACAAATTGAAATGATAGGAAAAACGAATTTCGAAGAATTTTTTAAAAGACATAATATAGAACTTACAAATTCAGATTTATCATTACTAAAAAATATTTTCAAAAAGGAAAGTACCCCAGCTTTCTTCTTTGCTATAGGTTCGTCAGAAATCACAATGCATGAAATTTTAGAATCTTATAATAAATTAAAGAACACAAAAATAGAACTAACTCAAGAAGATAAAACCGATAAACAGAAAACACTTCCAATAATAGGTCTTCCAAATGTTCCAATACTTCCAATTAATTGTTGTACACCTGTTCCTGGAGATAAAATTGTTGGAGTAGTTTATAAAGATCGAGGCGTTGAAATTCATATAGAAGAATGTCATGTTTTGCTTGATCAGGAAGATTCAACTGAGGCAAAAATAATTTCTTTAAATTGGCAAATGGATAGCATTTCTGATAAGGTAAAATATCCTGCTAAATTGAGTATATTAACTATCTATGCTGCAGGAAATCTTGCGAATATAGCAGAAATAATTGAAAAAAGATATGCGGATATAACAAATTTGAAAATCGGAGAAAAATTTGAAAATTTCGTACAAATTCAAATAGAACTAGATGTGAAAGATATAGCTCAATTGAGTATGATAATTGCAGATCTTAGAAGTAAAGAATTTATAAGAAACGTAACAAGACTTTAAAAACATAACGTTATGTTAATGTAAGTTTTTTACAAAATAGTTATCTATTTTTAAACACATCTCCGCCCTTCTTATTAAAAAACATGCTACCAATATCAATTTAAACGATTTTATTAATCGTATCTCCCCTATCATCAATGATATCTTAATAAAACTGAATAATTTCATTCATTATCTAAGACTTTTATGACAACTTCATTTCAAAAGATTTTCAAAAAGTACTCTAATATCGAAGTTCAATTAAATCGTCTTCTTTATTATAATAGTCATATTCGAAAATGATTGGCTTTGGACAGAGATAGGGCATGGGGTTTATGCATTGTTCAGGACTAACTGCTATATTCTTTGTTTAAAAAATATCTTGTAGTTATAATATAACGTGATAGATCAACATGATACTATCATTCGTATCCTTTAGTATGTTTAATAAGCCTCCGTTTTTTTAGTGGTTATAAAATTGAAAGGAGGAGTATCGAATTATTATAAATAAACCCGTTGATTAATCAACACTAACTTTGCTGTGCTGAATCTATATTATTTAGCGACGTTTTTGAAAAATGTTAATAGGTTATATGCGAGTATCGAAACACGATGGTTCGCAAAATTTAGATTTACAAAGAGATGCTCTTATAGAAGCCTGAGTTGACCGAAATCGTATTTATTACGACATGGCTTCAGGAAAAAATGATGCAAGACCTGGACTTGCTCAATGTCTGAAGGCTTTACCACCTGGAAATACGTTAGTCGTTTGGAAATTAGATAAAGTTGGAAGAGATTTGAAGAGTCTTATTACAACGATAGATGAATTGTCTCAAAAAAACATAGGATTCAAGGTTTTGATAGAGGAGGAAGCCCAAATTGATACAATAACTCCGAATGGCCGATTAGTTTTTGGGATATTTGCCTCACTTGCTGAGTTTGAGAGAGCTGATAATAGAGAGAAAAACAGGTCTTCAGGCAGCGAGAGCTAGAGGACGTATGGGAGGAAGACCAAGGAAAATGGACGTCTCAGCATTAAAAATAGCGATTGCAGCAATGAGCGATCCAAAGTCAATTGCATCAGAAGTTGCGAAGAAACTAAACATTACAACAGCCACTCTATATTCATATGTCAATGGCGATGGCTCTTTGAAACATCGTGGGAAAAGATTGTTGTCTGGGAATTGAGAAACGTTTGAAACGTAAAATATTTGCAATTGAATTGAGAAAAATATTAAATTCTGATAAAATTAGATAAAAAGATTATGAATAATTTATGCAAAGTTTTTTCAAAGAACTCTGTCAAAAAAAATTTTAGAAGCTTCTACCTCTTTCAAGGTTGTATTAATCAATGGTCCCAGGCAAGTTGGCAAGACTACATTATTTAGAAATTTAATAGAAGCGAATCGGACATTTGTTTCTTTAGATGATGTGATGGCTTGTTCGTTAGCGCAAAATGATCCGGCATTATTCTTTCAAACTTATAAGCTTCCTATTTTAATTGATGAAATTCAAAAGGTCCCACAATTGTTTCAATATATAAAGATAATCGTTGATCAATCCGATGACAGAGGCCAATTTTGGTTAACTGGATCACAGCAATTTCATTTGATGAAAGGGGTATCTGAATCTTTAGCAGGACGTATAGCAATATTAGACCTTCAAGGATTTTCACAATCAGAAAAATTTGAATCTTCTGATAAATCCCCATTTATTCCGAATTTCGATTTAAATTGTCAAAAATTTTTCAATCTAGAACAAGTGTTTGATTTAATATTCAAGACGTCATGAACTGCGGCTAAATCCTTGCCTCTGCCTTGTAATATAGATACAGCCATTGCCTTTAGCTGTTCATTTTTGGCTTTCTCTTCTTTTGTAGTTTTCATTTCGTAATTCATTTCTTTCATATTTTTATTTTCTATTCTATCTTACCTCTTTATTTCCTATTTACACAAATCTCTGGATGGTCTCCAACAAAGAGAGGAACAGGGGCTATTGTATGTTTATCCGATAAATTAATTCCTCTGAATGCTGAAACACTAGTTGTTCCGATAGGTTGTATTTAGGTTGATAATCTTATTGTAGTATTTCTTGTAATTAACTATAACTTGCTGGAAGCATTCACCAATTTCTTGAGAAAGAATATCGAGTAAATTCCCTACATGTGTTTTTATAATACCAACTATATTTTGACGAACCTCTTTTAAAGAAATTTTTTCTGCTGTATAAATCATATTTTTACAAAAACTTTTGGATGGTCTCCGGATTTTGTATTTTCTGGTAAGAACAATATAGTTTATTCTTGTGCGGATACTTTATTTGCATAAAGCCTCCTTTTTATAATTTACAAATATTTTTGTTGCCTCAAATAACTATTTTTCACAAACGATTATCTTGATCTAAAAGATTATCATGCGCATGTTCAGAATTTGTTTATTGCAAAAATTGTTTTATAGGCAGACAACAAGTTATGATTGTTTCTTTGTCATCTGATTTTAAGAACATTTTCCCATTATGTGATCTGATAGCTTTATTCGCAAATATCAAACCAAAATCTAAAGAGGTATTCAAGACATTGCTTTTTAAATCGTTAATTAAAACATCATTTATTTTTTGTACATCCGAGTTATCCAATACAACGTTTTGAGTTTTCATCATAAAATTAAAATAATCTGGCATATTTTCTGGAACATTAACAGCAATAGAAACAATTATTTGTTTTGATGCATTTTGTCGTATTTTATTTATTATTTGATAACAGACTTGTTGCATTATTTTTCTATCAATAAAAACCATAAAATCTTGCGTATTAAATTCGGATTTTATTTTGATATTTTGAGTATGTATTTGTTTTGAAAATGTATCAGCCAATTCATTTATAAATTTCGATAAATCAGTTTCTTCATATTTTAGTTTCAAAATTCCTGACTCCAGATTAGCAAGATTTATAACAGAATCAGAGATATTTATTAAAGTTTCAATTGACTCTATTATTCCTCGGCAATACCCGAGTTGTTTTTCATTTAATTCTCCAAAGTATTTATTATAAAGAACTTCCGCAAATCCTGAAGCAGTCTGCAAGGGTGATTTTATTTCACGAGATATATTTGAAATTAAACTAGATTTTGTCTCGTCTATTTGATTAAGTAATTCTGTCTTTTCATTTTGTACTTTTTCAAGATTTATACTATCCGTAATTTCTGAGAATCTTATTAAATTAAATCCTTCAGGAAGAGGTATATATTCATATTTTATAAATTGCCCTGATTGTAAATTTAATGTTTCGGAAAATTCAGATCTTTTTGCTATTTTATTAATCAACTTTGAAATCCAAAATTCAAATTCTTCTTTTGAACCGAAGATATTTTTTGCAGATTTAAAATAGTCAGAAATGTGAAGTTCTTTAAAATCTTGATTTTCAGGAAGTTGCAATAGTTTTGCTAAGAATTGGTTCGCAATTTTTATTTTATTATCAGATCCAAAAACAACAACACCTTCAGATAAATAATTCAATATTTCTCCTTGAATTGATGATATCGAATTTAATTTTCTTTCTAATGTAATTCTATCTGAAACATCCTCAAATACGAATATTAAGCCTCCAGCCTGATTTGGGGTTATATTAACATTGAAAATTTTTCCATTTGCAAGCTGTAGGTTTGTATGATAAGGTTCGATAATAGTTTGAAACAAGTCCTTAGTGATTTCTTTATATTTTGCTATGTCTTCTGTCATTAATAAAGAATTATTACTCAGGATATAATCAATGATATCTGCGAATTTGCAATTTTCAGAAATATCCAGTTTTTCAATAGAAAAGAGATTTATCAAAGCTTCATTCGCAAAAATCAAAATACTATTTTCATCAAAAACAGCAACTGGAACAGATATATTATTTAAAGTGTCTTCTGTTTGTTTTTTATAATTTTTATAGCTTTTTTCGAGCTCTTCTCTTTCTGTTATATCAATCGCTATTCCTGTTGATTTTTCCTTTCCTAAAAAGGGAGTTTCTTCAATGGAAATTAACCTTCTGGAACCGTTGATTATAATATGCTCAGTTAATTTTTTAGGTTTTGTTAAATAAAGACTATGATCGATATAAACTGAATTCTTCGATTGCGGAATTAATCTTAAGTTATTTTTTATTGCACTTTCTTTTGTTGATTCTAACGCATCAGCATAGGGCTTGTTGCAATAAGTTAATTTCAAATCTTTATTCTTTTGCCAAATATAAATTGGAAGATTATCAAGAATTTCAGCTAAATTGTTGTCCAAATTCTTTTCAATTTTATGATCAATCAAAAATATATAAACCTGTTTCGTCCTATTGAAAGAAAGTTTCAAAGTATATTCCTGACCCAAAATATTAACTGTGGAAGAATAATTTCCGAAGAAATCAGGTTGAGATACTTTTTCAACAGAGATATTCAAAAATGAACCAAATATCTTTTGCATACTCTTCACAAAATCATATGGATTCAAAATATTTGTGTTTACCTTTATTATTTGTTTCAATCTATCAGATACAAATATTTCTGCGCCTTGCGTTTTCCAAGTTGCAAAAGCAATAGGCAAATCAACAATGGAATCAGATAACAGCTCTGTTAATTCAGAATTCATTTAAAATTTTTCTCAACTTATTTCTGTAATTCTACACCACTTTGATATGTTATGTCTACCGAAAGCGCTATAGGTGTCCCTGCGGTGTCAATGAAGTTTTCCGGTGAGGTCTTCTTTCTAATTCACGCTTCCGTGCCACACTTTATTTATATACGTCGCAAATCGTGCTCCATCTGCGATATGTCTAAGGGTTAACTAACATCCACCATCCCGAAGGTGGAAGGGTTATTGAAAGAGATTCTTGGGGCGCGGCGTGTGATATCTTTAATATTATACCACACGTCGCGCCTGCTATTATCTGCATTTTGAAAAGCGGATTTTAGCGCCCCAGATCTCTCGCTTTATAAATCCATATATTCGCGTTGCTAGCGCCTATGTCGGGGATAATGCTGGAACTTCAGAAATAATTGATAAAGCTTTACATTCTTTATCCTTAAATACCAATCTATTTCTCACAACAATTCTCAGAAAATACCCATGATAATTTATACGTTTTAGAAAAACTGGGAAACTCCTCATACGAAGCCTTTGTTCCATTTTCTTCCTTGGCGCATCGTGTTCCTTCAGTATTTTGATCATCTCCTCACGACGTTTTTCCTCACGAATCTCTTTTTTCGACATCACATGACGTGCAAACTTCACATTACAAACATTCATCAAAAGTTTCTCGATATAATGTTTTGAAGGAGATCCAATCCCCGGAATCCTAAGATCTCTCGCCACAATTTCAATGCCATTATAATTGTTCATATCAGATTCATAACACCTGAAATTCAACCAACATTCCATAGCCAAAAACAAGGTTTTCCCGTACTTATCATGAAGTTTCATAAGCTGAGGGCGCATAAAACATTCCTCATATTTCTTATCAAGTCTAATAAAAATTTCTGGTTTTTTGTGATCATCAATACAGCAGTTATCAAACTTAATCTGCTTAAGTTTGACATCCTTTTCACCACCCCAAATTGTCATATAAATTCTCATAAATTACTCCTAAAAGTTGATAGTTATTTAAATAAAGATTGCTAAAAGGTTAAAGGATACTATATTATTTTTTTCGAAAGGAACGAGGAGAAAGGGATTGATTTACGAAATTTAG
>CAUDEV010000008.1 GCA_958448685.1 uncultured Alphaproteobacteria bacterium | reverse complement strand
TTTCGATTCACGATGTCTACCGAAAGCGCTGGAGGTGTCTCTGCGGTGTCAATGAAGTTTTCCGGTGAGGCCATCTTTCTAATTCACGCTTTCGTGCCACACCTTATTTATATACGTCGCAAATCGTGCTCCATTCGCGATATGTCTAAGGGTTAACTTAACCATCCATCCCGAAGGTGAAAGGGTTTATTTGGGAGCGTTTCTTGGGAGCGCGGCGTGTGGTAAAATAAAAAACACACCACACGCCGCGCCTGTTATTATCCGCGCTTTGAAATGCGGACTTTGGCGCCCCAGATCTCTCGCTTCATAAATCTATTCGCGTTGCCAGCGCCTATGTCGGAGATAATGCTGGGACTTCAGGAATAATTGATAAAGCTTTACATTCTTTATCCTTAAATACCAAACGATTTTTCACGACAATTCTCAGAAAATACCCGTGATAATTTATACGTTTCAGAAAAACTGGAAAGCTCCGCATACGAAGCCGATGTTCCATTTTCTTCCTTGGCGCATCGCGTTCCTTCAGGATTTTGATCATCTCCTCACGACGTTTTTCCTCACGAATCTCTTTTTTGGAAGGTACATGACGCGCAAATTTCACATTACAAACATTTGTCAAAAGCTTTTCGATATAATGCTTCGAAGGCGTGCCAATCCCCGGAATCCGAAGGTCACGCGCCACAATTTCGATTCCATTATAATCATCCATATCAGATTCATAACACCTGAAATTTAAACGGCATTCCATAGCCAAAAACAAGGTCTTACCATGCTTGTCATGAAGTTTCATAAGTTGAGGACGCATAAAATATTTTTCATATTTCTTATTAATTCTAATAAAAATCTCTGGTTTTTTGTGATCATCAATGTGGCGGTTATCAAACCTAATTTGTTTAAGCCTAACGTCCTTTTCACCACCCCAAATTGTCATATAAATTCTCATAAATTACTCCTAAAAGTTGATAATAGTTGTTATTAAGTTGGCGCCATAGTCATAGTGAGTTTGAGTGTGTCGTTTGTTATCCCCGCATTTATATTATTTTTTCGAAAGGAACGAGAAAAAAGGGATTGATTTACGAAATTTAGTCAAGTCAAAAGAGTGAGTGAAACGAACGAGACTTGACGAAATGGGAGTAAATCAATAAAATCGTTTCCGCCTTTCAAAAATATAATATATATTGATTCATACTGGAGTGCGCGCGACGTGTGGTAAAATATCAAGGATACCACACGTCGCGCGCCTGAATATCCTCTATATTTTCAGTATATCTTCAACATCTTCCCCATGTCAAAAAATAAAAAGTCCCATAAAATTTTAAAGATTTTTACTAGGGTTTATAAAATCATTTGTTGACTTTGTTTTATAAATCCGAATTATATCCTTGAGTGTTTTAACTTTTCATACTAAAATAATTTTCAAGATGAGATATGAAAAACTCCGCATGATAGATATAGATTCCTATAAATGTATATTAATTGTTGGATATGGTATCTCCGGAAAATCAGTTTATAATTTTCTAAAATCTAAAAATCTAAATCTGAAAGTTTTTGATGATTTAAATGAAAATATTCCGGATAAATTTGATTCTAATAATTGGGGAAAAATTGATTTAGTGATAAAAAGCCCTTCAGTTCATTCAATGGCTCACAATTGTCATCCTATTATTAAAGAAGCAAACGACAGGAATATATCTGTTATTTCAACATTTGATGTTTTTAGAGTTTATAACCCAAATGCGAAACTGATAGCGATAACTGGAACGAATGGAAAATCCACAACAACGGCTTTGGTTTATCATATATTGAAAAATTCCGGATTTTCGGTTCAAATGGGGGGAAATATAGGGGTACCATATTTTGAGCTTCAAAAATCTGAGTGGTATGTTTTGGAAATGTCATCTTATGAACTCGCTTCTTCGAAATATTTGGATTTTGAAATAGCAGGGGTTATTAATATTGAGCCAGATCATTTGGATTTTCACGGTAGTTTCGAAAATTATATAGAATCGAAACATGCGGCTCTCGAGAATGCTAAATGTAAAATAATTTCTCTTGAAGATGAATACACAACAAAGAAATATGCAAATAAGGAAAACGTTATAACAATTTCAACGAAACAAAATAAAGATGCAGATATTCAGATTTTGGAAAATACTTTATTCGATTCTGAAAGTCAAAAACTTGTTATAGATTTATCCGGTTTAGATAATTTAAAAGGGCTACATAATTTCCAGAATATAGAATTTGCATATGCTGTTTGTAAAAAATTAGGTTTATCTTCCGCAGAAATATTAAAAAATATCCGTTCATTTCAACCGCTTCCTCATAGATTAAATATCATCAGGAAAATAAAGCACGTGTTATTTGTAAATGATAGCAAAGCGACGAATCCAGGATCTGCAGCCAGAGCATTGGCTACGTTCATTGGCTATAAGATATATTGGTTAGTTGGAGGAAGAAGCAAGAAAACTGATCCTATGCCATATATAAAAGATTATTTAAGCGAAGTTCAAAAGATTTATCTTTTTGGAGAATCAATGGATGAGTTTGAAGGAACTTTTAAAGGACAAAAGAAACTTGTAAAATGTAAAACTATGGAAAGTGCTTTAAATTTAGCTTATAGAGATGCAATTGAGGAAAGAGGAACTTCAGTTGTTTTATTATCCCCTATGTGTGCTAGTTTTGATCAATTTAAAAGTTTTGAGGAAAGAGGAGAAATTTTCTCAGAATTAGTGAAAGGATTGAAATAAAATGGCTTTGGGATTATCTGGATTACTCAAGCGTTGGTTGATGTCAATCGACAGAGTTACCCTCTCAGTAGCGCTTGCTTTATTGGCAATAGGAATTTGGGTTAGCATTGCATCAACTCCAGCTGTTGCTATGAAATTAGGTTTGCCTCCTTTTTATTTCGTGAAGCAGCATATATTAATAGTTCCGATAGCTGTTTTAATAATGGTGTTCATATCATTTCTTCAAGTACGGCATATCAGAAGATTGGCATTAATCGGATATTTTATTTGTATCGGTTTGATAATTTGCACATTAATTTTTGGCGTTGAAATAAAGGGAGCAAGGCGTTGGATTAGTTTATTCGGATTTTCACTTCAACCTTCTGAATTTTTGAAACCAACCCTAGCCGTTTTAATAGCTTGGTTAATTTCAGAACAATATAGAGATCGCCAATTTCCTGGAATTATGTTATCTGCAATTTGTATGGCTTTGATTGTCCCTTTACTTTTGTTTCAACCAGATGTAGGAATGAGTGTGGTATTGGTATTAACTTGGTTCGCTCAACTTTTTATATCTGGATTATCAATATTTATGATTATAGGTTTCACCCTTCTATCCATAGGATCGCTTGTGGGACTATATTTTATATTGCCACATTTTGCGAGTAGAATAGATAAATTTTTATTGCCTGTTGATGGAGATACTGACTTATATCAGATTCAAAAATCTATAGAAGCTTTTAAAAACGGAGGACTTTGGGGAAAAGGACCAGGGGAAGGTGTTATAAAAACGTTATTACCTGATTCTCATTCTGATTTTGTCTTTTCTGTTATTGGTGAAGAATTCGGATTTATTGTTTGTGTGTTGATAATTGCCTTGTTTATAATTCTAATAATCAGATCTGTATCACAAATTATGAAAAGCTCTGGATTGTTTAATTTTACGGCAGTATTTGGAATATTATTTCAGATTACATTGCAAGTCTTAATTAATATTTGTACGGCTCTTAATTTAATCCCAACGAAAGGAATGACTCTTCCTTTCATAAGTTATGGTGGAAGTTCTATGCTTGCAACTGCTATTAGTTTAGGGATAGTTTTAGCAATAACGAAAAAAAGCACTTTGAATTCCAGTTCATTATAAATGGGAATTATGAAAGACTTAATTCTTGGAAATACAAAACTCAAAAGCAGAGTGATATTGGCTCCAATGGCAGGAGTGACAGATCTTCCTTTTCGTAAAATAGTTCGAGAGATTGGAAATTTCTTAATGTATAGTGAAATGGTCGCAAGTCAAGCTGTTATTAGAAACGTTAAACGAACGCATAAAATGATGGACAACGCAGATGATGAATTGACTTCTGTTCAGCTTGTTGGTGGGGATCCGAAAGTTATGGCTCAGGCAGCTAAATTAAGCTATGATCTCGGAGCTAAATTTCTTGATATAAATATGGGATGTCCAGTCAAAAAAATAGTTAAATCTGAGGCTGGTTCTGCATTGATGAAAAATGAAAAGTTAGCGGCAGATATAATCCAATCCGTCGTACAATCCGTTCCTATTCCGGTTACTTTGAAAATACGTCTTGGATGGGATATGGAACATAAAAATGCAATAGAAATTGCTAAAATTGCAGAACAAGAAGGAATACAAATGATTTCAGTTCATGGAAGGACTAGATCACAACTTTATTCAGGAAAAGCCAATTGGACAGAAGTAGGAAAAGTAAAAAATGCAGTGAATATTCCCGTGATCGTAAATGGAGACATTATTGACATAAACTCCGTCAATATAGCTCTTCAAGAAAGCCAGGCAGATGGAGTTATGATAGGCCGAGGTGCTCTAGGACGTCCTTGGATATTGAAAGATATAGATAATTTTATGAAAACTGGAAATATTCAACATGCGATTATATCTGATATTGAAAAGAAAAATATTTTGATAAAACACCTGAATTATATGTTTGAATTTTATGAAACATCAACAGCAATAAAAATGTCACGTCGTATTATGATGTATTATTGCCATGGAGGTAAAAACGCTTCAAAAATAAGACAGAAAATTAATTTTTTAAATACTATTAGGGAAGTCTTTGATATGGCAGATGAAATATTTGAAAATTAGTATATTTGTTGATCTCTTTTGGAAACTATTGTTGTTTTATTTTTGCCATATAGGCTATAATATGTTCATATAATTTCTATTGAGCTTTATATGATTTTTCCAACGCAGCCGATATTAAAAAGAAATACTAGTGAGCCTTGGGAAGATTTAAATATGGATCCTTATATCCAAATAGAAGAAGTAACAAAAGTTTATAACGATATTACTCCTTTAAAAAATATTTCTCTTTCTATTTATAAAGGTGAATTATTCTCTATCTTGGGAAAGTCAGGATGTGGAAAAACGACGCTTCTTAGGATATTAGCTGGTTTCGAAAAACCAACATCTGGCCGAATACTGATTGATGGGATAGATGTGACAAATTGGCCACCATATAAACGTCCTGTCAATATGGTTTTTCAATCTTATGCATTGTTTCCTCATATGACAGTTGCGGAGAATATAATTTTTGGTTTAAAACAAGAAGGTCTTGGAAAAACAGCCATCAATGATCGTATGAAGGAAGCTTTAAGTTTACTACAGCTTTCAGGATATGAAGATAGAAAGCCTGATCAATTGTCAGGTGGCCAAAAACAAAGGGTAGCCTTAGCTAGAAGTTTGGTAAAAAGGCCTAAATTGCTTCTTCTTGATGAACCTATGGCCGCTCTTGACAAAAAACTTCGAGAACAAACTCAATTTGAATTAGTAAATATTCAGGAGAAAATTGGGGTTACATTTATTTTAGTTACTCATGATCAAGAAGAAGCAATGACAATGTCGACTCGTATAGCAATTATGCATGATGGAAAAATACGTCAAGTTGGTGTGCCTCATGATATTTATGAATTTCCTAATTCAAGATATGTTGCTGAATTTGTTGGAAGCATTAATTTATTTGAAGGAGTTGTTGTTGAACAAGATTTAGACCATGTTTTGATAGAAACACCAGCAATGGATTGTTTGTGTTATGCTGCTCACACAGGGGTTATTCCGAAAGGATCAAATATAACATTTGCCATAAGACCTGAAAAACTGATGATTTCTTCAATAAGACCATCTTATCCAAGGAATTGGACGCGAGGAATTATAAAAGAAATCGCTTATTTAGGTGATATATCTATTTATTATATTCAATTAGAATCAGGGAAAATTGTTATGGCAACATTACCTAATTTATTGCGTATATCTGAAAGAGATTTTCAATGGGAGGATGAAGTTTTTCTATTTTGGAGATCAGAAAATAGTTTGGTGTTGACGTCATGAAAATAAAAATATTACAATCTGGAGTTCTTTTTGGATTAAAAAAACAACGTGTAGTTCCTCAAGATCCGCATAAATATAGTGATAGTAAAGGAAGATTTCTGACAGCTTTCTTGCCAATACTCTGGATGGTTTTATTTTTCTTGATTCCAATGATTATCATTCTGAAAATTAGTTTTTCTGAAATGCAATTTGCAATGCCTCCATTTGCGAAATTTTTTAATTGCATAGGATCATATTTAATCGAAATAAAAATAAATTTTAAGAATTATATAAGTTTTTGGGAAAATCATTATTATCTCCTGGCGTTTAAAAATTCTATAATATTATCTTTTATTACGACAATCATATGTCTTTTATTGGGTTATCCTATGGCGTATGGTATTCATAGTGCAGAAAGAAAAACAAAATCTTTATTGCTTCTTCTTGTTTCTCTTCCTTTTTGGACATCGTTTCTTATTCGGGTGTATGGATGGATGAATTTATTAAGTACCAATGGAATAGTAAATACGACTCTTATGAAATGGGGAATTATAAATGCTCCAATACAATTCATTGGAAATTATTATATAGTGTGTTTAGGCCTTGTTTTCTGTTATTTGCCTTTTATGATATTTCCAGTTTATTCAATTTTGGAAAAAGTTGATCGATCATATATTGAATCAGCATTCGATCTTGGATGTTCTAGGACAAAGGCTTTTTGGTTTATTACTTTTCGTCTCACTTATTCTGGTATTTTTTCAGGAGCTATTCTTGTTTTTGCGACAACTATTGGAGAGTTTATTATTCCGGAATTATTAGGTGGATCCAACGTTATAACATTTGGTCGAGTTTTATGGACCGAGTTTTTCACAAATTTAGATTGGCCTATGGCTTGCGCTTTTTCTGTTATTATGATGTTTTTTATTATCCTGCCTATTTTTTTCCTTCAAAAGAAAGCAAAGATTTAAAAAGTTTGCTAATAAGTCTTAATATGTGTTAAAATATAACTAAAGGGGATTTTTAATACTTAATTATTTGGGGAAGGAAATATGAAGATTTTCAAATTAGTTTTATTAACACCGGCTTTGATTTCTGGAGCATTTGCGACAGAAAATAGTCTTGATCAATTAACGCGAAATGCTGCCTTAAGCTTTCGTGATGTATTGACGGAACAAAATAGAAAAATAGCAGAATTGACTGATAAAGTATCTATACTTGAGCAACAATTACAAATTATGGTTCAAAAATTAGGTGACATGGAAAGTAAGTACCCAACTTTTGTACCGACTATGCCTCAGAAGGAGGTAAGACATTCAGGATCTAAACCTAATTTTGATTTTAATACACTTTCGACAACTTCAGTTCAATCAGGAAGATTCACATTTTCTAAATCGCTAAAACCAAGAAATCCGGATACTACATCTTCTGTAAGTTCTTCAAGTTCTAACCATTCTGATACTTCAGATAAGAAATATGATGACGACGACTTATTAAAATTTTAAGCCAAACCAAGTGGAGCGTTATCAATTGACAAGGAAAACAAAAACCGTGTCAATTGACGAATCGGGATAAGTGCAGTATAATTTCTATAAAGTTCTTTTTCCGAGAAAATCTGTGAAATCTTGCTTTGTTAACAATTTGGAAATCTCAAATGATTTAAAGTTCTCATTCATAGGAGGACCATGTGCAATTGAATCTTTGGATCATGCTTTTTATGTATGCGAAAAAATAAAACAAATTTGCGATAAATTAGAAATCAATTTCATTTACAAATCATCATTTGATAAAGCAAATAGAAGCAGTATTTCAGGAAAACGAGGAGTTGGCATTGACGAGGGACTAGAAATACTTCAAAAAGTCAAGGATGAATTTAACGTACCAATTTTGACAGATGTTCATTTGCCTCAGCAGTGTGAGATAGTAGCTAAAGTTGCTGATGTTCTTCAAATACCAGCTTTTTTATGTAGACAAACGGATATGCTTGAAGCCGCAGCAAAGACAGGAAAAGCAATACATGTGAAAAAAGGGCAGTTTATTTCTCCAAATGACAT
The DNA here is from genome assembly GCA_958448685.1 of uncultured Alphaproteobacteria bacterium. Lineage (GTDB taxonomy): Bacteria > Pseudomonadota > Alphaproteobacteria > RUG11792 > RUG11792 > MGBC162888. Next base: position 17,849 of record CAUDEV010000008.1, on the reverse strand, counting down.
GAAGAACGTTGTAAAAAAATTGGAATATTTCGGAGCAAAAAATATAATGGTCTGTGACAGAGGAACATGTTTTGGCTATAATAACTTGGTGTCAGATTTCAGAGGATTGGCAATTATGAAACAAACAGGATATCCTGTGATATTTGATGCGACTCACTCTGTTCAATTTCCTTCAGCAAATGGAGACTCATCAGGAGGAGATCGCAGATTTGCCCCAATATTAGCAAGAGCCGCAATAGCTGTTAGAATTGCAGGCATTTTCATGGAAGTTCATGAAAATCCTGATAAGGCTCCTTGTGATGGACCTAATATGATATATTTAAAAGATTTAGAACAAATTTTAAAAGAACTCTTAGATTTGGATAAAGTTTCAAAAATGTATAGAAGGGAAATATTATGAATTTTGAATCGAATTTGAAAGAACTAAGAAAATTTTTAGATAGCATAAAAGCTGATGCAATATTAGTTGCTATGAATAACTTCTTTGGAAATTTTAAATCAGAATTGTCAGGAGTCAGGTATATCTCTGGATTTTCTGGTTCGAATGGAAGAGCTGTTGTGTCCAAAAATAGAGCATTGTTATCCGTTGATGGACGTTATACAAAACAAGCATCTGAACAAACGAGCAATGAAATTTGGACGATTAAAGAGTTTCCTGAATTTGATACAGTGAAAATGATTGAGGAAACCTTGAAATCTGGAGATACTCTTGCTATTGCTCCATTTTCAATAACTTATAAATCCTATTTAAAAGTTTTAAAAATTGCGAAATCAAAAAACTTAAAATTAAAAATAATAGACAATTATCCTCTAAAATCTTTTGAAATATCTAATGAAAAAATATATTTGGTCGGACTTGAATGTATGGGAGAAACAAGAGAGTCTCGAATTAATAAAATACAAGAAACTTTGGAAGAAGGAGAATCATTATTATTAACAGATTCTGCTGCAATAGGATGGATTTTTGGTATACGTATTGCTCCAACTGAAGATAAATGTGTTTTGCCAAATTGTGTTGCATTTATTGAAAAAAACCAAAAACCTGTTATTTTCTCTGATCTGGAATTGTTGGATATTTCAGAAGATTTTCAATATTTTAATATTAAAGATTTTGAGAAAGTTATTAGTTCAAAAGAGAAATCGATTGTTAATTTTGATTTTTCAAGAACAGCTTTTTATTTTGTGAAAGCATTTGAAGATAACGGATTTGAAATAAAATCCTCTTCTGTAAATTATGGTCTATTTGAATCCAGGAAAAATAAAACGGAGATAGAAAATTTAAAAATTGCTTCAAAGAAAGCTTCTTTATCATTCATAAAGACCTTAGCTTTTGTTGAAAACGCGAAAGCGACGACGGAAATCGAAATAGCTGAATTCTTTGAAAATGATCTAAAAAGATATGATAATTTTGTTTCACTTAGTTTTAATTCTATTTCTGCATTTGGAAAAAATACGTCAATCGTCCATTATAATCCAAAAGTTTGTGGAAACGCTGAAGTTAATACGAATGGATTATTTTTACTTGATGCTGGAGCTCATTTTTCCAATTCAACAACAGATATGACAAGAACGATATATAGAGGAGAAAATCCAGATGAAGAGTTGAGAGTAATTTATTCTGCAGTATTGCGTTCTGTTATTATCTTTTCATCTATGCGTTTCCCAAATGCTTCAAAGGCCTGCTATCTCGATTCTATAGCGAGATTTTTCATATGGAACAAAGGATATGATTATCATTTTGGAACAGGGCATGGAATAGGTAGCTTTGGGAACGTTCATGAACATCCACGTATTTCGCCAATATCTCTGGAAGAAATTATGAAAGATATGGTTTTGACAGTGGAGCCTGGAATCTATCGTGAAGATTTTGGAATACGTTTAGAAAACATGCTTTTGACAAAGGATTCAATAAAACAGGGATTTGTTGAATTTGAAACATTAAATTATATCCCATTTTGTAGAAAATTGATTATAAAAGATATGTTTAGTAACTTTGAATTAGAATGGTTAAATCGTTATCATAAGAAAGTTTATGAGACATTTGCAGATGATTTAAAACATGATGAATTAACCTTAAGTTGGCTCAAAGAAAATACGAGGGAAATATGATAAAAAATTTTAGAGATTTTGAAAATTTTATAAAGAGCAATGATTCTATAAAGCGTTGTATTATAAGAGTTGACCTGAACTTACCTTCTGATGTCGAGGATTTGTCAAGGGTATATGCCGTAAAAGATACGGTTCTAAGTGTGTTAGATTTAGGTTTGGATGTTGTCTTAATTTCTCATTATAAACGACCAAAACTTGAAGATATTTCAAATCCAAAATTTTCACTTCAAAATATAGTGGATAAAGTTTCAAAAGTTTTAGGAAAGGATGTATATTTTGAAAAATCTTCAATATTTGATATCGATCCTTCTTCTATAAAATCGAAATTAACCTTGTTAGAAAACTTAAGATTTTATGAAGGAGAAACAAAGAATAATGACGAATTAGCAAAAAGACTTGCGAAGTTTGGAGATGTTTATATAAATGATGCATTTTCAGTTTCTCATAGGGCACATTCTTCAGTTGAGGCAATAACAAAACATATTCCATCATTTGCTGGAAAATCTTTAGAAAGAGAAATTGAAGGTATTTCTAATGTAACACAAAATATATCTCGTCCATTTACGGCTATTATAGGCGGTTCGAAAGTATCTTCAAAAATAGATGTATTAAAGCAAATTTCCAAAACGGCGGATTGTTTAATCATAACTGGGGCTATGGCTAGCACATTCTTAGCTGCAAAAGGTTTTGATATGAAATCTTCTTTGATTGAAAAGGATCAATTTGAAACAGCTCTTGATATATTAAAAAATTCAGCTGCAGAAATCATACTTCCTGTTGATTTTCTTGCATCAAAGGATATTAATGAATCCGGAAATAATTATGTGATAGAAGATATCCCGGATGGTTATTCATGTTTTGATATAGGGAGTAGTTCAACTTCAAAAATTATAGAAATATTGAGGAAAACGAAAACATTATTATGGAACGGAGCAATTGGAGCATTTGAATTTGCGAATTTTGATAACTCCTCCAAAATGATTACACCAGTTATTGTTGAATTTACAAAATCAGGAAACTTAATTTCTGTGATAGGAGGCGGAGAAACAATAGCCTCAATTGGAGATTATAAAAAAGATATGACATTTGTTTCAACCGCTGGTGGTGCTTTCCTCGAATTTGTTGCAGGGTATAAACTTCCGGGATTGATTGCTTTAGAAAAATGAAAAACGAAAAAATTGTTATTGCAGCTGGAGGAACTGGAGGGCATGTTTTTCCGGCAGTTTGTTTGGCAAAAGAACTCGAAAAGAAAAATTATAGTATAACTTTCGTAACGGATAAAAGAGGATTGAAATATTTAGGTAATTTTCAAAATAGTGCAATTATTCAAAAAATAAACACCTCTTTTAGGTTAAAATTATACTTTTCATTGATATTTAATGTTATATTGAGTGTGTTTCACATGCGCTCGAAGAGAGGCGAAGCCAAACATTTAAAGCCAAAATTGGTTATTGGATTTGGGGGATATCCTTCAGTTCCGTTTGTTTTAGCTGCTCAATTACTGAGAATTAAAACAATTATTCATGAACAAAATGCTATTATAGGAAAGGCAAATAAATTACTCTCTAAGATGGCGAGTTTAGTTATAACATCATTTCCGAAAACAAAAGGTATCATGGAATCTAACAAGGTTATTCATCTTGGGAATCCAACTCGTTTTGAAAATCAATATCAAAATCTGCCTCATTCTGAAAATAGTATTTTGACGATTTTGATATTTGGAGGAAGCCAAGGAGCAAGAGTGTTTTCAAACGAAATTGTGCAAGCAATTGGTGATTTGTCTAAAACAATTAAATTACGTGTTTTTCATCAAGGACGATGTGAGGATATTGATACTATAAAATCGCAGTATGATGCATTTGGAATTGAGAATACTGTTTCAGATTTCTTTAACAATATGGATGAACTTTATAAAAATACTGATATGGTTATTTCTAGATCTGGAGCTTCAAGCATTTTTGAAATAATAGGTTTTGCAAAACCTGCAATTCTTATTCCTTATACAAAGTCAATTAACGGAGATCAATTGGCTAATGCAAAATATCTAAAAAGTCATAATGCGGCAATCGTAATCAATGAAAATTCTGATTTGAAACTTGAATTATCTATGGCTTTTTCAAGAATTTTAAAAGAAAAGGCTCTAATACAAGATAATCTGAAAAAATTACAAATTCCGGGTGTAACAAAGAAATTTGTGGAAGTTATTGAGGAATTGTTATAATTCCCTAAAATTTTATGGGACTTTTTATTTTTTGACATGGGAGAAATGTTGAAGATATACTGAAATTATAGAGGCTATTCAGGCGCGCGACGCGTGGTATACTTATTAATTTTACCACACGTCGCGCGCCTACAAAAATTTATTGTTTATAATCCAATAATAAAATTTTCGAAATCTAAAGATTTAAAATAACTTCGGAGATTTTAAAAGAATTTAGAAATTGTATTTTTCAAATTCCTACATATTTCTTTTATGTCGTTTAGAGAACAAGCGTCTTCTTCTGATGATTTTTCTAATATATCGGAGATGATTTTATATATATCGCAAAAATTAATTTGGCCTTTTAGAAACATATTTACGGTATATTCATTTGCTACATTTAAAGCTATTACTTTTTTCTCTTTGAACGCATAATATGCTAAATCTATATTTCGTTTTTGCCACGGTTTTAATTCTTTAAAATCTAAAGATTTCAATTTACGAAAATCCAAATCAGGTAACGCACAATCAATTCTGTTTGGGTAATTTAAGGCATATGAAATGGGAAGTATCATATCAGGAAAAGATAAGGCGGCCTTATAAGATCCGTCATTAAATTTTACTAATCCATGAATTATTGAAGAAGTGTGAATAAGAGGTTTTATGTTATTTATTGGAATTTTAAAAAGATATGAAGCTTCAATTATTTCCAGGGCTTTATTTATCAACGTCGCACTGTCTATTGTAATCTTCTTTCCCATTGTCCAATTTGGATGTTTCAAAGCATCAGACAACATAACTTTTCCTAAATCTTTTTCTTCAAAATCAACAAAAGGCCCTCCAGAGGCGGTTAATATTATTTCATTGATAAATTCTTTCTTTTCACACTGAATACATTGAAATATCGCACTATGTTCTGAATCAATTGGTATTATTTCCGTCTTTGTTTTTTTGGCAAGATCAGTTAATAAATCGCCGGCAGAAATGATTACTTCCTTTGTTGCTAAGGCTAATCTTTTTGTGTTTCCTAAAGAAGAAAAGGTTGGTTCCAAACCAGCAATTCCTGAAATAGCCATAACACAACAATCAGTTTTCAGTTTTGCAATATTATTTATTTCTTCTTTTGGAATTATTCTTATATTTTCATTTAGCAAAGCTTCGTTTACAATTTTAAAGACTCTATCGTCAGTTACGCAGACATATTTAGGATGATAATATTTTGCTTGCTCTATGAGCTTTTTATAATTACGATTTCCAGATATAGCAGTTATTTCAAAACCGGATGATTTCGCAATTTTTAAAGCCTTTTCGCCAATTGAGCCTGTTGCACCAAATATACTTATATTTTTCATAATAAAATATATTTTATAATAATGAACGCATAAGTAACCAAAAGGAAACTATCAAGCCTATCGCAAATCCCACCATGTCCTGGAATAATATTTCCAGTATCTTTTACCTGCAATACTCTTTTTACTTTAGATTCCAACAAGTCGCCGAGTATGGAAGCATTAATCATAATAATAGACGCGATAACTAACTTGTTATCACTGTAAAAATATTTCTCTATATATATCCAAGAAACAATAAAAGCTGCAATACTTCCACAGATTACCCCAGACCATGTTTTGTTCGGACTTATCTTTGGTGCAAATTTTGGGCCTTTAAAAATCTTCCCGCCGAAATATGCAAATATATCACATGACCATACGACCAGGAAACACCATACAATACCATCTATAGTGTTTATAAAATCATTATTTTTTGAATAAAATAACCAAAATGCCATTGGAATTAATATATATAACAATCCAAATATAAACAAAGGGGATTTCTTGTTTTTATTGATCGTAGTCCATTCATAAATCATTAACCCAGTACAGATCACCATAAATAAACGAAATAAGAAAGCGTTTTGAAAGGAGATTAATACAATTCCAATCATGATGATTGCACTTATAATGCGCAAGATTAAATTATTTGCCATATGTTCTCTTCCTTTTTTGAAATTCATTTATTGCTTTTTGTAATTCTGTTTTATCAAAATCAGGCCAAAGTAAATCTGAAAAATAAAATTCGCTATAAGTCGCCTGCCATAATAAAAAATTACTCAATCTTTGTTTCCCGCTTGTTCTGATTATCATATCAGGATCGGGAATTCCAGCTGTATCAAGGTTACTCGAAATATTCTCTTCAGAAATATCTAAACCTAATTTGGATATATTCCTTAAACATCGAACGATTTCATCACGAGCTCCATAACTAATTGCTAACTGAACAATGATATCTGTATTATCTTTTGTTTTTTCTTCATGTTCAGTCAAAATATCTTGAATTTCTTGAGAAAGTTTTGTTTTGTCACCAATGATTTTTAATTTGGCATTAGCATTCCGAATTATTTTTATTGAAGGATCATTTCTAAAAAAACTTAATGCCAGTTTCATAAATTCAGATACCCAAGATTTCGGACGATTCCAATTCTCAGATGAAAAAGCGTAAAAGGTTGCATATTTTATACTTAAGTTTTTTAACTCTAATATAACTTTCGACATATTTTGCATACCTTTTAGATAACCTTCCATTTTAGGTCGATTATTCAAAGTCGCCCAGGAAGAATTACCATCCATTATAAAAGCTATATGTTTTAATGAATCCAAATTTGTTTACCCAATTTTAACATATGAAACAACTTTCTTTACTCCACTTATCTTCTGAATTGTGGAAAGTGTAATATCCAGTTCCTCTTGAGTTCGAGCAATACCTAGGACATAAACAATTCCGTCCATAGTTTTTATTTTATAATTAACAGAACGTACTTCTTTCTTGCAGACTAAAGCAGAACGACAAGTTGAAGTAATAAAATCATCTTTCACAACCTGTCCTGGATCATTATTCTCAGATACCGTTATATGATTATTAACTTCTGTAACCCCTCTGACAGACCAAGCTTCACGTTCAGCAATACTCACCCATTCTGGATTAGTGACATTACCAGTCAGTAGGACGCAACCATAATCAGTGACAACAGAAACCTGACTAAATAAATTGTGATCTATTTTATAAAGTTTCTGCTTTATAAGCATATCAGTTTTCGTATCACTCAAGCTGTTTCCGACATTTTTATCTCGAAGGGCAGTATATCCTCCAGCGACCATTCCTCCCCCAACAATAACAGGGACACATCCCGTAATAAAAATAGGAAGATTAAGCAACAATAAGATTTTCAATTTGAAATGCATTTTCAATATATTCAAATCTACCAACTGAATCTAAACATACCACATCTATACGATAGTTTTCAAATATTTCTTTTCTTTCCGATATTATATAAAGCAAAGAATTTAAAATCCTGCGTTGTTGTCGTGTTGTTATGCAAGCTTTAGCTGCAGCTAGAGTTTTTCGTTGTTTGACTTCAACAGCAACAAGGTCATGTCCTTTTTGAGCTAATATATCTATTTCTCCATAATGAGTTCTAATTCTTTTTCCAAGAATTTTAAATCCTTTAGATTCCAATATTTTTTGAGCGCACAATTCTGCGGAAATTCCTTTTTCATAATTTGTTAAAAAATTTCTATTAAATGGATTTAAATAATAAATATTGTCAAAATTTTTATTAACAAATTTGCTATTAAGAATGACAGAATTCATTTACACCTCCTTATATTTATATTATATCACATTAAGTCAATTTTTCCAACAACGATTCTGCTTTTTTTAAAACATTTTCTGGAAATCCGGCTAATCCTGCGACATTAATACCATAAGATTTATCTGCAAACCCTGGTTTTATTTTATGTAAAAATACGATATCTTTGTTCCATTCTTTTACTTCTACAGTTAAGAAATTAATTTCCGGCAAAGTTTTTTCCAAAGCTTTTAATTCATGATAATGAGTTGCGAAAATAGTTCTAGATTTTATTCTTGTTGCAATCTCTTCAATAACAGCCCAAGCAATCGCCAATCCGTCATAAGTTGAAGTACCTCTTCCTATTTCATCCAATATAACAAAAGAATTTTTCGTTGCGTTATGCAAAATCGTTGCAGTTTCAATCATTTCAACCATAAATGTTGAACGGCCAGAAGAAATATCATCAGATGCCCCAACACGACTGAAAATTCTATCCACAATGCCTATTTTAGCAAAAGATGCCGGAATAAAAGAACCGATTTGAGCCATAATTATAATAATTGCATTTTGTCTGAGATAAGTACTCTTTCCTCCCATATTAGGTCCTGTTAAAATCGAAACAGGATGATCTGATGTAATTTCACAATCATTTTCAATAAAGTTAGCGCCTTTGTTTTTCAAATTATTTTCAACAACTGGATGTCTACCTCTTTCTATTTTTAATATATTTTCTTCACATATTTGTGGCCTGATATAATTATTTTCGATAGCTAATCGAGCAAACGAAGTCACAATATCTAAAAATGAAATATTATTCGAAATTTCTTTTATAAAATCGCTTAATTTTGATACTTTTTCAATTAACTCATTAAATATTGTGAGCTCTCGTTGTTTGACATTAGTTTCTGCAGAATAAATCTTATCCGCTATATCTATAAGTTCGTCAGATGTATATCTTAAACTCGAAGCAAGAGACTGTCTATGTATGAAGTTATATGGAATTTTTTTCGCAAAATTCGGAGAAAATTCAATAAAATAACCTATAAGTGAATTACTTTTAATTTTTAAGTTAGGAATTCCTGTTTCTTTCGTATACTTTAATTGAAGGGATTTTATTATTGATTCGCTATTTTCCAATATATCAATATATCCATCCAACTCTTTGTCATATCCCTTTTTTATAAAATTCCCTTCTCTTGCAAGGGATGGTAGATTATCCGATAATGCGGAATTTAAATCATTAATAATGGATGTCAAATCAGTGTAATATAAGTTCATTCCATCAAAAATTGAAAAATTCTGAAGTATTTCTCCTATCTGGAAAGAGTTTTTCAATGCGGCACAAACACATTTTAAATCTCTAGGTCCGGCTTTATCTAACAATATTCTAGATATGGATCTTTCAACATCGGGAAATTCTGAAAAAAGCCCAGACAGCTTGTTTAATACTTCTTTGTGATTGATAAAAAACTCAACAAAATCGAGTCTCTTATTGATTTTTGATATATTAGTAAGAGGTTCCATTAGCCATCTGGAAAGCATCCTGCCGCCTTGTGAAGTCAGGGTTTTATCTATATTAGAAAGTAAAGAAGATTTTTTGTCACCAGACTGAGATACTGTCAATTCAAGGCTTTTTCTCGTAAAACTATCAAGATACATATAATCCGAAGATTTTATCAATTTTGGAAAATCTAATTTAATATCTCCAGATTTATAAACCTCAGAAACATATTCAACAATAGCAGTTATTGCTTCTAGTGCTTGTTTTGATAAGTTTCCAAAAACATCTAAAAATCTAATTCCAAAAAATTTAGTTATTCTATCTGAAACAGAAAACTTTGAAAATTTTGCGTTAGGAATCGGACGCATTATTGATTTATAATTGCTTAATATATCAAGAAACTCTTTTTGAGAAAGTAAGTCGTCAGAGCAGATTATTTCTGAAGGCGAAATCTTTGAAATCGAGGAAAGCAAATCTTTGTTACTTATTTCCTCTATAAGAAACTTCCCTGTGGACACATCCGTGTACGCAATGGCTAAGTTATTATTTGAAGAGTTTGAAATTGCTAAGAGAAAGTTATTGGATTTTTCAGATAGCATTGATTGCTCGATTAATGTTCCTTTTGTAATTATACGTGTCACATCACGCTTAACTGTTGCCTTGCTTCCTCCTCTCTTCTTTGCTTCTTCAGGAGTTTCTAGTTGCTCACAAATTGCAATCCTAAATCCAGCTTTAACTAATTTTGTTAAGTACATTTCAGAGGCATGCCAAGGAACCCCGCACATTGGAACATCTGCACGTTTTGTGAGAACCAATCCTAACTCTTTTGAAACAACTAAAGCATCCTCATAGAACAATTCATAAAAATCACCTAATCTATAAAACAAGAGATAATCTTTATATTGCTCCTTTAAAGAGCAGTATTGCTGCATCATAGGGGTCAATTGAGTTGTGTTATTTTTTTCACTCATTTTGCGTATTGAACTCTTTTATAACTATGTCTAATTTCTGTTTTAAAAATTCCAATAAATCTTGAACTATTTCATCCGGAGTCGAAGCTGCAGAAGTAATCGCCATGTTATCGATACCATCAAAATTATAATTTGTTAAATTCTCTTTCGAATCAATAAGTATTGCTTCTTTGGCTCCTGCGCTAATAGCGACTTCACGCAGTCTGTTTGCATTTGAAGAATGAGAAGAGCCAACAACAATAAGCAAATCAACCGAGCTAGCAATACGTCTCACTGCATCTTGTCTTTCTTTTGTTGCATAACAAATATTATCTGGATTTGTTGATTTTATATGAGGAATTTTTTCTTTTAATTTCTTAACTACATTTTCTACGACTATTGAATCAAGGGTAGTTTGCGTGAAATACACAACTTCATCATTTGAAAAATCAGGAAGTAAATCAACATCTATCTCGTCATAAACAACGTAGGTATCTTTATTTCCTGCATATCCCAGAAGGGCTATTATTTCAGCGTGAGATCTGTGCCCGATAAGAATTATCTTTTTTCCAGATTCGAATTCTTTTGTCACACTATTTTGAATAGATTTCACGATAGGGCAAGTCCCATCAATTATTGTTAATTCTTTCGATTCTGCTTTTTCAATAACTTGAGGAGAAACTCCATGCGCTGAAAACATAACAACAGAGCCATCAGGTATATCATCTAATGAATCGAATTTTATTAATCCTTTTTCTTCTAGTTGCTTTATGAAAATTTTGTTATGAATTATGTCCTCTGTTATATATATAGTTCCATATAATTTTAACATTTGCTTTGCCATATCCACTGCACGAGAAACTCCGGAACAAAATCCTCTTGGAGATAACAAATAACAAATAACAGACATAGAAAATTTTAAAAGAATTTATCGTTATTTAGAGTACAACAAATTTTCTAAAATAGCAATCTTGAAATTGTATTATGTATTAGTTCAAAAGAAGTGAGACAAAAAGAGAGCCTCCTAACACAGATTTAATATACAACTAAGGAATCTCAAGTATTTTATGTAAAAATTCTTCTGTAATAATACAGTTCGTTCGCTCCACAGTTCTATTAATCTTCAGTAAGGTTTTTTTAAAATCTTTCATAAATTCACTGTCTTTATAGACTTGTATAGAGTTAATAGGAATGGCCTATGTAAAGCTATTTAATGTTCTTGCTATATGATCTATTTGTACATTTTCTCCTGTTTTCATCTGGGAATAAATCTTAAATTCACGACGTCTTGCATACGATGTAAACTTCCTATGATTCATATAACCAATGTCTTTGCTTTTCCATAAGTTTTTGTTCAGTTCTTATTTTTCTTATGAGATCCCAAATATCTTTGCTTTTTGTTTGTGCATTAATTTCCATGATTTTACCAATCTCTCAGCATTTTTATAATATTTTAGGAAACTTTTTTGTTATCCAAAATAACTATTTTCCTTTACCCTTTTTTGTCTCATATCTGTTTGAACGTCTACAATTTCTCTTGTTATCTAACGTATTATATGTTAGCATGAAATAAGATAATTCTATGGGGAGAATATTAATGAACAAAATATTAAACGTCACAGTCGTGTTTGCTATTTTAACTAGCGCTAGTATTGCTAGTATGGTTCCATTAAATAGCAATACAGATATTGCAGTTGTAACTAATACAAATCAACAGTATGTTCTAGATAAAGTTCGTTCTATATTAGATAGCGAATTACCGCAAATGCTTCCGATGTATAACATTCAATATGTTAGACAGAGCACTATAAACACTATTATAGAAAAGCTCAAAAATAAACCTAATGAAGCAGTCCAAATATTAGATGATTTTAGAACAACTGGTATGAATTCTGCTAATATAGAGAAACTAAAATCTAAAATATTACCAATTTTTGAAAAACAACCAGAAACTTCTAAAACAGTTCAAGATAGCCGTATTGACTTATATGAGAGTTCTTTAAATAGTGAAGAATCTTTAGACAAGATTTCAGAAATAATTAAAATTAATTTGCCGAAAATAGCTCCAATGTATAATGTTCCTATGGTTTTAAAGGCTACAGTTACTACAATAACCGAAGCTTTTCATAGAGTATTAACATTTAAAGGCAAAATTACAATCTCGGATAGTGAAAAAATATTATCACAGACAGGCTTTTCTAAAGAAATAGTAGATAAGCTTCAAAGTGAAATTAAAAAGCTATTTACTGAAATATCAACACAAGTGTCAACAATAGATGAGCATAGGGTATCTCCATTTTTTCATAGAATCTTTGATCAAAGATATAATCCAGGCTATAGATCTATAGAAGACTATCAAGCTCCAGCTCTTTCTGATGAAAATATAAAATATAACGTTCCAGCAGAAATAAAAACTTTGGATCAAATTAATAGAGCTGCTTGGATAAAAGTTGAAACTCCAGAAGAGTTTATAAAGATTTTAAATTCAAAAAATCCGGAACATTTCTTTTTAATTAATGCAATCGCAAAAATAGAAGAAATGATAAAAGGAGCAGAAATTGAATTAGCTCAAAATCCAAAATTAAATGACGCTTATGGGTTATCTTTACATGACAACTATAGTGGTCTAACAAATGATATTCTAAAAATACGAGATAAAAGAACAAATTCTCCAGTTGTCGGAACTATGGCACTTAAGCTAGCTCTTGAAAGCAAGCCTGATTTACTAATATGGTATATAGATCATGTTCCAGGAGATAATGACGATATGCTCAATGGATTCTGGAATACTTATCTACATTCTTTAGTTATAGTACTAGCTGAAAAACCTGAATTAATATCACCTGTTAAAGAAGCTTTACTCAAAAACTCATCATGGAACAGACGTTATTATAACTATAGAAAGTTTAATAGAGATAGTAATTCAGGATTTGTTGGAATTACCCCATTACAATTAGCCATCATGACTTATAATCAAGATTTAATAAAGTTATTACTTGATATTAACGTAACTCCTTATTACGTAGATAATTATGGGAACTTATTCTTGAGAGAAGTAGCAGCTTGCAGGTATAATCATCAGAGTTTTGCAAGTCTTTTAAAACTTATGAAGTTCGATCCGTTAAAAAAAGATATTAATCAAAAAGATCAAATAGATATAGCTATACAAAACAAAGATGTATATTATGCAGTTTATTTAGTATATATGTTATACTTAATGAACGATGATAGATATATATCTGCTTTTGAAAGAATAAAAGCAGCTTTTTCAAGAAAAGCCATTGAAGGACTAAAGGAATTAAATGCTCCTCAAAAACTTCTTAGTATAGAAGGTTAAATCTATCGTGGCGTGTGATATACTTATTAATTTTCACGCGTCGCGCGCCTTCCATATGACTCTTGCATAATATATTATATTTTCGAAAAGCAGAAACGATTGTATTGATTTACTCTTATTTCGTCAAGTCACACTTCGTTTCACTCGTTCTTCGGACTTGACTAAATTTCGTAAATCAATTCCTATCTCTTCGTTCCTTTCGAAAAAATAATATAATTAAGTTTGTGAACGTCATCTGGTGTCCTTAATTTCAGGATATACATTATCCTCCTTATATGTCAAATTTTAAAAAGTCCCATAAAATTTTAGGAATTTTTGCAAGGCTTTTTCATGACGCTTAAAGTATTCCTTAAATATTTTTAAGTATAGTTAACGGAAAATTAACTTTTTTTTAGAATTGAAAATAGGGAAGAAAAGTTTTGAAAACGCTTCCCTATAACGTAAATATAACTTTTAAGGAGGTTTTTATGAATAAATTATTAAAAACAACACTAATTGTCGCGGTGTTATCCACTGGAGCAATGGCGAGTACAAGTACTGGTGCTTTGCCAAAAACTATCGAATCAGGAGCTACTGTTTATGTCAACATGAGTATGGGTGTTGGTACGGGCGATCATGTTTATATTGATAACTATGGATCTATTGATACGGAGGTTACTTCAGAACCATATCCACAACTGACTACTGCACACGGATACACTATCAATAACCACGTTGGAAAAGCTATTCAAGAGGAAACGGATGAAACTAAGGCAACTGCTATAAAAACAGCTAATCCCGCTCGTGACGTAAATAAGGTATATAAGGTTGTTGATGAAGGAGGATATTTCAATCCTAATATCTAATTAGGGGAAAAAGTTACGACTGTTACTGTTTATGAAACTGACATAAATGCATCTGATTTGGCTATGCTTAAACTTCATTCTGATCTCTTGTATCTTGGTGATGAAAGGGCTGATCCTGAAACCCCGGATCCTGAAGGAGCTTATAAGACTGTGAGAATAATAAATAAATCTGATGATATTTCAAGCTTAACTTTTTCAATAGGAGATCAAGGTGTAGAGAGTTCCTATGCATTAGAGTTTGCTGGGAATCTAGGCCTGCATTTGAATATGACAAATTATAGACATGGGAGTTTGACGATAGGTTCTCATCGTGAGGGAGATGAAGGATCGTCAAATATACCTCATGTTATGACATTTGGACCTGAAGAAAAGCAAGAAATACATGTTCCTATAAATGTTGAAAATGGAATGTTAAATTTTGATTCTGAGACAGATATATAGTGAAATAAACTCATTAGGAGGTCACGTAGATTTTCATGGATCATCTACCCTCAAAAAAGGTGCTGTTTTGAGAATTGGTGCTGCACCTGTAAGAGCTTAAACATAAAATAAAAGCGCTGCATTATATTATGTGGCGCTCGTGTTTTGAAGAGATTTATAGGATCAGAAAAAACTAAAATACAACTTCTTCATGCTGATTTTGATCAATTGATGTTGGGAATTTGTTATTTGCAAAGTTTGATATAAATGTTTTTTCACTATACCAAATTGTTATTTCATCTTCATGTTTCTCATTCTGAGATTTTATTATAAATGCAACTTTATCTCCTGGAATTTCTGAAGAAAATCCTGAAATACCAAGAGTTTTATTAGAAAAAGTGTTTTTGCCGAAATTAGGATTCATTTTATAGAGCAACCATTTCCCTTTGGCATTTTTCGCAAATTTTTCCATAATGCCAAGGCTTTTGAATGGTATAATTCCGAATGAGTTTTCCATAGTTTTAGATTGATAGCCGATGTTATTTTTCATATCTGAAGGAAAAGGTATATTGTTACAGTCGCTTGCGAGATAAAATGCCGCAATGGATTTCACAACAAAATCTATATTTGATTGCGTTTTTTGTGTTCTATAAACACGATTCATTATATTCAGCTGACTCATACCAATTGTCGAAATTATCCCTATGATAATCAGTGAAATAGAGACTTCTATCAAAGAAAATCCCTGAAAATGTACTTTCCTTACCATTATAATTTTGTTAAAATTCTGCAAAGAACCTATTATCAGGATTACATAAAATGAAAAATAATTCAGCTGCTATTTTTATTCCTGCAAGATTAAATTCTTCCAGATTTCCTAAAAAAATACTTACTCCAATCAATGGAAAACCTTTGATAATTCATGTTTTAGAACGAGCTAAGAAATTAAACTTGTGTGAATGTTATGTTGCTTGCTGTTGTGATGAAGTGAAAATTTTAGTTGAGGAATATGGTGGGAAAGCAATTGTCACAGACCCGAACCTTCCTTCCGGATCTGATAGAATATTTGCAGCTGTTGAAACTTTAGATGTAAAACCTAAATTTATTATTAATTTACAAGGCGATAATCCGGTTTTTGATGGGAATATTCTTGTTGATATATTAAAAGTGCTGCAGGATAATGAAAATATTGATGTAACAACTCCAGTTTCATTACACAGCGATATATCTGAAGCTCAAAATGAAAACTTGGTAAAAGTGATATTTAATAATATGGAAAATAATCAACCAGGAAAAGCTATTTATTTCTCGAGAAATATTATTCCAAGTGGATTAAATTATTTCTATTCTCATATTGGAATATACGCGTATAGATATCACGCATTGAAAAAATTCATTAAATTACCACAATCATTTTTGGAAAAAACAGAACGTTTGGAACAATTAAGAGCTATCCAAAATGAAATGAATGTTTGGGCAGTTCCTGTTGTCGGAAAAGCTATATCTGTTGATGTGAAAGAAGATCTCGAAGAAGTTTTAAAATATATATAGTAAAGAAGTGGCTTAAATAAGCCACTTCCTATTCACTTAATGCAGATCTAATAGCTGTTACAAGTCTCGCCGTGTCCTTTTTGCTGGTTATAGGTTGTTTTGAGAAAAACTCATGGCCTTCGTCAGTTAAACCATACTCACACCACATTTGTTGCAAGGTCCTCTCAGAGGCTCCTAATTTCATTGCTATTGCTTTTAGCTGTCTATCTTTGCATGGATCGTCACCTTTATCTTGAATTGATTTCATGAATTCAGATAGTATTTGGCTATCAGATTTTTTTCTTTTACATATGTTTCACATTTTTGGAAGTGGTACAAAGCACTTGTTTCTTTTGGCAGTGGATTTTTAAGTATGCTATCCATGGCAGAAGTTTCCCCCAATATACTTAAAAGAAATATCCATATTAATTGATTTTTCATATTTATTCTCCTTTATTTAAATAATGCGCTCAACAGGTTGTGATGATTTTACTTCCCCATCACTATTTACTTTAACACTACTATTTATGCTTACAGCTATAGGACATTTAAACCCTTCCCTTAGTGATTTTAGCCAGTCTATAGAGATTGTATCCTTAGTGGATAATCCGAAATCAAGATATTCTTTTTCTTCAACTTTTTTGGCGATTTTTATTGACTTCATCCAGAAATCTTTACAATCACTACAAGGAATTAAAGAAGTTTTTATTTATATAAGTATAAATTTAGAATTTTTATCTTTTACTATATCACCTAGTTTTTCTTTTAAATATACTCCAACAGCTCTCTCTGAATGAGCAAATCGACATGGAGAGCCAGAATATGGAGCAATCCCATATAATAAACCTTCTATTGCACTTTGATAACGCGTATCAAAACGTTCCTTAACTCCATGTTGTATTGTTGAAGAAAAAATGGCTTGTATTGGATAGGCTAACAACTGACCTTTTGATTCATAAATAACCCTAGCAACGGCAACATGAGGATATTCATTAGTAACTACAGATAATTTTCTATATATCGAGTTGTTACTGGAATATACTATGCCTTTTTGTTGTTTAGACGAAAAAATTCTCATATCACCTACAATATCTTCTATTAACGAGTTATTCCACTGCCGTATTGTCATAGGGGACGCTCCACGTTTGGATATTCTCATTATAGAATGATCATAAAAATCAGAAAGCTTTAAACTTTCAGCTGAAAATACTTGAACGGATAAAATAATCAAGGATATCAGTGAATAAAATAATCTTTTTAACATCACAAAATACTCCAAAATACTAAATCTTTATAAGAATAAACTGTTTTAAAATTCATGTCAAATAG
>CAUDEV010000007.1 GCA_958448685.1 uncultured Alphaproteobacteria bacterium | reverse complement strand
ATATCCTCAACATTTCCCAGATGTCAAAAAATAAAAAGTCCCATAAAATTTTAGACATTTTTAAGTCTATTTCCCAATCTTATAAATGTTTTATGCAAACTATAATAAAATATGATACAATATAATTAGGAAGTATTGTAAAAAACGAAAAATGCTGCATAAACTCAAAGAAATATTGATTTCATCCTATTCATTTTGGAAATCATTTATATTCACTAATAATAAGAGATTTTTTATTAATGAAAACAAAGGAGTCTTAAAAACTCAGGCAATAGTTTTATTATCTTCTGTCTTAGTTCTATTTATTACGTATAAATCTTTAAATCCTGCTATGAAAGGAGTTTGCCGCATTGTCTTATCATCTAATGATGAATTGATGGATATGGGAAGAGATAGGCTCATAGGAGTTGAAGCAAGCAAAGCAAAAACAGGAACAACATTGAGAGAAGTGAAATCTATAGGTACTTTGAAAGCTAATGCAGAAGTTGTTATAAAATCTGAAATTCCTGGCAAAATTAATGAAATACTTTTCACTGAGGGATCAAATGTCAAAAAAGGTGATGTATTGATTAAATTTGAAGATGATCTTTATCTTTCTGAAAAAAATAAATTTGAGGCAGAGTTTACCTTACGAAAAGCTGAATTTGAACGTATGGATAAATTATATCAGAAAAAAGTCGGTTCAAGAAAAACTTATGACGAAGCATTGGCTCAGATGAATGCAGCAAAAGCCCAGCTTGATAACGCCACATTCCAGCTTTCAAGGACAGTTATTAAAGCGCCTTTTGATGGAACTATTGGCATTATGAAAGGGTCTGTTTCTCCAGGAAATATTGTTCAGCAGCAAACAGAATTGGTTGATATAGTTGATAATTCAATGGTTAGAGTTGAGTTTCTTGTTCCTGTGAAATATATTGAAGACATTGCTGTTGGTCAGAATGTTGAAATTACTGTTGATGCTTTTAAAGACAAAGTCTTTTCAGGCACTGTTGATGCTATTGATTCAGAAGTAGATACGAGAAATCATAGTATTCTTGTTCGCGCTATTATTCCAAATAAAAATGGAAATTTAAAACATGGAATGTTTGCAAATGTGAAATTAATAACCGGTGAAAAAAATGATGTGGTTCTTATAGATGAAGATGCTCTTGATCGAGAAGGCGCTATTGAATTTGTTTGGGTTATTGACGACAAAGGAAGAGCTTATAGGAAACGTGTGTTGGTTGGAGCAAAAGATATCAATGGAGCTGAAATTATTGCCGGTTTGAAAGACGGTGAGATTGTTGTAACAACAGGACAATTAAAATTAACTGAAGGTTCTTTAACAAAGATTTTGAATAAAGATGAGTTAGACGAAGAAAAAGCAGAAAATCCTCAAGAAAAGAAAGAAACAAAAGTTCAGAAAAAATCTATATTGGATAAAATAAAAAGCTTGTTTAAAAAAGGGAAAACTTCTAAAAAAACTAAGGAGAAATCAAAATGATTTTATCCGAGGTTTGTGTAAAAAGACCTGTTTTTGCTTGGGTTTTGACATTAATAGTTGTTCTATTAGGGCTTGTCACAGGGGATCGTCTTCCTGTTCGCCAATATCCGAAAATGGAAAAAAATCATATTACTATAAAAATGTCATATCATGGAGCTGGTCCTGAAATCATAGAAAGCCAAATCACAAGAGTTATTGAAGAAGCCGTTGCCGGAATTGAAGGAATTGAATCAATCCAATCAAAAAGTAGTAGTGAAACAAGTGAAGTTTCTATTGAAATTGCAGATGGAAGAGATCTTGATTCTGCAACAAATGATATCAGAGATAGATTGAGCAAATGGCGAGATAGATTCCCAGACGCAGCGCAGGAAGCGATCTTAACAAAAGCTGGATCCAATGAAAAATCCATAATCTCTCTTGCTTTAATAAGCTCGAAATTAAGTGAAAGTGAGCTTTATGCCTATGCACAAAACGAAATAAGTCACACATTGGAAGCCGTTCCTGGAGTTGCAAGAATAGATGTTTATGGAGCTGGAGATTATCAAATGTCAATTTCTCTTGATCCGCAAAGAATGGCCTTTTATAACTTAACTGTCATTGATGTTATTAATGCATTGAAAAAGCAAAATGTTGAAAGTCCGGCAGGAAAGATTATTAATAAAGATCGTGAATATGTTGTGACTACTATCGCGGATTTGCAAACTCCTGAGGAATTTGACGAGATTCCTATTGTTAACAAGAAAAATAATATTGTAAGGCTGAAAGATATTGGTATTGCAAAGTTAGATAAGAGTAATAAGAAAGTAATGGCAAGATTTAATGGTGAAAAAGTTGTTACTTTATCTGTTATAGCGCAAACTTCAGCGAACCCAATACAAGTCGCTCGTGGAATAAAAGATAAATATGATGAACTTCAAATGCAAATCCCCGCTGATATCAAATTCAGCGTGGCATATGATAGTACGACTTTTATAGAACGATCATTACATGAAGTTTATCACACGATATTTGAAGCCGTACTTCTGGTTGTGTTGGTTGTTTTCATGTTTTTACGATCATTTAGAGCCGCTCTTATTCCTTTGATTACTGTTCCTATATCGCTTATCGGTTCATTATTTATTATGTATTTATGTGGTTTTACACTTAATAGTATGACTTTGATGAGTATGGTTTTAGCAATAGGATTGGTTGTTGATGATGCTATTGTCATTCTTGAAAATGTTTATAAATATATAGAACGAGGGCTTTCTCCAATAAAAGCCGCAATAGAAGGGACAAAAGAAGTCAGTTTTGCTGTTATTGCTATGACACTTACGCTTTGTGCTGTTTATGCTCCAGTGGCATTAGCAAAGGGAGAAACTGGGAAATATCTGAAAGAATTCTCTATTACATTAGCAGGAGCTGTTTTATTATCAGGTTTCGTTGCATTGACTCTTTCTCCTATGATGTGTTCTAGAGTTTTGGAAGGAAAAGAAAAACAAAATTCTCATAAGTTTTCTCTGTTTTTTACAAATCTTTTGAAGAAACTTGATGCTTCTCATTTTGTAAAAGTATTGGAACAAAAATATTCTGCATTGTTAGACAAGGCTTTGGATAAACGAAAATACATAGTTTTTATTGCTGTTATATTTTCAGCTTTCGGATACTCGATTTATTATTTTATGCCAAGCGAACAAAAGCCTTATCAAGATGTGGGAATGTTCAGTTATGAGGGGCATGGGCCTCAAACAGCGACTTTGAATTTTACCCAAAGATATGTCGATGCAATAGATAAAGTTATTTCCCAAGTCCCTGAAATAGAATCTAGGGAATATATCATTACTAATCCGACATTCGAAGGGGTTGCTATTATAAAAGACAAATGCGGAAAATCTACAGAAGAAATTATGAAAGGAATCGTAGAAAAAAGCAATGAAGTTTCGGGTATTGATGTCAGATTTAGTTCAGGAAGAGGTGGCGGAGATGACAGTTCAAGATTAGTCACATTTGTTGTAAGAGGGAACAAATCACATAGGGAATTACGTGAAATATCAAATAATTTAGTTTCCGAGATATATGCAAGTGGTATTGTTCAAGCTGTTCGTTCGTCTGCAAGAAACGAAGCAGAAGACTACACAATAGAAATATTACGTGATAAGGCATCTGCTTTGAATATAGAACCAAGAACAATATCCGATACGTTGTCAGGATTGATGCAGGGAAGTGTGGCAACAAAATTCAAAAAAGACAATAAAATTTATGACGTTCTAGTTGAAATCGACCAGCAATATAAAAGATCTCCTGAACAGTTGACTGATGTATATGTAAAAGCTTATTCGGAAAGAGAGGAATTGCTTGTTCCTATAGCCGAATTAATTAATGTCCATGCAAGATCCGGTCCTGTTTCAATACATCGTTACAACAGAACAAGAGCCAATACTATAATGCCGATTCTGAATGATACAACGTCTCTTGGAGATGCTATAAAAATTATCAGAGATATCGCTCACAAAACATTACCTGATGATGTGTTTATTGAATTTATAGATGAAACTAAAAGGTTCCTGACAGAATCAAACACTATGGCATTGATATTTATGTTGGCATTAAGTTTCATTTATCTTGTTATGGCGGCTCAATTCGAAAGCTGGAAAGATCCTTTTATTATAATGCTGACTGTGCCTTTGACATTAGTTGGAGGAGTGATAACCTTAGCTTGTATAAACAGTACGATTAACATGTTTTCTAATATAGGATTTTTGACTTTGGTAGGTTTGATAACAAAACACGGAATATTAATTGTCGATTTTGCAAATAAACTTTCGGAAAAAGGAAAAACTCATAAAGAAGCAATAAAAGAAGCGGCTATTATGAGATTGCGCCCTATTTTGATGACGACATTTGCAATGGTCTTGGGAGCGCTTCCTTTGGCATTGGCAAGAGGTGCTGGTTGCGAAATACGTATACCTCTTGGTGCGGTTATTGTTGGAGGAATGACTGTTGGAACTTTGTTTACTATTTTTGTTGTTCCTGTTGTATATACGTATATTTCCGAAGCTAATTTCCAGAAAATCAGACAATTTGTTGTTGAAAAAAGTATGCGATTCTTCATAAAAAGATAAGTTATTTTAAATAGTCCAAAAATTTGTGTGAAGTGAAAAGATATATGGATAAGAAAAAAGATAGGGAAAAACGAGCAATTAAATAAGATGGGGAGTTGAATATTACAAGGCCAATTTACGCACAGTTAACTTATCTATTTGCTGATAGTCTGCTTAATTATAGTTCTATCTTTAGCCCTCTTTTACAAATGGATGCTCTCATTTTTCTCAAATTTTATTGAATTTTATGAATTTTGGAATCTCCGAATTTCAATGTTTTATACGGGATTGATATTTTTAGCGCATTATGTTAGAATAAAAAATATAAGAAAGAGAGATTTTTTATGAGTAGCATTTATAAAGACCAATTCAGATCAGGAGTCGGAATGGTTTTATTAAATGATCAAAATAAGATATTCGCAGGAAAAAGAAACTCAATTAACACCAAAATGGTTTCCTGGTTTTTAAAAAAACCTTGGCAAATGCCTCAGGGAGGAATTGAAGAAGGAGAAACTCCAATTGAGGCAGTTATGCGTGAGCTTGATGAAGAATTAGGAACAAATAATGTCAAAATTATAGCAGAAACAACGAACTGGCTGGAATATATAGTCCCATTTGGGTTACGCAGAAAAGATCATAATTTTATTGGGCAAAGGCAAAAATGGTTTTTAATGAGATTTTTAGGAAAAGATGAAGATATTAATTTAAAATCATCAGAACATAGTGAATTTGATTCTTGGAGATGGATGAGTCCGGGTAATATTATAAGACTCTCTGTTCACTTTAAAAGATCACTTTATCTGGAAGTTTTCAAAGATTTTAAAATATATTTTGATCAATTTGCGCAAAAAGATCAAGAATTTACTAAAAATTAATTTTATTATATTATAATATATCTATGGTTGTAGGATATTTTGAGAGTTGACAAATGTTGTTGAGATTATTGTTATGCTCTTTCTTTTTTATTTTTTCAACGAATTCACAAATTTTTAATGATTTAAATGATAATTTTGAAACCCAACAACTGATAACCGAAATTCATTTAGGAAATAAAACAGATGGAAATATAATATATATCTATATAGCTCCTTCCTGTTTGCATTGCGCAAGATTCATAATTGAAGATTTGGAAAAATTTCTAGAAAAAGATGGAAATAATAAACATATTGTTATAAAATTTTTGCCTGCAAGCGCAAAAGACATTTTCATTATAAAATTACTTAACAATGAAACGCAAGATGAGAATTTATTCTTCTTAATTTTTAAAAACTATATAAAAAGGATATTAGCAACAATAAATCAAATATCTCCAACAGATGAGGAACAATTGCTATTTAAAGGCTCTAAAAAGGATCCTGAAATGATAAAATTTCAAGTCGGAGCTCATGAGTTCGGTTTTTCTGAAGATAAAATACAAAAAGCTTATCCGAAAATGAAAGGAAAATTTGAACTTTCGCTCTTTAATGATTATTCGAAATCTATAAAATATCTCTCATCTATATCAGACTCAAAAGAAATTAACTTACCTCTAGTTGTCAATAAGGACAAAGTTTATAAAAATCTCTACGATATAAAAAATTAATACTATAATTTTTATGAAAATTTGCCACGTTTTTACAAACGTGGCGTAATTCAAAATTTATTCAGCAGTTTTTTCAGTTTCACATTTTTTCAGTTTCACAGCTGTTAAAAAATCCGTTAATATATCAGTAGCTTTTGCGCTATCAAGCCTTATGCTTTGCATACAATCTTTTATTGAAAGATCTATGTGCCGCTCTATAGTTTCAAAAGGCAGCTTTTTGCTTGGATATAGCGATAATGGAATCTCGGTCAAATAGGTTACTTTTACAAAATTGTCTCTGAATTCTTGTGACATAGTTGTTTTTATAGCATTTCCATCTCCTGTCTTTGCTTTTAAGTCAATAACTAAAACAGGACATTCGGCAGTTGGCGTTGCTAAATTTCTAGTTAAGTTTTGCTTAAATAAAGTATTATTCAGGGTACTGTCTATTCTTTCAGCCCCTTTTCCAACTTTAGTCATTATATCCAAGGCTTTCTGAGCTGCTGTTTGATTAATTCTTGAGCCAGCCGCTCCCATAGTAATAGATGTGACAGTTTTCGCTGCATCCAATATCGTATCAAATGCAAATTTTGTCATATTCTTCTTAGTGGCATTATCTGCTTCTTTTATCGCAGCGATAGCCTGTTCTGAAAAATCAGGATTTTCACTTGTAGATAATATAGTTAATCCAGATTTCAAGTCATAATCTGTTCCTGAAGTGATATGTGAGATTGCGCTTATAGCATCTGAGTTCATCACTATTCCATCATAATTATTTTCCATTTTTTCGGAATCATCAAAATCATCATTAGAAGAATCAATAAAATATGATGCTAGCTGAGTAGTTTTCCCAACACAAGCTAGACATCCTGAGAGACTTTTTGGTGCAATCATCTTGCTGGTCAACGATCTCAAAGATTCTTCAATATCAGCTGCATGGCCGCCCAAAGCTAAATGTGATGCTATTAATGCACCAGATGAAATACCAATAAAGCCATCTATATAATAATCCGATAATTTTGCGGTATAATCCGATAATTTTGCGGTCGCAACACCTTCATTTTCAGCTAATTCTTCTTCAAGTATTTTGGACATTTCGATTCCTGCTGCCAATTGTGATTTTCCATCAAATTCGCAGACACAATAACATTGTACTTTAGATATATCCAACCCATCCAAAGCCCCTCTCAATTGCTCTGAAGGCTTTAACTCTGCAGATGATACTGCTTCAATAAAAAGTGGTATTGATAGCATTGTTGAAATTAAAAATTTTGTATTCATAAAATTTCTCCGTTAAGTTTTTCTCTTCAATATTAATTCTATATTCAAAAAGTTAAAATTTAGTTAACAAAAGAAAAATATATGCTTAAAAATAATATATAGTTAAATATTTAATGATGTTTATTTTGCTCAATTGTGGTTTTGGAGTGCTGTGTCATGAAATATTTGTAATTTTCAAAAAGTTTTTTTGCAATATATTCTGGAATTTTTTCTATTTTCCAAGCGTTTTGATTTTCACAATCACATGAGATTTTTATATCCTGTTCAGGATATTCTTCGGAATAAAGTGGATTTATGAAAACTATTGTGCACAATATTAATTTTTTCATACGTAAAGACATTTTCATCCCCTAGGAAAATGGTAATTTCATTTTATTAAAATTACGTTAATTTTTTTCTAAAAAATCAAAAATTTCCGGATTTTTTGGAGAATTTAAACATTCTTCCAGCGGGGAGCTTAATTCAGAATAAACCGTCGATATTTTCTCGCTATACTCATTAAAACTTTTCCTAGCATTCTGATTTGATTCATTTATTTCTGTTATGCATTTTTCCAAGCAGTCTAAATAAATAACTATATTTTGTGCAATTTTATCTGATGTTTTTAAATCTTTTATTTCTTTTAGCAATTCATTTGTTATATCCGTTAAAGAATCTAGATTTCTTGTAAATTGTTTTTTAGTTGTTTCAAATTTTTCGAATTGGTCTCTTAATGCTTCATTCATACAATTTAATATTCCAAAGATGACATAGCTTGGAATTCTTGGAGCTGTTCCAAATTTTGTTTTTACAAATTTTATTATCAAGTTACGAATCAAAGTTTTAGATGTGTCTGGAGCATATTCCATTAATGGCAAGAAAAGAGAATTCAATTCTTCATTAATTGAGGATTCTGACATTATTTTCGCATTAGGAAAAGATTGAATTTTTTCTAAAAATGCTTTTTCTTTTTTTGTTAAATAATCTATTATTCTGAAAATATCGATCATAGATCTCAATTCTTTAGAAAATTTCGAATACGAATCCGATATATCACCCAACGTATTTTCGAGATCTTTAAACAGATTAAAATCAGTGATTATATCTTTATAGTATTCCCAAGAAGTTAAAATTCTTAAAATATCACAAATATCTTTTTGTGACCAATCTGGTTTTTGAATCAAAATATCGTGCCGGGAATCTAAAATTTCCCGGATTTGATCTTGAACTTTTATAATAAGCTTAAAATTTGAATCTACGATTGTTTTATCACTTTGTTCTTTTTCATCTTCTTTTAAAATATTTTGTTTTGATTGATCCAAGAGAGTCTGTAGTTTAGCTATATCATCCTGAGATAGAGTAGTGCTTTCGCTTCGAATAGAAAATGTGAGAATAAAAAGAAACAAAAAATAAAGAATATTATTTAAAAATCTCATACTTATAATTCTCCCATGTCGGCAATGCCTATAGAAATTGTAACAATAAATTGTTAACAAATTATTAAAGATTTATAAATTTTTGAAATTATGAGTAATACAGCTTTTTATATTTTTTGCTCCGGCTTTTTTCAATATAGCAATTGCATTTCTCAAAGTTTTTCCAGAATCTATAATATCATCAACTATTAAGCATCCTCGATTTTGAACTACGTCAAGATTCGTAGTTTTATTATTTTTCTTATCAATTATTACCAAATCCGTCTTTAGATAATTTGCAAACTTTACACTCCGTTCTTTTGCACCAATGTCCGGGGAAACTACAACAAGTTCCTGATTCAAAAATTTATGTCCATATATTTCATGCGGAAGAATATTTATAATAAATTTATCTTGATTGTTTTTATGAATATCCAAGGTTATTATATATCTAACATTTAAAAACCTAATTATATTAAGAATCAACTGAAATGATATGCTTTTATCTTGTCTTGAATATGGGACATAA
Source organism: uncultured Alphaproteobacteria bacterium (assembly GCA_958448685.1). Classification (GTDB taxonomy): domain Bacteria; phylum Pseudomonadota; class Alphaproteobacteria; order RUG11792; family RUG11792; genus MGBC162888. The sequence continues at coordinate 17,643 of CAUDEV010000007.1, read as the reverse complement.
GGAATAAAAACATCTATAATTTTACATTGTTGACATAAACCTAACATTAAGAAAAACGTAATTAACCGATCATTTAAATTTGAAAACTGGGGGAATAAAACCAATATATGATTATAGTTAATATCCATTTCATCAATGCGAAACTCACCATTAGGATATTTTGATATTTGAACTTCGATAATATTGGTTTTCAAATCTTTTAAAAAGTGCTTCGCTAATTCTTTTTGGCTTTTTTCAAAAATAATAGGCATTTAATAATCAACTTTAATCAAATAAAGTCCATAAGGAGGAGCTGTTACTCCCGCTTTTGTTCTGTCTCCTGATTTTAAAAGCTGAGTAATTGAATCTTCTGATATTTTTCCCAAACCTATGTCTTTTAAAGTGCCCATGGTTATTCTAACCTGATTATGAAGGAATGATTTTGCCGCAATCTCCATTATTATGAAATCTTCTTTTCTATATACACTAATTTCCGAAATAGTCCTTATGGGATTAGCTGCATTACAATGTGCTGAACGAAAAGCATTTAAATTATGAGTACCGAGGAAATATTGTGCTGCTTTATTCATTTTATTTTCATCAAGTTTTTGTGCAATATGCCAAGCTCGATTTTCATAAATTACAGATTTTATATTACGATTAAAAATAATATACTTATAATATCTCATTTTTGCAGAAAACCTGGCATGAAAATCATCAGACGCAATTTCGGCATTTGTAACAGACGTTCCTTTGTCTTGAAGATAAAAATTTACAGCTAAAATAAATTTCCCTAAATTATTTTTCCAAATATTTATTAATTCAGGATTAAAGAGTTCAAAATGAGCAATTTGACCTGTTGCATGAACTCCAGTGTCTGTTCTTCCTGCTCCGAATAAGTCGATTTGCTCCTTGTTATCAAAGACGGAATTTATTGCAGTTTCAACAGTTTCTTGGACAGAATCGAAATTTTCCTGTTTTTGCCATCCGAAAAATTTGAGGCCATCATATTCTATTGTTAATTTGATTTTCATCGTTTGTTATAATTTCTTAATATACGATTTTCCTCAATATTCCATTCTCTCTTTTTTATCGTTTCTCGTTTATCTATCAGATTTTTTCCCTTTGCCAAAGCTATGCTAAGTTTCAATATTCCTTTATGATTAAAATACATTGTAAGTGGAATTAAAGTCATACCTTTTTTTTGTATGGCATTCAAAAATCTTGCTCTTTGAATTTTATGCAACAATAAAATACGAGGACGTTTCGGTTCATGATTATTATAGCTTGCTTGAACATATGGAGAAATATCAGCATTAAACAAATAAATATCATTAGAATTCGTCATAGGACCTATAAAAGCTTCATTTATGCTTACTTTTCCACCTCGAATAGATTTTACTTCAGATCCTGTTAATATTATTCCGGCTTCAAGTGTATCTATAATTTCATAATCAAATTTAGCACGCCTATTTTTAGCAACTACCTTGAAATTTTCATCAGCTTTTGAAGTCATTGTAAACAATCTTTAAAATGCCTATTTTAGTTTAGCATTAAATCAGAATTTTCAAAAGCCTTCTTTAAAAGATATATTCTCTTTTCTTTTTCCTTGTTATCCAGAATCTCCATTTCTTGTCCCCAAATTGTTTCTGGCCATAAAGGGTCATTTTTTGTTCTGGAAATTATGTGAATATGTAATTGAGGAGATTTGTTTCCAATTGCGGCAACATTTATCCTATCTGTTGGAAATATTTTTTCCATAATATTTGTCGCAAAATTTATTTCCTTTATTAATTGTATACTATCAGATTCTTTCAATTGATTCATTTGTGTTATGCCGTTTATTCTTGGTATTAATAAAATCCAGGGAAAAACTTTGTCTTCCATTAATACTCTGCATAAATCCAAATCAATTATAAAATCCTTATTTTTAAAGGCATTAATTAATTCAAAAGCCATATTCAGTTATCTAAAATTGTTTTATTTCGGACAATAACGTCATTTGGCTCGCTGTAATTTAATATTATTCTACAACGTTCTTCTAATAAATCAAGATCCAAAGATTCATTTGAAAGTAAATTTACATTCCGTTTTAGAGATATCAAAACTTTTTCTATCTGTTCAAGTTTCTCTGTTTGCTTTTTCAATTGATTTCTAGTGACAAGATAAGCTCTTAAACCATTTTCTCCACTAAGAGCATGAAATACGAAATACACAAAAACAAGCAAAATTGCAGATATTTTGTATATCAACTTAATGTTATTTGAAATTCCGACAAAATTTGTAATTTTCATAAACAAAAATACCGAGACTTCATTTGAAAGTAGTCTCGGTTTAATTTTAACAGTAATCTTAGCCGACAACTGTTACAGTACGACGGTTCTTTGCGTGAGCCATTTCTGTTGTTCCCATGTCAACAACTCTCTCTTTTCCATAGGAAACTGTTGTGACTCTTTCAGACGCAACACCAAGATCACGAAGTTCTTTAGCTGTTGAATTTGCACGAGCTTCTCCAAGAGCCATGTTGTATTCAGCTGTTCCTCTGACGTCTGTGTGGCCTTCAACCGTCACATTTGTTCCTGTATATGTTTTTAACCAAGCAGCTTGAGCTTCAACTCTCTTTTTTGCTGAATCTGTTAAATTTGATTTGTCAAAATCAAAATATACTGTGTTTGGAACATTTGCAGCAAAGTCCTCAGCTGATCCTGGGGTAACGTTTCCGTCAACTCCACATGTGCATGAGCAAGCCGTCATCAAAACAGCAGTAGCTGCAAATAAGCCTAATAAACAATTTTTATTCATAATTTCTATCCTTCAAAAAACGTATCTATATTCATTCTATCAAAAATTATGTCTTTCATCAAAGCTGAATATCTCGAAAGTTTATAAACTACAATAATTTTTGATAAATGTTGTAATTTTGTCACTATATTTTGAATTTGCGCGGCACGTGGTAAAATTAAATAAGTATACCACGTGCCGCGCACAACAAGGCTTATAAATTTATTTAAAATTCAATATAGTTTCTTTATCACTAAAATGCTTTGTCTCATTTCCATATATTTGATAATCTTCGTGTCCTTTTCCAATAACAACGACAAAATCATCTGAATTAATTAACGAAATAGCTTTATATATAGCATCTTTTCTGTTTGGAATATTTAATGCATTTGGGCAAGTTGAAATTATTTCAGATCTGATAGATTCTGGGGATTCAAAACGAGGATTGTCGTCAGTAATAATAACAATATCCGCTAATTCGTCAGCTATTTTCCCCATTTCTTTACGTTTTGATTTATCTCGATTTCCTCCACATCCAAACACACAAATTAGTCTTCCTTTACAAACTTTCCTAAAACATTTTAAAACATTTTTAAATGCTTCAGATGTGTGAGCATAATCTATATATACGTTTCCTCTATTTATAGATCTGACATGTTCCATTCTGCCATTCAAGGTGGATAACTTCGTAAAAGATTCTATGATCTCTTCTGGGGATAATCCGCAAGAAAAAGCCAAGGCTGACGCACATAAGATATTCATTATTTGGAATTGACCAAATAATTTCACACTTAAATTTTTAAATATTTCCTTCTCGAATAATATATCAAAAATTATGTGATCTGAAAATTCTTTTATATTCTCTGCTCTTACGAAATTTCCTTTATTTAGGCCAAAAGAAATAATATTCTTATTTAACTTTGATACTTCTGAAAATATTTCCGGATAGTCTTTTGAGACGATTGCTGGTTTATCATTTTCTAAGATTTCTTTAAAAAGATGAAGTTTAGAGGATAGATAAGATTCTTTAGTTTTATGATAATCTAAATGATCTGAAGCTAAGTTAGTAAATGCGGCTGCGGATAATTCAACACTATGTAATCTTTTTTGGTCTAATGCGTGACTTGATGCTTCAAAAACTAAATGAGTTATATTACGTTTTGCAAGATTATCTATGATTTTGTGTAATGTTATTGAATCCGGAGTTGTAAGATTTGGAATGCTAATATTTTCCAGATTGGTTTTTTCTCCATTAATAAATAGGCCCAGAGTTCCTAAATTTGCTGTATTTTTTCCAGAATATTGCCAGATCTGACTTAAGAAATGAGCAACAGAACTTTTCCCATTTGTTCCTGTGACTGACACGCACGTGTTTGGTTGTTTATCATATGTGAATTTTGCCAATTTTGAGGCAAGTAATCTTGCATCATTTATTTTTATAACTCGAGAATCTTCAGAAAATTCAGAAAATACAATCGATGCTCCATTTTGAAAAGCCTCATTGATATACTGTTTTACATTAGGACATGTTATCGCAACAAAAATATCACCTTTTGTCACTTGTTTTGAATTTATCTGAATATTTTTCATTTTTATAAAAATTTATGTCGCAATTTTTCATATTATATTATAAATTTATATCATGGTTAAGAGTAATGTTGGGAAAAATGATATTCTGGATTTTACTGATTTTTATTATAATATATGTTTCATTATTGCTCTTTCCCAAAAAGACTTTTAGATTCTTTGGAGTTATAAGCGCTCCATTTGTCAGGCTATATATCAAAAAAAGAATAGCATTTGGATTGGAAGATAAAGATAGATATACAGAAAGATTTGGGCTCCCTTCAAAATCCAAGCATTCAGGAGAACTCGTTTGGATTCATGCAGTTAGTATTGGAGAAACTCTTTCTGTTATTCCTATAATAGAAAAAATAAAAAGTGAAAATAATATAAATGTTTTATTAACAACAACGACATTAACTGCCGCAAAACAAGTAGAAGAAAAATTAAAAGATTTGGTTATTCATCAATATTTGCCATTTGATGTTTTTAAATGGATAAGACGATTTATAAAATATTGGAAACCTTCTGTTGCTATTTTTGTGGAATCAGAACTGTGGCCTAATACTTTATATTATTTACATGAAAAAGATATACCAACGTATTTATTAAATGTCAGAATTTCAAAAAAATCTTTGAAAAGAATGAAATTTGTAAACAAATATTTAAAAATCCAACCATTTAGTTTATTTCGAAGCGTTTATTCCCCTTCTGACGAATTAAAAAAAGAGTTGAAGCTGTTGGGAGCGAAAGAAGTATTTGTTGTTCCAAATATGAAAACCATTTCAAAAAAGTTACCTGTTAATTTAGAAAATTCCAAAAATATCAAACGCCAAATATCAAATAGAAAAACTTGGATGGCAGTCAGTACTCACCCTGGAGAAGAAGAAATTATCCTCGAAGCACATAATTTGATAAAGCAAACATATCCAGAAATTTTAACAGTAGTAGCTGTTAGACATCCGAATAGAGCAAGTAACATACTGGAATTTTGTAAAAACTTAAACATATCAGCCACAACTTATACAACTTCAGGAACTAAGAAACACATAGATGAAGAAGTTTATATTATAGATAAAATAGGCTGTCTGGGAGACTTTTTTGAGAATATAAAAACTGTTTTTGTAGGAGGGAGTTTAGTTCCAGATATTGGAGGGCATAATTTTCTTGAGCCATTAAATTTTGACTGTAATACAGCTACAGGACCTTATATAGATAATTTCAGGGATATATATCCTGAAGTTCAAAATATGTGCAAAATTTTGAAAAACAAAAATGAAATATATGAATTTGTCATTAATTCCATAAAAAATGGTCCAACATTTATTCTGAAGGAAAGATTAAGCTCAAAAGAAAAATGGGAAGAAATCGTAAGACATATTCTGCATGTCTCGCTCAAAGCTTTATAATTATAACATATTTTCTCAAATTTAAATACAAATTTTAAAGACAAAAATTATATTTGGAAGATATTTTTAAAAATCCATAAATTTTTGTAATTATTTTTCGATTTAAAACAAAATTAAAGATAGAATTATAATATAAACTTTATTTTAAACAACTAATTTGGAGGGAATATGAAAAAAGTTATTTTAAGTATTGCATTATTAATCGATAGTGTTTTTGCAAGTTCGACTACGGTTGATTCAATTAAATCAGAATTAGAGTCCTATAAAACCTGTATTGTTGCCTTAAACGATTCTATCACAGTTGAGAATTTTAAAAATACATTAAATGAAAAAGCCTTGTATAAGTCATTGTTTCCAGCAGTGGGTTCAGAAATCGTAGAATCAAAGAGCGAACAACTGAGTTTTGAACCTGAGGAAGATTTTTCAGAAGAATCACAAAGTATCGAAGAAATATTAGAAGTTCCTAGTATACATTTGCCTTTTGCTAATGATGATAATGTATTGAGCGTTATTAAAAAATATAGTGCAAAAAATAATAAAATATTTAACAGAAACATTGGAAGATATGGATACATATATTGGAACTCGAGGGGAAGTTGAATCTTTCTACATCCTGCGTGAGGCAATAGAAAATGCTGCTTTTGGAAAAAATCCAAAGATGAAAGAAAAAAGAAATATACTTATGGAGGCTTATACAGAACTTATTTCTCAAATGTAAGAGTACCGTCTTGGAAGTGAATGCAAAACTCACTTCCTTTTAATTTTAAAAACTTTTCTTTTGTTTCAATAGTTTTTCCTGAATTATCTGTTATAAAACAAAATCCTTTTGATAGTATTTTTTTGAAAGATCCCTGTTCTAAACGATTAGATAAAACAATTATTTTTTCTAAATACTTATCAAAATAATTTTTCAGAGTCCTGTCATAAGCAGAAGCATATGATTCAAATTTTTGTTTTTTTAATCCTATATAATTTTCTAAACTGATCAATTTTTTGGATTGCAGTCTGAGCATCTGTTTTTGAAGAAAATCTCTTGGATTAATCAGCTTTTTTGTTTGCAGTTTTAAAGACTCTCTTTGTAAAAAACTTTCTATTGCAACAAAAAACCTTTCTATTTTATCATCGAATTTCTGAGTGATTCCCAAAATCGCAAATTGAGAAGAGCTCAGACATTTCGAAACAGAGTCTATTCTGGAAGAAAATTCTCTGACTATTCTTTGTATAAAATTATTCATCCTGAATGAATTATCAGATAACTGAGTCTTTATTTCAGATAAAACAGGTGTGGCTAATTCTATTGCAGCAGTTGGAGTAGGAGCTCGCAAATCAGCTGCATAATCTATCAATGTTGTATCTGTTTCATGTCCAATCGCTGATATGACAGGTATACGACTTTCAAATACCGCTTTTACAACAACTTCTTCATTGAATGGCCAAAGATCTTCAATACTTCCTCCCCCTCTTGCAACTATTAATATATCGGGATGTTTTTCGGTCATAAAGTTAAACCCACGAACAGCTGCAGCAACTTGTTCTGCGGCCCCCCCCCCTTGAACATTAACAGACCATACTAAAACATTACAAAACGGATAACGATCTTCCAGTCTGTGTCTCATATCTTGAAGAACTGCACCCGTTTTTGAAGTAACAATTCCAATAAGTTGTGGAAATTTAGGAAGTTTGCGTTTGTTATTGAAATATCCCAGAGATGAAAAGAGCTTTTTTCGTTCATTTAATAACTTTAATAAGGCTCCTTCCCCTGCAATACTCGCTTCTTCTATAATAAATTGGTATTGAGACCTTGCAGGATATGATGTTACACGTCCTTTCACAACAATTTCCATGCCTTCTTCTAATTGGAGATTTAACTTTGTTCCTCTCCAACATATCGCATTTATAACAGAATCGTTATCTTTTAAAGACAAATAAATATGTCCTGATGAATGTCTTTTTAATCCCGAAACTTCACCTTGTAATTTTAAAGAGGCAAAATTTTTCTCTATTTGATTTTTTATTGCTAGAGAAAGCTCTGAAACACTAAGAATTTTCTCATCATTCAGAATATGTAAAGAATTATTTAAAGCTAAATTCGATAACATAAAACCTCCGAGAAATCTAGTGGTGGGCCCTGTAGGACTCGAACCTACGACAACTCCGTTATGAGCGGAGGGTTCTGACCAACTGAACTAAAGGCCCATATCATATATTTATATTATAAAAAATTCATTTTTCAATATCAAGACATTTTTAAAACTTGAAATTATAGTTTTTGTCTTTCCCGCAAATTAAAAACATGGCGTACATTAAACTTGGCTGGGGCACCAGGATTCGAACCTGGGAAATGACGGTACCAAAAACCGTTGCCTTACCGCTTGGCTATGCCCCAATACGCCTGCTATTTTAATGCTAGCGTATTATTTTGATGAATGTCAATGATTTTATACATTTCAACACGAAAAAATATATTATTTACAAAATAATGTTGTGAAACTAATAATTTTGTTTGTAAATCAGCATTTCTCGTGTGAGAATTAAAAGTGTAGGGGATTAATTTTAGGTATTGACATGAAGTTAAAATTATCGATACTTATATCTTGTTTTTGTTTATTTTGTTCAGATTTATATAGTGCTACGGTATATAAAGACGCGAATTACAGAGGAAAATCTCAAAGATTAGAAGCAGGGAAATATAACTGGGCCGATTTGAAGAAAAGTGGAGCTATTGGTGATGATTGCATAAGTTCTTTGAAAGTTAATAGTGGATATAGAGTAACTCTATATCACGATCCTGATTTTAAGACTAAACCTCAATCGTTTACTTCTAACACAAGTTATGTTGGTAATACCCTTAATGACAAAACATCATCTATTCTTGTTGAAAAATTATATAGTTCGAGTACTCCAGCAGCAGTATATACAGGAACAGGTCTTTCGGGAACACAACAGGCACTTTCTGTTGGGAAATATGATAAAGCGAAATTGGATAAATTAATAGGGAGTAAAGATATCAAATCTTGCAAGACAAATCAAAATTATCGCATTGTGTTATATGAAGATATAAATAAATCAACTGGTAGAAGTGTTTATTCTAACGGTTCTCAATCCTACACTCTTCCAACCTCCATACGTGGAAAAATAACTTATGTTAGTGTTGAACCTTATAATGGAGGAAGTTATGTCACTTTATATAGCGAAAAAGATTTCAAAGGACTTCAGCAATCGTTTGGTATAGGTTCTTTCTCTAATTTGAATCAAATAATAGGAAATGGAAAAGTGAAGTCTTTGAAAGTATCTAGCGGATATAGAGCTGTTTTGTATGATGGATTAAATGGCACAAGAAAGTCATTTACGGGATCTGTCAAAGATATAGGTTCTGAAATGCTTGGAAAAGGGAGTTATTTATCTGTCGAAAAAGTGGATGGCGGAACCCCACATATAACGGTTTTCAAAGATAAAAATTATAAAGGACTTCAACAATCTTTTGCTCCAGGGAAAATAATGTATAGAGTAAATAACTCTTATCCTGGAATCAGTGATTTATCAACAAGTAAGATTATGTATGCAAACACAAAATCGCTAAAAATTGACAAAGGTTTTAAAGCAAAATTATTCTACAGTGATTATTGCACAGGCACTCCAGATGCTATAGTTAGTGGTGATGTTCCTGATGCCAGAGCAAAAATGAAAAATGGAAGAGCTATTTATTCAATTAAACTCGAAAGAGAGTTTTCAAATGATGCTGTGACAGTTGGACAAAATGCAGAATTTAACGGAACAATAAAGGAATTAAAAGAGGGAGAATATCCTTATAACAAAATTGGATTATCAAATAACACTATATCTGCGATATTTGTTCCAAAAGGGTATGTAGTTATTTTATATGATGGAAACAATTTCACCGGTAATTCCGTTGCGTTTAATGCTGCAAATTCTGAAATACAAATAGATAATTTAAAGGATCTGTTTGATAATAAAACATCATCAATCACTATTGCAAAGATCGACTCTACACCGGAAAAATAGATTTGTATTGCACGATTCACTAAAAGGTTTATAATATAGCTGATGCGGTATTATAGGCCTTTTATTATGAAAATAAAACTATCGCGGAAAATAATAATTCAACCAATTATCATTATCTTATTGATATTTTTCTTTATATTTACTCCTAATGTCATAGATGAAAATTCATCTATTTATCCTTATTGGAAAATCCTAAGATCAGCAATGTTATTGCTTGCAGCTTGGCTAACTATGAAATTAGTCACTTTGATATTTCTTGATCCAATTAATGAAAATCGCAAGAAAAACCTTCCAAATATAATAAAAGATTTGATAGGATCTTTGATTTATTTCATTGCGCTCTCTGTTATCATAACGGAAGTATATGGCAAAACACTGACAAGCATAGGAGCATTTTTCATTAGCTCTTGGGCGATCGTTGGTTTTGCTGCAAAGGATATTATTGCAGAATGTATTTATGGCATATATCTAGATTTTCAAGCAGATTTTGAGGTCGGAGATTGGATTCAATTTAATGATGGAACGGTCGGAAAAATAACAAAAATGAAAATGACAGGGCTAGAAATTTTATTACAAAACAACACGTTGCTCTTTGTAAGCAACACATTATTGAGTCATGAACCAATCGTTAACTTAAGCAAACCTGAACATAATTATTATGCTAGTATAAATCTTTCCTTAGATTTTAGTGTTCCAATCTCGCAAACAACGAAAATTTTATCAGATGCAATGAAAGGTATTAATATTAATGATTTTAAAGTGTTTGCAGATTCTATTCAAGAAAATGGAGTTGTTTATATAATACATTTCCAAGTTCCAGATCTAAGTAGTTTATTTGAAATAAGACACCAAGTTTTGCAAAGAGTGACAGAACATCTTCGAAAAATCAATCTTAATATATTAACAGAAAGTAAAGATTTGAATAAATCACATCAGGGGTATAATACTTGAAAAGAGCTTTTCTATTTGATAATAAAATAAGCTAAAAGATAATAATATTATAACAGAGAAGACATATATAGATCTCGATGTTTCTATAAAGATAGGATTATTGGTTTTCATAAAGAAAAATCTCGATAATTTGGCGGTATATAATATGGATAAAACCGAATATATTCCTGAAACAGTGAGTAATAAATAGCTTTTTGATTGAAGGAAGAATTTAAATATATGTAATTTTGCTATAAAATTTCCAAAAGGTGGAATTCCTATCATTGAAAACATAGAAAGTAAAAGAAGAATACCCAAAAGTGGAGTTGTATTTATTATTCCTGAGAGATCTGAGAAATTTTTTATAGATTGATGTTTGTTTATTAACAATATTCCAATGAAAAAGCAAATTGATGAAATGGAATAATATAACAAATAGCAAGCGATATTTGTCGCTTCATTCAAAGATTTTATAATCGCGAATACGCTGAAGATAAATCCTAAATGACCTATAGAAGAGGTCGCGATAAATTTATTTATGTTATTCTGAAAAATAGGAACTATTACTCCGAATATCATAGATATAATTGCGATGATTTCTACCAAAAGTTGAAAATCAAAGAATTTATTAACTGTAAATAAGGAAAATATTTTCAAAAATATAAATGTTAAAAATAACTTCCATATTGAATCTAAAAACATAACTATCAGAAAGGAAGATTTTCCATACACATCTAATAGCCACGTGTGAAATGGAACAAGACCAAACTTAAACAAAATATATAAAAGAATCAGCACAATTCCTGTTATTGATTCGAAATTTTTGTCTAATAATATTTTTTGATATGATAGAGAGCCAAATTGGCTATATAAGAGGCTGCATCCAAAAAGGAATATAGCACTCATAACTGAGGATACCAAAAGGAATCTTATGGCACATTTTTTTAAATTCTCAAAAGGTTCATTTTGATTGTTTAATAAAATAAATACAAGAGAAAATGTATATAACTCTAGTCCAATAAATAAGCATAGAAAATTGTTCGAAGTTAAACATAAGCTTATTGCATTTACAAATCCCCAAATAAATATATAAAAATTTTTCGAAGCTTGCTTTGAAAAATTTGAAATTCCAAAAACCAATAAAGTAAAAACAAATAGTATCAGTTTGATAGATTGCAATCCTTGGTTATATATAAATAAAGCTGAATTGAAATTATTACTTGGAACACTTATATATACTAAATTCACAATTAAACAATAAATTGCAAAGAAGTAGCTTAATTTAAAGATATGTTTTGATGTTTTTGAAAATGATTTGTATAGAATTAATATGGTCATGAAAACTGCAGTTAATATATCCGGAAATGCAAAATTTAACTCTTTTAATAAATTTAAAGGTAATTGCATTCTTTCATACCAACAATCAGTTCTTTATAAAGATTTTCAACTATTTCTTCGGGTTTTACAAGTACATTAAATTCGTCTTTTATATTCGTTGCTCTCTCTATGGGAGACGAGATTAAGTTAATTCCTATTCCAACAACTGCATATGGATAATATACCTCAATCAAAACTCCGGCTAATTTTTTATCATTAATAAAAAGATCATTTGGAATTTTTAATTTTATAATTTCGGAATTTGTTATATTATTCAAAAAATCTTTAAGAAGATTAATAACAAGTGATGTTAATATATTTGTCTTTTCAGCAGGAATGTTTAATTTGTTCAAGTTAATTATGTATGAGCAATAGAAATTACCTTTTGGAGATTGCCAAACACGATTATTCAATCTGCCTCGTCCTGAGGTTTGCTCGTCAGCTAGTATAGCATAATCTAAATTTATGTTGTTTCCTAGCAAAAACTTTATTGCATAATCACTAGTGCTATCTAATCTTGAAAAATGCTTTATTTTCATTAATTATTAAAAAACAATTTGATATTTTCAATCACATATTTAATATCTTCTTCAGATAACAAAGGATGAATCGGAAGAGACAGGATTTCTGAATAGAATTTCATAGAATTTGGCAAATCGTATCCCAAATTGAAATAAGTTAATAAGTGATTCGGTTTATATTGTATGCCCGTTTCTATACCTTTTTCGGCTAAGAAACTTTTCAATTGATCTCTTTTTCCGTTTTTTATCAAAACAGGAAATATATGAGGTACAGCTGTTTTAAAATTTATTGGAAGAAGCTGAATATCGAGTATATTATTCAAAGCATTTGTATAACTTTTTGCATTTCTTTGACGTAATTCTCTGATTTTTGGAAACTTTGCCAATTGAGCCCGCCCTATAGCTGCTGAGATATTATTCATATGGAGTCGCCAACCTTGTTCTTTAACATCCGAATCCCAGCTTCTGAGTCCATTAAATCTCTTTTCTGTGTCCCCAATAACTCCAAGCAATCTCATGTCTTTCAATTTTTCAGTAATTTCACTCTGAGAAGTGAGCACACAACCTCCATCTCCACATGAAATATTTTTTATTGGATCAAAACTAAAACATAAAATTCCGTTTCTTTTTGCGATATTTTTATCTCCAAAAGAATGTGCAGCATCTTCAATTACATTTAAGTTGTGTTCTTTTGCAAATTGATAAACCTTATCTATTTTTGAAGAACATCCAGCAAATAACACAGGTATAATTGCTTTTGATTTAGATGTTAATCTAGATTTTGCATCATCTAAATTTATAAATCCATCATCTAAGTCTATATCACATGGAATTGGAGTCGCTCCATTTGCTTTTATGGCTTGAAATGTGGAAACAAATGTAAATGTCGGAACAAGAACCTCATCTCCCCACGAAATCCCTAAAGCTTGAATAGAAAGTTGAATAGCAGCAGTGCAAGAATGTACACATGTTACTTTTGAATCTGGTCTTTTAAAAAATGATTGAAGTTCCTCTTCAAAAAGCTTTGTTTCTATTCCCATATTAACAACTTGAGATTTCAAAACTCTTGCAACAGCTTCTATTTCTTCTTGATCAAAAAATGCTGAGGAAAGTTTAATGTTTTTCATAATAGTATATAACCGAACGTTACATTTGAAATTATATCAATTTTTTAGCCAAACCTCAATTGTATTAGTTCATAAGATACGAGGCAAGGGGATCCTATCCCTGATCTAATTATAACGATTCGTTGTTTTTCAATTGCAACTCTCTTTTCCTTAAAATTCAAAGCATTTGAGAAGTTCCAATTGGAATATTATAGCTAATAGGCCTTTCTCGTTCTAACATAACAGGAATTGTCATATTTGCGTTGTCATTATGCATATAATTCTTTAAGAAGATAAGTATAGCCTTATTTGGCGACACAATATTGAATATATTATTAATCATGGCCAATATCTCTTTCTCTATTTTTAACTTATCAGTTCTCGGAGAAATTTTGAGCTTAGATAAACTTTCTGTTTACAGCATAATGTGTTATAATGATTATATTCAAATTGCATAATGATTTTGATGATACATACATTTTGTGATGACTTGCCAAGTGATTTCCTTGACAATACGACTTCTGTAGCAATAGATACTGAAACAATGGGCCTTCTTCCATATCGTGATAGATTGTGTCTTGCACAGTTCTCAAAAGGAGATGGGAATGCATATTTGGTTAAGTTTAATGATTATGACAATGCAAAAAATATAAAATATTTACTGACAAATGATAAAGTCTTAAAAATTTTTCACTATGCTAGATTTGATATAATGATGTTATATAAATATCTTGGCGTTATAACTGAGAATATATACTGCACGAAAATAGCATCTAAGTTAGTAAGGACCTACACATCAAAACACAGTCTTCTTAATTTATGCAAGGATTTATTGAATGTTGAAATTTCGAAAGAAGAGACTTGTACAGACTGGGGGGCTGAAGAACTTACTCCCGAACAAAAAGAGTATGCCGCAAATGATGTTTTGTATTTGCATAAGATTAAAGAAAAGCTAGATGAAATGCTGATTCGAGAAAATCGAGTTGATTTGGCAAATAGTTGTTTTGAGTTTCTGAAAACGCGAGTTATGTTGGATCTTTTAACTAATGAACAATATGATATATTCTCGCATGGAGCATAACCTATGGATTTTTTAAAAGAAGCAAAAAGGGTTATAATTGAGGAATCTAATGCTTTGAAATTGTTAGCAGAAAATTTGCCAACACAATTTGAAAAAGCGATTGATATGATTATGAATTCGAAAGGGAGATTAGTTGTCTCAGGGATAGGAAAAAGCGGACATATAGGACGGAAAATTTCGTCAACTATGTCATCATTAGGTCAAAAATCTTTTTTCTTACATCCAAGTGAAGCACATCATGGTGATCTTGGAATGTTGGATAAAGACGACATTTTACTCCTTATTTCATATTCTGGAGAAGCTCTCGAATTAATTCCCGTTATTGATTTTGCGAAACGTTTTGGTATAAAAATTATTTCAATTTCTAAAAACAATGAAACAACACTTGCCAGGAACTCTGATATTTCTTTGAGTTTACCATCAATAAAAGAAGCTTGTCCTCTTGGAGTCGCGCCAACTGTTTCTTCCACAACAACTCTTGCTTTGGGAGATGCTTTGGCTATCGCGCTTCTGTCAAAACGAGGATTTACAAAAGAACAATTTAGAATGCTTCATCCCGGAGGCGCTCTTGGAAAGTCTCTTTCCACTGTTTTTGATATAATGCATAGAAAAATACCGCTTCTGAAAACTGGATCAAATATGCAAGAAGCTTTAATAACAATGTCGGAATTTGGTTTCGGGTGTGTTGGAATCGTTGATAATACAGGAAAATTAATTGGAATTATTACAGACGGGGATCTTCGAAGAAATATGTGTAATGATTTGCTGCAAAAAGAGGCTGATCAGATTATGACAAAATCTCCAATTACGATAGATCGAAATATTCCAGTTTCCGAACTTCTTCATATTATGGAAAGCAAAAAAATCACCAATATATATGTATTAAATTCTGATAAAAAACCAATTGGTTTAGTTCATATACATGATATTATTACAAGAAAAATAGTTTGATATTCAACCACCTATAATCATTGATTTATACCGTCGTGCTTGTACCACGGCTTTTGGTGTAGGAACCCTGGTTTTTGTGTTAAATCTTGATATTTGATGATGGACGATTCTTCCAATAATCGGATTTATGTTTTTGGAAGGTTTTCGAGTAATTTTCCCATCTGAAGTAACCTCTTCTTGAATGCTATTTTGAGAAACAGAATATCCGACTAGTGTTCCAGAAAGAAAAAATAATAAACTGCAGCAAATAATTCCTAAAACAAATATCCATTTTTTCATACATGTGTTCCTATTTTTGAAACTATTTCATGAGCCCATTTGGAAATACTTCCAGCTCCTGCAAAAATTATTATATCATTTGGGTCAAATTTATTACTATTTTTGAGATTTTCTAATATATCCATTAATTCATTTTGATCGTTTGAAAACAATACTTCTTTGTTTGTTTCTTTTAATTTTTCATACAAATTAACAGAGGTAATCTCTGCTGATTCCAAATCATCCGCTTTATAAACCGGCAATATAACAACTCTATCTGCCTCTTCAAAACAGCCGCAAAATTCTTTAAATAAAATATTAAGCCTGGTAAATCTATGTGGTTGGCATATTATCGTAATTTTTCCTGAAACTTTTTGTTTTGCCGCTTTTAAAAGAGCTTTTATTTCAGTTGGATGATGTGCGTAATCATCTATAACAAGTGTTTCTCCAATTTTTCCAACTTTTGTGAATCTTCGATTTACCCCCGTAAATGCAGATAATGTTGATCTAACAATATCCATATCAATTTGAAGCTCATAAGCCATTGCAATAGTGGCCAATGCATTTTTGATATTATGTTCTCCCATAAGAGTTATTGAAAAACCTTTAATCAATTCGCCATTATGCAAAACATCGAATGTCGCTCCATCTGCGGTTTTCAAAATATTAACAGCTTTAAACATCGAATCTTTTTCTATTGAGTATGTTATTATTTTTCGATCAGTTATATTTTTAACAACATCTGCAACATTTTCATCATCAACACAAGCTATTCCAAGTCCATAAAAAGGGAGGTTATTTAAAAAAGTTCGAAATGCATTTTTTAAATTTTCAAAATTGCCATAGTGGAGTATATGTTCATGATCTATATTTGTGATTATTCCAATTGTTGGGAAAAACTGGACAAAACTGCCATCTGATTCATCCGATTCAATGACAGCCCAATCACCTGTACCTAATTTTGCATTGGTTTTATAAGCATTTATAATCCCTCCATTAACAACTGTCGGATTGAAATTTGCCATTTCTAAAATTGCAGCGCAAAGTGAAGTTACAGTTGTTTTTCCATGAGATCCTGAGACAACTACAGATTTTTTGAATCTAACAATTTGAGATAACATTTCTGCCCGGGATAAGCAAGGTAACTTCAGTTCTCTTGCTCTTACTAATTCGGGATTTAAAGATTTTATAGCAGAGGAATAAACAACTATATCTGCATTTTCTACATTCTCAGTTCTGTGTCCTATGAAAACTTTTATTCCGAGTTTTTCTAATCTCTCTATATTTTGAGATCTATTCTTATCACTTCCTTGAATAACATATCCTAATGAATGAAGAATTTCAGCAATTCCACTCATTCCTATTCCGCCAATTCCTATGAAATGAATGATCATATCATTTTTACAAAATGCAAACACTCTTTTTTCAATTTTTTTTAGTTACTAAATTAATTATACAATGTTTCAAAGATATTTTCATAAGAAAAGCAACCTTTCAGGAAATATCATAAATCAAGGAAGATGCAAACATATTGATAATAACCTGAAAATTTGCACAAAAATCCCTAAAATTTTATGGGACTTTTTGATATTTGACATACGCGTCCCTAATGTATATCCTGAAATTAAGAACGTCAAATGGCGTTCACAAACTTAATTATATTA
>CAUDEV010000006.1 GCA_958448685.1 uncultured Alphaproteobacteria bacterium | reverse complement strand
GTTTAAAAAGTCGAGAGATAACTTTTCTTGCGAAAAGTTTATTATAGAGGACGCCAGTTTTGGATTTTCTTTTGGGCGCGCGGCGTGTGGTAAAATATCAAGGATACCACACGTCGCGCGCCCTCCATGTAATTCTTCATAATATATATTTATTTTCGAAAGGCGGGAACGATTTTATTGATTTACTCTTATTTCGTCAAGTCACACTTCGTTTCACTCGTTCTTCGGACTTGACTAAATTTCGTAAATCAATTTCTATCTCTTCGTTCCTTTCGAAAAAAATAATATAATTAAGTTTGTGAACGTCATTTGGCGTTCTTAATTTCAGGATAAACATAATGATCCTCTTATGTCAAATTCTAAATAGTCCCATAAAATTTTAGTGAATTTTTGAGGGGCTTCTAGATACTCGTTTAAATATCTTCAAAATATTTTTAAGTATAATTAACGGAAAATTTACCTTTTTTTTTAAAATGGAATTTAGGGAAGAAAAGTTTTAAAAACGCTTTCCTATAACATAAATATAATTTTTATGGAGGTAACTATGAATAAATTATTACAAACAACGTTAATTTCAGCTATTTTCACTACTTCCGGATTTGCTGCGGAAATAAGCAACACGATTGCTGAAGGAACAAAATTAGATGTACAAGGAGAGGCTGTGGCAAATAATCCAACTTCTGTTGCAGGAGAATTGAATGTTCAAGGCGGCTCTTTACAAAACAACAAGATTATGACTTATAATGAAAATGGGAGCTTGATTATAGCTGATCGACGCTTTGAAGAAGTTATTGTGGGGAGTTTTAAGATAAAAATAGAGAATATTAAAAATGGTAATATTTATTTAGCAGACTTAAGCTCGATATTTAAGAAAGATTACTGGGAGTTCTGTTCTGAAAGCGGCACTAAAATACCTCATAATGATACAGGAAGATGGTCAGATAACAGAACGCAAAGCGTAACTGAGGGTTATTTCACCATCACTCAAAACTTGCAAAAGGACGCTCTGAATACATTATTAATAGAATTAAATAGTTATGAATCAAGTAAATCTTTAAGCGGATGTAACTTTGGTATTAAGTTCTTGAATTCAAGTGATAGTGATATCAATCTAGATGACATAGCCACATCTAAAACCGAAACTGGAACGTTCAAACAATCTAGTACCGTTACATCAACAGATACCACTTTGTTTGCGGCCTGTTTTCCAACTGAAGGAGTCTTGGACGTATCTGCGATAACTTCGACGGCTACAGGGACATTTTTAGGAGGCCCAATTCAAGGAGGAACCATTAAGTTGAAACATGGCACTACGAAATTTACAAATTTATCCGTAAGTTCAGCAGAAAAACCGATAGTTGGAGTCTATGAATATGATGTAAGTGCTGCAACTAAACTCACGACTGTGATAAAATCTTCGTATATAAAACCAGAAGATACTGCTGGAACTACTGATGCTCCAGAAGAACAATTTAAAGCTGAATTTAAAAATGGTGACAGTATCAGTTTAAATACTGACTTAGCTGGTTATAATGACAATGGGACTGCAATTTCAGGATTATACCTTTATGCTGATCCAGATACGAAAGCTTCGGATGGGAGAAAAACTTTTCCAGAAGTATTGGCAGATAGTACCCTTAATGCTACTACGAATAAACTATCAACAGCTGATGTAGTAGTTGAGACAGGAACTACTGATCCAAATTATGGAACGTCAGCTATTAAAGATGTTAAAAAGGTAAGCGATACCTCTGCTCTTAGCGTCGCTACAGAAGCCGATCAGTCTCCGGAAATAAAAATCAGTTTTGAGGGAAATAAAGATTTAATTTTAGGAGCTTATAATGTGGATGATAATAGCTCGTTAGTTGTGACAAATTTAACATTTTCTGGGACTAATTCATACTATTCAGGAACATTTGGTGTTGATGGGAACGTTGCGCAAGTTACGGCAAATGGCGATCTCACTCTTCCACAAAAACTTGCAGAAGATTTTTCTTCAACTGAGTTAGTAATAGCTTCTGGAGAAAATGCAATAGATAATGAAAGAGAAGCTCCTACTACTATAAAGAGCTTACAATTAAATAGTGGTAGTCTTACTATAGCTCCGGGAACGAGTATAGTTCTTGGGAACAATTCATAATTGCTTCATTCTGGGAGAGAATAAATCTCTCTCAGAAGTTTAAAATTCCGAATAATAGATTATACATATTATATTCTTTAAATTGTCTTTTTGCCTCGTATCTTATGAATTAATACATTTATAACAAAACATCTTGAAAAAAGTTAATAAAACTAGTAATCTTAATATATAAATTTGGCCGAGTGGCAGAATGGCTATGCAGAGGACTGCAAATCCTTGTATATCGGTTCGATTCCGGTCTCGGCCTCCAAATTTGAGATACTTTATGAGTACGGTCCTGGATTTTGAGAGTCAAGTTATTGATATAGAAAAGAAGATATCAGCTCTTCGAGATGCATCAAAAGTTGGAGATCTTGATGTTGCATCAGAGATCACAAAAATGCAAACGAAAGTTGATAAAATGCTTTCCCAAATTTATCAAAAACTCACTCCTTGGCAGAAAGTTCAAGTAGCCAGACATCCAAATCGTCCAAAATTTACTGATTATATAAATGAAATTTTTTCGAATTTTGTTGAATTATCAGGAGATAGACTTTTCGCTGAAGATCAAGCAATTATAGGTGGCTTTGCAGAATTAGACGGTATAAAATGTGTTGTGATAGGCGAAGAAAAAGGCTGGGATACGGAATCTCGTTTAAAACACAATTTTGGTATGCCAAAACCGGAAGGTTATCGAAAAGCATATAGATTAATGGATATTGCTGATAGATTTTCACTTCCTGTGTTTTCATTTGTAGATACTTCTGGCGCTTTTCCTGGGATGGAATCTGAAGAACGAGGAGTTGCAGAAGCTATTGCAAAATGCATGGAAAAAAGTTTTCAAATTGAAGTGCCATTTATAAGTTCTATAATAGGGGAGGGTGGATCTGGAGGAGCAATTGCTATTGCAACTGCAGATTATATTTTGATGCTTGAACATTCGATTTATTCCGTTATTTCTCCTGAAGGATGTGCTTCTATATTATGGAAAGATGACACCAAGGCAAACTTAGCAGCAGAAACTCAGAAATTGACAGCCTCAGACTTGCTTTCACTGGGTATTATTGATTCTATAGTAAAAGAGCCGATAGGTGGTGCTCATAGGAATAAAAAAGAAGCAATACAAAATCTCAAAAAAGAAATTATGACTTATCTGAAAAAATCGGAAACCTTATCTCCTCAAGACCGCAAGGAAATAAGGCGAAAGAAATTCATGAACATGGGATCTCAATTTCTGTTGACGAATTAATTAAACAATGTTATTCTAAATTGGAAGAGTTTTTATTGCCGGATAATTACATGTTCATAAAATTAAATTATTCGGTATCAAATAGTTTTTTCAATATCTGGTGGCGCTAAGCGCCTTCTTAATCTTTTATTTTTTCAAACAATTTTTTTTATTCAGTTATTATATTTAGGATTTTTATATGAAAAAACTACTAAACTCTATATTCCTGATTTCGGGAACAGTTATAGGAGCTGGACTGATTGCTCTTCCACTTGTTGCCATAAATATCGGATCTATTATTTCTTCAATTGTGATATTTTTCATGGCTTTCTTGGCTTATCAAACTTCTTTGATAATTATTGATTTAAATATCAAACGAAATACATCTTATTCTGTTATGGAATTGAGTAGGCTCCTTTCAGGAAGTACCGCATTTACTATAACTTCTTTAAGTTTTTATGTCTTATCTTTTTCCTTGCTTACTGTTTATTTTTCGGGAGTAGCAAGTTCACTATGTTCCTTTTTTAATTTTAATTATAACTTAATCGTAATTATATCGGGAATATTACTTTTGGGAATTTTAAGTTTAAATGTAAAATCATTTTCGAAATTGAATTCCATTTTAGTATTGATTTTGTTGGGTTTTATTATAATTTCAATATTTAAAATAAAAGTTTTTAATTCATTTTTCGATTTAATATCTTTAACAAAACCTGCGGAAATTCCAAATTTTATTCCCATAATTTTCACATCATTCGGTGTTCAAAATATATGTCACTATGTTTGTGATTATTTAGAGAATGATCGAAAAAAGATAAAGTTGGCTTTTATTGTTGGAATAATGATACCTGCTATAATTTACATAGTCTGGATTTCATGTGTGTTTCAAAATATCAGATTTACAAACTTCATCTTTTTCCAAAAATTACAAAACCATGGATAAGTGTTGGTGAATTAATCAATTTTTTGTGTAAGTCATCCGGAAGTTTTTATATGGAGATCATTCTAAAAGTTTTAACTCTATTTGCAATAATAACTTCCGCATTAGGGATAGGTCTAGGACTTAAAAAACCTATGAAAGAAATGCTACGAAAATCAAAAAATCTGTCTGATTTATTTATATGTTTCACTCCTGTTTTGTTTGCGATTTTCGTTCCAGACGCATTTATTAATATATTATCTTTTGGAGGTATGATTACGACAATTTTTGTGATATTTATACCATACTTTCTTATGTTGAAGTCAAAAGAGTCTAGATTTATTCATCATATATGTTTTATCACGGGGATAATTATAGTGTTTTGTGAAGCATTGAGTATTATTAAAACACCATAAAATATTTATGAAATTGGGAAAAAATATAAAAAACTGATCAAATATGTCGAGAAGATTTATAATAGCTAAAAAATTATAAATTGCGTTTTGCATAAAGCTTAAGAGGTTGTTTAATCTTCTGACTTCATTCGTTTATATTCCAGAGACAAGGTCTTCACGTTTTTAGAAAAGCTTTTGGAAAATAAGACTTTGAAAATTGATGAAAGTGAATTATCTCCAACAAATGACAAGTCTTTTGTTCTGTTAGAAAGAGCAATGAATACTGGGCTTATGGAGAGAGAAAGCGCTGTCACGCATATTATCAATTTCTGGCCAAATTCACCGATTATTTGAGATTGAGTAGCAACATTTGCGAGTATGAGGGAAAATTCTCCAAGTTGTGCCAATATAATGCCAATAGATGTCGCTTTAGCTAATTCTATCGAAAAGAAACTTAAAACTAAAGAGTTAAATAATATTTTCCAGGCAGTAATTCCTATTAATACAAGAAAAACCACAGGCCAATTCTCTGCTAAGAAATTTAAGTCAAACATAAGACCAACAGATAGGAAAAAAGCCATTAAAAGAACGTTTTGTATTGGTTTTACGCTATTTAGGATATTTTGTCGTTCTTGGGTGTTTCCAATGAATAACCCGGCTAAAAATGCTCCATAGGCTTCTGAAAGTCCGAATAAAACAACAATTGATGCAGATGCAAAACACAAGGCTAATGTGACAACAGGAGTCAGATCAGGATTTGGAAGAAGGTGTTTTGCGGGAATTATTATCTTTTCCTTTTTTCCGAGATATTTTATTAGCATAACAACGAGCCCGATTGCAACCAACAAATCTACTACTACAGAAGAGTCAAAAGAACCGCATTCTTTTATTATTAACATCATTGGGACAATCGCTATGTCTTGAGCAACGAGTATGCCAATTGAAATGTGTCCTATATCAGTTTTCAATTCTCCAAGATATTCCAAAACTTTGACGATAGCTGCTGTTGAGGAAAGTGAAACTATGAACGCAAATAGTAACGAAACATAGAGAGGCAAATTAAATAATGTGGATAATAATATAGCAATCAAAGCATTAACAACAACTTGAATAACCGTAAATAAAGTTGGAATTTTCCACATTCGGATAAATGAACGAATATTCAATTCCATACCAATAACGAACAATAATAACAATATGCCGAGTTCAGAATAGAATTGGATTTGATCTTGCGAAGAAATGAAACTAAATCCACTTGGACCAAACATAATCCCAGCAAGGATATAACCCACCATTATTGGCTGATTCAATCTGGCAAGCAATGTTCCCGAGATTGCAGCAACCAAAATTATTATAGTAAGATGGGCAAAAACGTATTCATTATTCATAATATTTATTATATCATATTTTTACTCTTGAATTTAACACTTTTATGATGGAAAATCTATATGGGAAAGAGTAGTAATAATAAAAAAAGATGGCAAATTCTGAATTTAATATCGCTATCGCAAGAATAAAAGAAAAAATACCTCTCTCTCAAATAGTTTCCAAAGATGTTGATTTACAAAAAAAAGGAAACGAATTTGTTGGTAATTGTCCGTTTCATGCAGAAAAAACCGGATCATTTTTTGTTAATGACAACAAAGGAACTTATTATTGCTTTGGATGTGGAGTTTCTGGAGATATATTTGAATATTTAATGAAAAAACATGGCCTACAATTTATCCAGGCTGTGGAAAAACTTGCAGAAATAGCTGGTGTTAAATTGCCAGAAAAAAGTTCTCAAAATTATGTGTCGGAAGAAAAAATAAAAATTTTACAAAAAACTTTAGAATTTTTTAAGGGGAAACTGAAAGAATCTCCGGTTGCTTTGCAATATTGTAAACAAAGAGAAATCGATGATGAATTAATCGAGAAGTTTTCAATAGGGTATGCTCCTTTTGATAGTGAAGCTTTACTGAGTTTTCTGAAAAAGACATTTAATATTAAAGACATACTCGCCTGTGATTTATTTACTCAAAAAGAAAATCGATTGGTTTCTAAATTCAGGGATAGATTAATGTTTCCCGTATTTAATAAAAAAGGATGGCCAATAGCATTTGGAGGGCGTGGGATAAAAAAAGATGCAGTTCCGAAATACTTGAATTCATCAGAATCAGAATTATTTCAAAAAAGAGAAGTTTTATACGGATACAATCTTGCGTTGAAAAATGTAACAAAAGATAACCCTTTTATTATCGTAGAGGGATATATGGATGTTGTGAACATGCATAAATACGGATTCAATACTTCTGTTGCATCAATGGGAACAGCATTATCTCCGGAACATTTGGCTAAAATCTGGAGATATTCCAACGAACCAATAATGTGTTTAGATGGGGATAAAGCAGGATATAAAGCTATGGTCAGAGTAGCTTTGTTATCTATGGCTTATTTGGAACCTGGAAAAACATTGAGATTTTGCATATTGCCTGATGACGATGATCCAGATTCTTTTTTGAAAAAACACAACCAATCAGAAATGAGGAATTTGTTAAATTCATCTGACTATCTTATTGACTTCATTTGGAATTATTTCTTAAGAGAACTTGATTCATTAAATAAGAAAACTCCAGAAAAAATAGCGGAATGGAAAAAACAAATTTATTCTCATATAAATGAAATTCAAAATACAGATATAAAATCTCTTTATAAAAACGAAATATCGAATAGAATTCAATATTTATTAAAAAATAAATCACCTCGGAATACTGAGGTTTCTTTTCCGCAGGTTGTTGACAAAAAAGAAAAAATTTTATTGCGAGAAGCTTCTTTATTGTATATCCTAATAATGTATCCGTCTATAGTTTCGAGTGTTATTGAAGAATTGGCATCTGTTGAGTTTACAAACGAGAAATTCGAAGGTTTGCGAAATTATATCGTTGAAAGTTATGATAATATCAATTCCGGAATTGAGAAATTCCAAGAGACTGTTGATATCGTCAAAAATACAGTAGGTCGTTCTTATGTATATTCGAATTTAGATGAAAAATCTGCTTTAGATCTTTGGAAAAATATATTCAAGATAGGAGTTTATAAAATCTTATATGAAAAAGAATTAAAGATAGCAAAAACTGAGTGTGAAGATGATATGTCCACTTCAAGTTGGGATAGATTAAAAGCATTAAAATTAGATTCTATCTTAAAAAAGAAATAATTATTTTGAAAGTATTTTGATAATCATGAAAAAAGAAACCGAAAATATAATAGATGAACAACTGATTGCGGATGATCCAAATGTTTCGTCTTTAATGAAATTATATAAAGTTAGAGGTTATTTAACATATGAAGAATTAAACGATATATTACCTAGTTCTGAATATGATTCTGATAAACTTTCCTCTATTATGGCATATTTCAATGAAAATGACGTAAAAATAATAAATATAGAAGAAGCAGAATCTCTGATGCTTGATAATGAAGCACAATCCGATGATACTCCTCTTGAAAATAAAGAAGAGGAAGCAGAGATTATTGATGAAGGAAAAGGTGATGATCCTGTTAAGTTATATCTAAAAGAAATGGGAAATGTTACCTTACTTTCAAGAGAAGGTGAAGTTGTTATTGCAAAGAAGATAGAAGAATCGAGATATTCACTTTTCGGTGCACTTTGCGTAACTCAGATAACTGCAGATGCGATCACAAATCTTCGTGATCGTCTGAAAGATGATATAATTCTCTTAAGAGATATCGTAAACACTGATTCAGGAAATCCGGAAGAAGAATTAAGTTATCATGAACCAGAAGAAAATGAAGAATACTTAGAAGAAGAAAATATCCAGCCAGTTATTACAAATGATGAAGAATCGAAAAATAAACTTATTGCTCTTTTTGATAAACATTTAGAGTTGTTTAATAAAATTTTCGAAATACAAAAATCATTGAATTTTAATCAAACAAAAATACAAAAGAATAAAGAATACCAATCTTTACAAAAAGAAATTATAGAGAATTTCTTTGACATAAATTTGAATACAAAAAGGATAAATATTATAAAAGATCAGCACATTTCTTTGATTTCTGGAATTTCCGATATAGAACGCAAACTTATATCTGAAGCAACAAAATTAGGCATCAAGAGAGAGGACTTCATTTCTAATTTCGTTGACAAAAACTTTGATTCAAGTTGGTTGGAGGCTATAGCTTCGAAAAAGAATTCTGCTTGGAAAGAGTTTTATATTTCTAATCTTCATCATTTAGAAAATTTAGTTCAAATTTCACAAAATGCAGAATCAGTTTCAATGGTTCCATTTTCGTTTTTAAGAAATATACTTCAATTAATTCAAAAATCTGAACGAACTGAAGCAAAAGCGAAAAAAGAAATGATAGAAGCAAACCTGAGATTAGTTATATCAATAGCAAAACGCTATACAAATCGAGGACTACAATTTTTGGATTTGATTCAAGAGGGAAATATTGGTTTGATGAAAGCTGTAGATAAATTCGAATATAGACGTGGATATAAGTTTTCCACATATGCAACATGGTGGATTAGACAAGCTATCACGAGATCAATTGCAGATCAAGCAAGGACAATAAGAATTCCTGTTCATATGATTGAAACGATAAATAAACTTGTTAGAATGTCAAAGCAACTTATGAGTGAACTTGGAAGAGAACCAACACATGAAGAACTTGCGACAAGATTATCTATGCCAATTGAGAAAGTCCGAAAAGTAATGAAAATTGCGAAAGATCCTATTAGCCTTGAAACTCCAATAGGTGATGAAGATGAAAGTCATTTAAGTGATTTTATAGAAGATAAAAATGTTCTTATGCCTGTTGATGCCGCAATACAATCAAATTTGAAATCAGCAACTACAAAAATTTTATCAACATTAACAGGGAGAGAAGAGAAGGTTCTTCGAATGAGGTTTGGAATTGGTCTTCCAACAGATCACACATTGGAAGAAGTGGGACAACAATTTTCTGTCACAAGAGAGAGGATACGTCAAATAGAAGCAAAAGCCTTAAGAAAATTAAAACATCCAAGCAGATCTAGGAAATTAAGAAGCTTTTTGGATAGTTAATTAGGAGAGAATTAATGAGTATAGAAACAACCTTTGCAAAATTCGGGAAATTTCTTGATAAAGCTTATTCAAACACAAAAAGCATAGTGAGGTTATTATTTTCAACTTCTGACTCACGACGCAAAAGAAATGGCTATCACAACCAACAATCAACACGTGGTTATTCTCCATATTTAATTTTGATTTTTGATAGTTTTGTTGCTTTTCTATCTTTATTTATTTCTATTCATTTAAGAATAGGTATGGATTTTTTGGATTATTCCCCTATATATATTTTAAAAAATATGCTTGTTTTTGGACTTGTTTCTGCTAGTGTGTTTTCCTGGCTTCAGACTTATCAGACATTTTGGCGTTATACATCAGTTGAAGATATGGTTCCTATATTTATCTCGGTTATATTGACAAATGCTTTGTTTTTCCCTTTGATGATGCTGATGAATCAAGAAGACTTTTTGCCATATTCGGTTCTTGTTATAAATGCTTTTGTATTGAGTTTTATGCTGATGGTTCCAAGATTCTTAAGCAGGATTTTATATAATCAAAAAATCAAAAAACAGAAAAAATTTGATGCAATCATAAAAAGATCCGAGACCTCTTCTGAAATTCCAGATGTTCTTTTAATTGGAAATATAGATTCCGCTGAAGCTTTCTTCAGAGAAATTGTATCTAACGAAGATGTTACATTTAATTTCAATCCTGTTGGTATATTACTTATTGATCAAATGGAAATTGGCAGAGTAATAAAAGGAATTCCAATTTTAGGGGAATTAAGAGACATAAGTGTAATCATGAGAAATTTGCATAAAGAAGGCAAATTTCCAAGACAAATTGTAATTACCGAGAAAATACTTTCAGATAATGCAAAGCGCTTTTTGGTAAAATTTGCACAAGAACACGGCATACTCCTTATGCATGTAATGTTTCAATGCACATTTAACACAGTTTCTCAATAAATATTAAAACGGTCTTGGATCAGGAACAAAACGCTGTAATCTAATATCTGCTGCTTTTTGGTTTGTGTTTTTGTTTAATAAACGTACTTTTATTAAAATAACCAACTCAACAACACCATCTCCCATTCCATAAGAAGACGCTAGTTCTCCAACTCCTGGAACATCTTTTATTCCTGGTAATCCTGATTTGTTTTTCAAAGAACGGGATTCCATAAAACCTCCTAAAACAGCTATTTCCCCATCATTTAATTTTAAAACAGATGCAACTTCACGAACCTCAGTGACCGGCACTTTTGATTGCTCATATTGAGTTTTATCTGAAGATGCCGCTCTCATAGCTATATCAACCGCAGGGTCATTTACTTTATCAAACAATTTCGTTATAGTTGGACGGAGAAATAAAGTAACTGTATTATTTGTCACATCAATTGAAGGCTGAACGAACATAACTAATCCTATAGGAACTGTTTTTATATCGGTTGATACGGAAATATCAGTTCTATCTGTATTGGAAGAAGCATAAGTTTTGTCATAATTCAATTTAAAGTAGACATAATTCTGTGCAACTTTCAAAACAGCAGCTTGGTTATTCATTGCTGTTATCCTTGGATTAGATATTGTTCTTGTTGAACCAAATTCTTCTAAAGCATTTAAGATAGTGTTCATATTATTTTTAGAATATGAAAAACTAACAGGAGTTCCATGAGAACCAACGTTATTTAAAACACTCGATGAATCCGACCCAAAGGAACTTTCCAATTTAAATCTTCCACTCAGCATTCCCCAATTAATTCCTCTTCTATATTCATTCTTTAGAGAAACTTCTATAATTTTTGCTTCTATTAGAACCTGACTCATAGTAGAAATCCTGACTTTTTCGATATAGTCTCGAACTTCTTTTTGAACTTTTGAATTAGCAAAAACAGTTATAATTCCGGATTGCTTATTTATTGAATATTTCATGTTATCTTTTTCATTAGATCTTAATATTATTTTTAAAGCTTCATCCAATTCTGACCAAAAATCACTTTTTGCTTTCACAACAACATTGCTATCTGATGGATTTTGAGATTTGTCGGAATTATCCCCAGAAATAGAGGTGACTTCAGTTGCTATAGAAATTTTGTTCTCACTATCTCTAGATAAGTTTAAAAATTGCAAATCATAAGTATATGAAAATGGAGTATCCTTCACAACACTAATAACTCCATTAGAGATAGTATATCTCAGATTCGCAATATCACAAATCGCATCTAACACTTCTATAAATGGCCTGTGTTTTGCCTGAAAAATTATTTTGGAATTTATATCAGAAGCCATTTGAAAATTTATATTAAGTTTTTTAGCAGTTTCGCAAAGTACGGATTTAAGGGGTAACGATTCATTCAAAGACATAGATACCTCTTGTTTCAAATCTTCTGGAATAGAAATGAATGGTTTTTGTATATTGCTTTTAGAAATAGATTCTTCTTCATCTTCAATAGGAGTCATAAATTTTTTCACAGAATCATCTTTTATGTCAGCTGATGTATATTTGTTTTCGACCATTCTGTCACAAGCCGAAAAAAGAAGAGAAAAAGTTATTAAGATTTTCAAAAAATTCATCGTGTGATTATCCTATTTACCATTCCTTTACTAAAATTGTATTACAATAAATTTAAAAGGGGGAAAGATAAATTAGAAATGACTCCAAGAGAAATCATAAATTGGATATTTCCATATAAATGTATCGTTTGTGGTTGCGAAATTTTAGAAAATTCTATATTCTGTCCAAAATGTTTTTCAAGACTAACTTTCATAGAATATCCATTTTGTAATAAGTGCGGGAAAATACTCAACTCATCTTATCAAGATATTTGTGAAAGTTGTTCAAAATATGAAAGAAAATTTGATTT
This sequence comes from uncultured Alphaproteobacteria bacterium, assembly GCA_958448685.1. Lineage (GTDB taxonomy): Bacteria > Pseudomonadota > Alphaproteobacteria > RUG11792 > RUG11792 > MGBC162888. The sequence continues at coordinate 15,240 of CAUDEV010000006.1, read as the reverse complement.
GGCTAGATCGTTATTTCAATATGATCAATATTCAATAAATTTAATAATGAAAATAAAAAAACAAGCAGATATCTATGTAGCAAAAAATTGTGCAAACAAGTTGTTTAGGAAATATAGCGAATTATTTTCAAATGCAGATTATATCGTTCCTGTTCCTTCTCATTGGACGAGGGTTCTTAAAAGAGGATATAATCCTGCAGATATAATTGCTTTGGAATTATCAAAAATTTCAGGAGTAAAATACAAAAATTTTTTGAAACGAACAAGAAAAACCAAATATCAAAAAGAAAAGAATTTTAAGGAAAGATTAGAAAATGTTAAAGATGCATTTAAATGTTCAGAAGATATTCAAAATAAAGTAATAATTTTAGTTGATGATGTCTTCACAACAGGGGCAACTTTGAATTCTTGCAGTAAAGCTCTTCATTTCGCTGGATGTAAAAAAATATATTGTATAACCATTGCTACGACAAAATCATTTTAAAATTACTTTATTATCCTAATATTTCTAAGAAAAATGTCTAAAATTTTATGGGACTTTTTGATGTTTGACATCTGGGAAATGTTGAGGATATAGTAAGAATATAGAGTATGTCCAGGCGCGCGACGTGTGGTAAAATATCAAGGATACCACACGTCGCGCGCCCTCCATATGTGGATCTCTGCATATATTATATTATTTTCTGAAAGGCGGGAACGATTATATTGATTTACTTTTATTTCGTCAAGTCACACTTCGTTTCACTCGTTCTTCGGACTTGACTAAATCTCGTAAATCAATTCTTTTTTTTCTCGTTCCTTTCAAAAAAATAATATAATTAAGTTTGCGAACGTCATTTGGCATTCTTAATTTCAGGATATACACCATATTGCTTATATGTCAAAAAATAAAAAGTCCCATAAAATTTTAGATATTTTTAGGAGGTAACTAGTTATTTTAAAAATACAAAAAAATTTTTGTATATACATTTTTTTTGTGTGTGATATACTATAAGTAGAAGGTTTAATATTTTTACGGGAGAATCCCTATCAAAAAAATTTTATTAGGAATAAGCATGATTTCCATGCTTGAAAGTGTAAACGTTAGTGCATCATCAATGAATGCAGATGCTATGAAAAATTTAAGTCAAAGTGAAGAAGATAGACTTATCGCAATTCAGATGGCTTCAACAAATTCAACACCTGCTGATATGGGCCAAGAAGCAGATAACAAAACTCCAATGCAACGTACTGAAATGCAAGAGAGAGCTAGAATGACCCCAAAAGTCGCACGATTGACTGTTAAAGTTGCTGAGACAACAAATTTACGAGATGCGATAGGTAACTGTTATGGGCATACCCTCCATAAAGATGTTGTTGCAAGTCCAAGTGGGATCGATGTACGTATAGACGCCCCTGTACCCTACGAGATTGTTAGAAATGGATCGCTTGAGCTAGGGAGATTCATCGGTGTAGTTGATAACCAAGGAATTAGACGCAACGTTTTGGTGGAAAAAATGGAACTGTATGGATCGAATTGGGATACATAAATGATATTTATATGCGAGAAAGTCCTATATTTGAAAAATACCCAGGGTCAGACAGTCTTTATTACGATAAAATGTTTGATGGGTGCCTAGTTGATGTTTCAGATAGGGTAGACACTGGGAATAATAGCGGTGTGTATTGGAGGTATTATAAAAAAGCAACACGAATCGATTAAAAATAAATAACGAAGAGTGGGAAAACGGAGGTTATCCAGAAGTTTGGGGAAATGAAAAAAGATAGCCTTCGTAACATGGATGAGAAAGATGTTCATTCATCTCAATATTTTTGCTGGAAAATATCGGCAAGGGAGTATGTCTAATAACTAACACGGCATTTCCTATGTTTTCTATATCTAGGACTTGATAACGGCTTTTGTAATCCTAGTTTCTTAAAGATCCTTTCCACAGAACTTTTACTAATTTCAATATACAGACTTAACCCCTATTTATTTCCATATCTAAATCCTTGCCCCTGCCTTGTAATATAGCCCCATTGCCTTTAACTGTTCATTTTTGATTTCTCTTCTTTTGTCATTTTCATTTGCGTAAATCAATTTTATTTTTTATTCTATCTTACCTCTTTATTTCCTATTTCTGGATTGTCTTAAAATTTTTGTGACACTTAATGCTGTGTTTTCTCCAAAAATCTTTGGTAGAAAAACATATATTGTTGAATTATCCCAGCATATGGCTTTATTTTGTTAATATCAAAATATCCAGAATATTCTTTTTCAATAATCCGTTTTATCCAGATGTCGATTGGAAAAGCATCTGTTTTATATAATCCAAATAAAGCAATACAGTTTGCAACTTTTTCACCAATTCCTTTAAATTGTTTTAAATAATTTATTGCATCAAGGGTTTCCATAGATTTCAGTTTTTCAAGATCCAAATCACGGTTAATTATTGATTTTGCTATTTTAAAAAGATATTCAGATCTATAACCTAAACCTAATTTTTTGAAATCATTTTTACTGAATTGTGAAAGTTGGATAGGGGAGGGGAAGTTTCCGGAAAAATAAGAACAAATTTTATTAATCGTATTAGAAATGCGCTTGATATTATTTCTTTGAGAAATTATATAACTAACAATCATTTCCCATAAATCTTGCCTCAAAATTCTTATACCTCTGCCATAATTAATTGCCGATATTAGATAAGGATCTTGAAGCTTATGAATAAAATCCTTTATAACACTATAATCTGTTTGCAAATCAAAGTAATTATACCAAATATTTTGAAATTCTAATTCATCACAATGAAATATATAATCATTTTTAGAAACTTTTTCTATATCTAAAATTTTCTGAAAAGCCATAACTCGCCAGATTTTAGGAGTTATTTTAGAAAATCGAAAACATTGCCCTGATTCTGCTATTTGAGCTATATCAAAATCTTTTAAATTTTTCTTTATCAACCTTTGATACCTTTTAAAAACCTTCTGAGATAAATCCAAAAAGTTAAGATAATTAATAAAACTATAATGCAACCAAAAATATCCAATAATACATTAGTATTAAAAGTTATTATGAATATTATATATATAAATACAAGAGTTGTGCAAATCTTGCTTAAATAAACTGGTTTCATAGTAACTTTAATTTTTTTTAAGACTACAATAAAACCTCCAAATAGCAATATCAAATCGCGTAAGGTGAGTGATACTGCCATGATATAATTTGGAAGAGTAGGGGCCTTAAAAAAACAAATACCCCACAAAACAGCATTTGAAAATAACTTATCTGCGATAGGATCAAGTAATTCCCCAATTTTTGATTCAACTTTTAATTTTCTTGCCAAGTATCCATCAAAAAAATCACTTAATGAAGCAAGTAATAATATTAAAATGGAAACAAATCTAAGATTATTAAAAATAGAAAAGAAGAGTAGTGGGATACATACAATTCTGAATATGCTAATAATATTTGGCAATAGTTTTTTTATATCAGACATATTCAGAAAAACAACTTATCCAACGATTTCAATATCGCTGAAAAAGAACTTTATCTCATTCGCTGCGGTTTCAGGCGCATCAGAACCATGTACGGAATTCTGATCAATTGATAAAGCAAATTTATTTCTTATAGTTCCTTCGTCGGCATTCGCTGGATTCGTGGCTCCCATAAGCGCTCTGTAATCAGCTATGGCATTTTCTTTTTCCAAAACCTGAACAACTATAGGTGCTGAACTCAAAAATTCACAAAGATCATTATAAAAAGGCTTCTCAGCATGCACTGCATAAAAGCTTTTCGCCTGATCTAATGTCAATTTGATTCGCTTTTGCGCAACAATTCTAAATCCAGCTTTTTCAATCATACTGTTTATTTCTCCAGTAAGATTTCTCTTTGTTGCATCAGGTTTAATTATCGAAAAAGTTCGTTCAATCATAAAATAACTCCATTATAATAAGATTTCTAGATTTCATACTTGTCCTCATAATATATATTATGGAAACTAAATACGAAAGTATTTTATTAAATTCACACTCTATAAATAGCTTACGATAAAAACACCTTCATTTTCAAGAACAAGTTTTAATAATTTTAACACGCCATACGATTATTGTTTCTGTTTTAAAATTAACTTTTGAATATTCAGCTTTATGGCTCCTCTTATATCTCCATAAAATTATTGCAGTTTCTCTTTTAACAAACGATATTTCTTTCGTTTCTCATTTTGGACTATTTACAACTTCTGCTCCCCCCAATTTATATACATTTTCTATCTATGAAGAAAGATAACATTTGTGTTATTATATAAATAGGATTTTGCTAGGTTCGTATAATGGATTTAATTAAGAAGCTATTAGCTGATTTAATTCATTTCAAATCGATTACTCCAAACGGAGACGAAGCTATCAAATATTGCTCTCGTTTCTTGAAAGACCTAGGATTTCGTTGTTTAATTCTTAAATTTGGAGATGTTTCGAATCTATATGCGAAATTGGGTAATTTCCCAAAAAATCTTTGTTTTGCAGGTCATATAGACGTTGTCCCTCCTTTGGATAACTGGGAAAGTGATCCATTTGAACTACGAGAAAATAACGGATTGCTATATGGACGAGGAACAAATGATATGAAAGGCCCCCTAGCCTCTTGTCTTTTTGCAATTTCAGAATATATCAAAGATAATAAAAATCCAAATTTTTCAATATCTGTTATTTTAACAAGTGATGAAGAAATAATGGGAGAAAATGGAACAAAAAAAGTTATAAGATATTTGAAAGAAAAAAATGAAAAGATAACCGGATGCGTGCTTTGCGAAAGTTGTTCACCAAAAGAATCTGGAGAATATATAAAAATTGGTTGTCGAGGTAGCTTAAATATTGATGTGAAATCGAATGGCCCTCAATGTCATGTTGTTAGTGGAAAGTCTTTTGGAAATCATCTTCATGATTTTGTTGAGAAAATTTCAAATTTTTGCAAGATAGAATTAGATAAGGGCAATTCAAATTTCTCACCAAGTGATATTGAACTGACTTCTATTGATGCGAAAAACGAAATTCGAAATATCATACCTTCTGAAATTGTTGCAAAATTTAATATAAGATTTAACGACCTTTGGAATTTTGATAAATTAGAAGATTTTGTAAAAAAAGCTTTTCCAAATTTAACCCTTACATTTGAAAGATTTGGAACACCATTTGTTGGAGCTGATTCAGATTTTATAGGATTTCTTTCAAAAAGCTTGACGAAAACTTTGAGGAAATTTCCTGAAATAGGAACTATGGGCGGAAATTCAGATGCTGTATCAATAAAAGAACTAACAAATGTTGTTGAAATAGGTTCTCCAATTGCGAATGCTCACATAGTTAATGAGTTCATTTCAATAAATGACCTATTAAAATTGAAAAAAATCTATTACAACATCATTTCAGACTTTGGAAATTAATAAAAAATTAACTAATATTCGATAGAATCTAATTAGATATGTTTTTTCGATGTTCGCTTAATGAAAATATTGAATGTCCTAAGTATGTTTTTTTTGAGTGCGTTTCTTTGCATGGGATTTACTTTTGCAAAAAGCAATGATATCGAAGTTATTTATCAAACGACACAACAGAATTTTCAAAATGAAAAAGGAAGAATATACGGAGATGTAAACGATATTATCAGACGCGGAGAAATTGTTATTTGCAGCGTAAGCAACACATCTAATCCTCTTTTTTTAATGAAAAAGAAAGGTTCTGAAAATAAAAAAGAATTAGACCTAGTTGGAGCTGATATAGAATTAGCAAAAAAAATAGCAAAAGGCTTGGGAGTAAGATTAGTATTCAAACTTTGCTATAAAAATTATGAAGATGTTGTTAATGCAATTGCGAATGGAGAAGGAGACATAGGCCTTGCAAAATTGTCTTACACAATTGAAAGAAGCCGAAAAGTTATGTATACGGAACCTTATGTTATTGCTAAGAAAACACTATTAATGAGTAGACAAGTTGCCGAATCTAATCAAGAAAAAAGTATAAAAGATCTGATTAATGACAATAAATATAAAATTGGAGTTGCAAAAGGAGCGAGTTATGTCGAATTTGCAAAGCTTTTGTTTCCGAAAAGTCAGATTTTAGAATTAGAAAATTGGGAAAAACAGACTGTCGAGAAATTAAAAAACAAAGAAATTATTGCAACGCTTAGAGATAACTTACGGGTGAATTTATTGATGAATGATCATCCTGACTTGTCTTTGAAATTTATTCCGATAATACTAAAAGGAGAAAATGATTATATTTCAGGAATTGTCAACTACAAATCTTTGGAACTTTTGAATTGGATAAATAAATTTCTTGAATCGGAAACGAAAATAAAAACTATAGATGATCTTATGAAAGAATACGAGGAGTATATAAAATGAATTTTTTTAAAGAAAGAAAATTAAGAATCGACATATTAACAGCTTTCTCTCTCTTGATATGTATCACTGTTATTTGCGAAATACTATATTCTACAAACATTAACAAAAAATTAATCTTAAATTTTGAAAAAGAGTACTACTCTAAAAATATTTCTACATCTATGACAAAATATTTCGATAATTATTTAAGTCAAATCGAAATTACAATGCAAGCATTTGCTGATCATTTTGATGATTCGGAAATTGATAAATTCAAAGGCTATGGCAAACTTTTTTCTAATGGAATAAAGAATATGTCATATGTCACGAGTTTTTATATAGGTTTAAAAAATGGAACTTATTTTCAACTGAGAACTCTGGAAGGTTTAAATTCATATAGATCTAACTCAGATTTATCTCTTCCAGTATATTCCAAATATGCAATAAAACGAATAACAGACGTTGATGGAAAGCTTGTTGAATCTTGGGATTATATGGACGAAAACTTCAATGTATTTTCAAAAGAAAAACTCCCATCGATATCGTTTTTAGCAAACAAACGAGACTGGTATTTACAAACAGAAATTCAGAAAAAACCAATATGGAGTAATGTTTATATATTTTCTACAACAAAATTGCCCGGGATTACATTATCAATGCCTCTTGGATATTATAAAGACAACTCAGCTATGGGCATAATTTCCGTGGATATTTCACTAAATCACTTTTCGGAATTATTGAAAAGCATAAAAATGACAGATAATTCAGAAAGTTATTTAATAAATGAAGAAAATGAAATTATTGCTACATCTTTGGAAATGAAAACTTTTGAAATTGATGAAAAAACAGATGATTTAACTCTTATAAAAACATCAGATACAGATAATTCGGTATTAAAAATAGCAGCAAAAAATCTTGTTAATACTAATATTGAGCACACGAAGTTTAGTGTAGATGGCATTGAATATACTGCATCCTTAAAAAAGCTGGGTAAATTGCCATTTTATTTAATATCAATTGCTCCACAAAGCGATTTCACTGCGGCTTTCGAAAATGTTAGAACTAACATGTTTTTGATATCAGCATTTTTATTTTTGATTTCATTTGGCGTAATATTTGTCTTATCAAGAAGAATTTCAACACCGATTTCTGAACTTTGCAATTCTGCAAAGTCTATCGGGGAAATGAAATTGGATGAATATCCAAATCCACCAAAATCAAATATTGTTGAAATCAGAGAACTTTCAAATGCTATGAATTCGATGAAGTTGAGCATATCAACGTTTGCGAAATATGCCCCAAAAGATCTTGTTCGAAAACTCGTAAAAAAAGGTGAAGAACCAGTTTTGGGAGGTATGACAAAAGAAATCACTATATTTTTCTCCGATATTGAAAAATTTTCCACAGTTTCTGAAAAATTGCCTGCTGAATATTTAATCCTGCATCTTTCCGAATATTTCGATGAAATGACTAAAGAAGTAATGAAACATAATGGAGTTATTGACAAATACATAGGAGATTCTGTTATGGCAATTTGGGGAGCGCCTAATCCTGACGAAAATCAAGTTATCAATGCTTGCAATGCTGCGTTAGGTTGTCAGAAAATTTTGGAAGAATTAAAAGAAAAATGGGCTCCTCTTGGGAAGCCTCCTCTTCCAACGAGAATTGGCATACACACAGGACAAGCAATTGTTGGAAACATCGGTTCTCAAGACAGAATGAATTTCACAGCTATTGGCGATTCTGTTAATATTGCTTCAAGATTGGAAGGGGCAAATAAGTATTATGGAACAAAAATTCTGGTTTCAGAAAATGTGGAAGCTATTGCAAAAGGACGTATACTTTTCAGAGTTATAGACAAAATTGCTGTCAAAGGCAGAAGTTCTGGGATAGTTGTCTATGAACCGCTTTGCTCGATGAAAGATGCTGATGATAAGAATTATTATAAATTGATAGATCTCTGCGCGAAAGCGAAAGAAGCTTTTGAATTATATCAAAATCAAGAGTTTGAAGAAGCCTTAAAGCATTATAGAAGTATGGAACTTCTTTTCCCTGGTTTAGAACTTTCTTTGGAACCTTTGATTAAAAAGTGTGAAGAATTTAAACAAACGCCCCCAGTTGATTGGGATGGAACGAATCATTTAACAGGAAAGTGAGGTTGAATATGAACTTTAGTAAATTTTTAGGAAGCGGATATACAACATTACTTTGCGCGCTCGCTGCTATAGTTTTTGGATTAACATTTCCGGATATAGCAAAAGAATTTAAACCATTTAGCCAAATTTTCCTAACTATGATTTCCCTGACGGTTATTCCTATAATTTTTGCTTCTGTTACATGTAGTATTATCAAAATTATGACGAGCAACAATCAGAATATCAAAATAAGTAATATCGTTTTCACTTTTTTGATCGCCTTGATCATAGCTGGAATGATAGGTGCTCTTATGGGAATGCTTATCAACTCCAAAGATGTTACAAATTCTGAGATAGTTTCAAAGATGATTTTTCAAGACATGCAAAAATCTATTGCGGAACTTTCCATAGATGAGCCTTTTAGTAATTTAAAGAAATTTAATTTCTGGGATTTTTTCATGACTCTTCTTCCTAAAAATCCATTTGAAGCATTTGCCAAAGGAAATGTCATACAAATAATAACATTGTCAATTTTAGTTGGAATTGCTGTTGCTGCACTTGATAAATTCAAAAGAGAAATAACTTTGACTTCTCTTGGGGTATTAATGTCTTCTTTCAAATCAATATTAAAAATCCCAACAAAGATTCTTCCAATAGGGATATTCTTCCTTTTATCAAGCAGCCTTTCTGAAATTGATCTTGGAGTGTTGTTTTCCATGAAAAGTTTCTGCTTATATTCCGGATTGGGATTTCTTTTGATAAATATAATTGCTTTGGGAATTTTCTATTTATATAGCCCTATCGGATTAAAAAATTCTATTTTAGCTTTAAAAGAATCAATAATCGTTGCTTTTTCAACATGCAGCAACCAAGCAACTGTTCCATTTTTAATTTCTTCTTTATCAAACAAATTCAATTTACCAAACAGTGCTGTGGATTTATCTATCCCTCTTGGAGTGACAATGTGTAGGGTCAGCAATGTTGCTTATTATGCCCTGGTAACTATATTTATAGCATCGATTTATAATGAGCCTCTCGGTTTGATACAATATGGGTTTGTTGTTTTTGGTGCTATATTAACAAGTTTTGCAGCATCTGGAACCTCAGGTGTAATTGCAATCACGATGATTACTATTATTCTCGATCCATTGAATTTGCCTATCGGATCAATATTAATCCTATTGGTTGTGATAGATTCAATAATTGATCCATTTCGTACGGTAACTTCACTCATAATGAATGCCGCCTTATCTTGCTTTATTATCAATAGAAGGAATCATCAGAATGAAGCTTAGTCCGTTTAAGGCCATCAGGTTTGATTCAAACTATTGGAAAAATAATGATTTTTCATTATTAGACAATTGTGATACAAAAAATAAAATTGATAAAACGAAAGTCATAATGGATTTTTTAAAACAGAAAATAAATAGTGGTATTGCGAAAATCGACCAAGAACCGGCTTTATACATATTAAAAGTTGATACAGCAGAGAAATCTGTTACATCAATAATTGGAGAAATTAATTATAACGACAGAGATGTCTTTCTTCCAAATGAAGAAATTCATAAAGATAAATTAGATTTTTACAAAAATGTTTTTGATGAATATAAAATGCAAATTAATCCTGTTTTGACATTTTATCGAGGGAACGATTCTGTTATTTCAATAACAAAGTTTATCACAGAAAAACAGCCTGAAGTTTCTGCTTTTATTCAAGGTATGAGTTATAAACTTTGGAAAGTAAGCAATCCGGAAAATTTAAATCGGATAACAAATACAATAGCAAAGATAGATAAGCTTTATATTGCTGATGGCCATCATCGTTTTGCTATGTTTCATGCACGAGAAAATCTTCTTAACGCCAAAATTATGGTTTCCATAACAGATTCTGATTCAATTTTACTAAAAAGCTGTCATAGAGTAATTACTAAAAATATTACACCTTTATGGCGAAAAAAGCTTGAAGAATATTGTGATCTTAATCAAATTAATCCAAAGAATACCCCTCGGAATGATAAGATTCTAATCAAATTCAGAAATGGGGCTCTATTTGAAATTAATTTTAAATATGATAAATTTCATGATACTGCAATACATCGGATTATTAAAAACACGATAATTCGGTATTCTTTTGAAATCGAAGATTATAACAATCAGGTTTTTCCAGTTGGAGGAAATATGTCTCCTGAAAAATCTGATCAAATTTTTAAAAATTATCAAAATGGATCTGCGATTATCTTTGTGCCTAATATCCAAATGTCTGAATTTCTTAAGATTCTTGATTCGGGAAGCAAATTACCTCCAACTACGACGTGGTTTGAACCAAAGATTATAGACGGATTTTTAATAAGTAAATACTATTAAAATTAATTGTAGAGTCTTATCTGTTTGGCTATTCAATATAATTTTGTATGTTTTCTAAGCGTATTTTTCAGCCATCTTATTTCTTATATTTCTTATTATTTTTCAAAATAAGACTGTCCAGAATTTTGTGTAAATGGATCAAAGAATAGATTAATAATTCAAGCTATCAGCAAGTAAGATAGTTAACGGTGAATAAATTGAGCTTTAATATATAGCAACAGGCCCATTTAATAATTTTATTCTACATTATCTCCTCGTTACACAAATCTCTGAATGGTCTATTAAAAGCGTATAGTGACGTTTACTAACTTAATATCCTTCACTGGCACAAAATAAATTTTTCAAGTCTCCTTTCAAAGATATATTTAGCAAAGTAAGAGAAATTTAAAAATAAATCACAGAATTAAAGAACTTTTGTTAGTTAGTTTTAACTTACTGAATATAACATTCTCAGGTGTTCTTAAATCAATTTGATTAACTGTATTTTTATTTATTTTTCCTGTTTTTAGTATAATCGATAAAATTTCTAAAGCTTTTTCAATTTCCGTCTCAGGAAGTAAAATTTTTATTCCTGAAAGAACGATATTCCAACGTCGTTCCCGGATATAAGTCAATGAATCAAGATTATCTCGCAAATCTTTGTATTTAGAAATAAGATCCAAGATATATTTTACATTAACATTTGCGTTTTCTCCAGAGATTATGGGAATTCCTAGATATCTGGTTTTTATTTTTTCAATGAAATTTCCAGCTTCGTCTATCAAAACTGCATCTGAACCATTTTGAAATATAGCAATTGGTGTTCTTTCTTCTATTTCTATATTAATACTATTTGGAAGAATTTTTTGAACTACTAATGATTTTATCCAAGTTATTTTAGAGATATTTGAGAAAATCTCCTGGGTTGATAATTTAAATACCCCCTCCCCTTTTGATATTCCGATATTTTTAAAAATCAATCTTTGTGTTTTTTTATTTGCTCCCGAAATGTTTATATGTTCAACAGAAAATCCCGTAATTTGAGACATAGAATTATGGATATAAGCAAGAAAATTATAAATATAGTTAGAAGAAAAATAAATTCCGCTGCCTATGATAAGGAATAATAAACAATATTTCGTCGGAAATCTCGAATGCTTTCTTTTGTGTTGTATACGTTTTTTCGCCATGATTGGATTTTTTAATTTCCTTTTAGTTTTTCAGCCTGATCAAATTCTATCAGTTTATCAATTATTTCATCGAGTGCAGAACCATCCATAATTTTATCTATTTTATATAGCGTTAAGTTTATTCTGTGATCTGAAACTCTTCCTTGTGGGAAATTGTATGTTCTAATACGTTCTGATCTATCTCCTGATCCGACTTGTGTTTTTCGGTTTTCAGATCTTGAAGATTCTTGTTTTTGCTTTTCATTTTCATAAATTTTTGAACGAAGGATTTTCATTGCTTTCGCTTTGTTTTTGTGTTGAGATCGTTCATCTTGAACAGCAACAACAGTACCAGTTGGAATATGGGTAATTCTCACAGCGCTGTCCGTTTTATTCACATGCTGTCCTCCTGCTCCTGATGCTCGATAAGTATCAATTTGGAGATCGTTTTCATTTATTTGAATATCAACTTCTTCAGCTTCAGGAAGAACAGCAACAGTTGCCGCAGATGTGTGTATACGTCCCGATGCTTCTGTTTCTGGAACTCTTTGCACTCTATGAACGCCTGATTCAAATTTTAAACGAGCAAAGACTCCTTTTCCTGATATACTCGCACTTGCTTCTTTTATGGATCCGATCCCTGTTCCTGATAATTCTAGTACTTCAAATTTCCATCCGCGAATAATAGCATAAAGTTCATACATTCTAAATAAATCCGCTGCAAAAAGCCCTGCTTCATCGCCGCCTGTTCCAGCTCGAACTTCCAATATAGCACCTTTTTCATCATCAATATCTTTTGGAAGCAGGAGTATTTTTATATTGTTTTCAATTTTTTCGAGTTCTTTTTTCAGTTCAGGTATTTCTTCTTCCGCCATAGCTCTGAGATCTTTATCATCAGATAAATTGGCTATTTCAAGAGTTTCTTCTAGTTCTTTTGTTTTTGCAAAAAATAATTTTATTTCTTTTGCTAAGTCTGAAAGCTCGGCGAATTCTTTTGATAATTTAACGAATTCCTTTTGATCAAATTCTTTTTGAGAATTTAAAGTTTCTTTGACTGTCTCGTATTTATCTAGAATAGATTTTAATTTATCTTGAAATTCATTCATATTTAATCTCGCACTAGTGAAGATAAAGTTTTTGACACTAATCTTATTTCTTTTCCGAGGTTATCTATAATATATTCTCTGTTCATAAATCCACTTTTAATCATATTATTTAAAGAATTTTCGATTTCAGTTAATTTAGACAGCATATTAGAGAATATAGCGTCTGAAGTCATGTTATTTTTTTGCATTTCTAACTGATTTTCTCCAATAACTTTCACTATCTCTTGATGTTTTGAAACAGCTTCAATCAATTGAGTTAATTTTCCTGAAAAGTCTTTTTGAATATCTAGAATTGAATTTCGATTAGCTTCAAATTCTTTTAATTGATTTTGAAAAACATAAATTGTTTCTATAGTTTTTTCTAGAAGCGCCATAGAGAAAGCGGATCCGTGATAATTTGAATCTTGTTCTCTGGAATCGAAAATTATGGCATTTTTAACTAAATATTCTTCGATTTTATCCAAAAAATCATCAGCTACTTTTTTTTGATTAATATTTAAAAATCCCAAAATCAAAGATCCAGATAATCCAAAAAGAGAGCATCCAAATGCTGTTCCCATTCCTGAAAGAGGTATCTTTAAACTTTCCTTTAATCTTGAGAATGATTCTGCCGCATCCATTGCATCAATGCCGAGATTATCAATAATATTGGCAACATTTCCTATCGTATGCGACAACCCCCAAAAAGTTCCTAGAAGACCAAGGAATATCAAAGAGCTTGAAATATATTTCGAAAAACTGCAATAATCTTCTGTTTTCTTTTCAATTGCAGAGAGTATAACTTGTATCTTGCTTTGCTGAATAATTTTTTCATTACTAAGATAAATATAAATCGGAGATATTAAATTAGCGTTTTTTGAAATAGGTTGCTTTTGTAATAGCCTTTTAAATTCATTGTTGAATAAAAAAATTCTATGATAAACAAGGCTGGCTCCAAACAAAAAAGCAAATATTATAATGGAATTAAGATAAATATTATAAGAAAAAGCATTTTTTAAAATATCAAAAAGACTGAAAATTAACGAGAAAATAAATGCTAAAAAAATTGAAATACGTATTAAACAATATTTTGCAGAAAGCAATTTCACAACATCGCCATATAAGAGACAATATAGTTATATGATACATTATTATTCAACATTTTTCAATTTATAAAATCCTGCGGAATTACCAGACTAAATTTTACAAAGCATCTTAAAAATAAAATTTTGTTGGATAACTTTAATAGCCAAAAAGGAAAGCATGAGTGACTTCGTTTATACTTTCATTCTCGACTAGGGAGTCTTCGTCAATAATCAATCTACAGTGATTGTTTTTCCTTTTTCTTGAGCAAGAACAGTTAATTCTTTCTTCAAAATACTCCCTATGTTATTATTTCTTAGATAAATACTAACAATAGTACGATTTTTTCCAGAACATTTGCAAGTGCAGCAGCTCCTTTGTCTCCTATTTTATTGTTGCTTAGGTAAATAATCTCAATAGATGTATTGTCTTTCAGGGCTTTAGCAAAAGCTATGGTTTTTGCAGCTCTTAGGTTACGATTTAGCAACACAAGATTTTCATTTTTCAGATTATCCTCTATAAGCTCTTTAGCCATTTCAGCGGCTTGTTCAGATATTGGGGGATGATGATTTTTGGCGGAACATTATATGACAATCCACTTGCCGTATAGGCTGATGTTGCTGGCATATCTATATCTGACCTATCATATAAAGCAGCTGGATTTTGCATTGCAGCACTAACTTCTATATTTCCCAGCATGGAAAGCATACTTATTCCTAATAAAACTTTTTTCACAGTGATTCTCCTGTAAAATTTAACTTTCTAATTATAATATATTAAAAAACGAGAAAAATATATTTTTTGCATTTACAAATAAGCTATAGAAACATTAAGAAAATTTCCTAAAATTTTATGGGACTTTTTTGTTTTTGACATGAGAGAAATGCTGAAGATATACTGAAAATATAAGGGAATATCCGGGCGCGCGACATGTGGTATCCTAGATATTTTACCACATGTCGCGCGCCCTCCCATGTGACTCTCATATAATCTATGTTATATTTTCCGAAAGGTGGAAACGATTATATTGATTTACTCCCATTTCGTCAAGTCTCGTTCGTTCCACTCA
>CAUDEV010000005.1 GCA_958448685.1 uncultured Alphaproteobacteria bacterium | reverse complement strand
GAAATATGAGGAAATATACGAAAAACAAGCCTACATTTCCGAGTGAGGAATCGTTAGCAAAGAGCTTATTTCTAGGGATATTAAAGGTAGAGAAAAAATGGACCACTAAAGTTCAAAGTTGGGGTATAATTTGACTTACAGTTAACTACCCTATTTGCTGATAGTTTAGCTAATTATGGATCTTTACTTTGATCCTTACACAAATCTCTGGATAGTCTCAAAAATACGCTCTATAATGAGCGTATTTTTGTGTAAGGTTATTCTTCTGTTTTTTCCTCTTCTTTTTTCTCGCTTTCATCGTCTTCAGATTTTTTCTCATCTTTTGAAGCTTCTGTATCTTCTTTCTCTTCAGCAGTTACTTCTTCTTTAGATTTTTCATCTTTAGAGACTTCTTTATCAGATTCCTCTTCTTTTACTTCTTTAGAATCTTTATCTTCTGATTTGTCTTCTTTTACGGACTCTTCATCTGCAGATTTCTCTTCTGTTGCTTTTTCTTCCTCTTTTACTGCCTCATCTGATTTTGCTTCATCTGTTGCTGTGACTGTTGTTTCTTCTGCAGAAGCGTCTTCTTTTCCATCATCAGCATAGGATCCAAATGAGAATGCTGCAAGTAATAAAGCTAAAACACTGATTTTTTTCATCATAATAAAAACTCCTAAAATAAAATTAACTAAGGCTTATGCCTATCTAAATAATAGTTTACATCTAAATTGTTAAATTTCTATTAAAAAATCTATGTTATCAAAAAATTTTTTATGTTGTTTTAAAAATATGATCATAAACATTTTCATTAAGAGTTTTTGAAATCAGAAATTTTTAAAATATTATTAGTATCTATGTTCCAATTTATAAAACTGATTAACAAAATCGAAATTTTGAGGAATTTTAATTTGAAATATTCCAAATGAATAGTATACTAATTATATCAGATATGTTTTTGGAATATTTATGGCCAAGCAAAGAACAGAACAAATAATTGAAAATGAAAAATTAGGACCTAAAATTGTTGTTATAGGTGTGGGAGGTGCTGGTGGAAATGCGGTTAACAACATGATTAAGTCTAATTTAGAGGGAGTTAATTTTGTTGTTGCAAACACTGATGCACAAGCGTTAAAACAATCCTTAACTGAAGAATCGCAGCGTATACAATTAGGTTTATCTATAACTCAAGGTTTAGGTGCTGGTTCAAAACCTGATGTTGGAAAAGCTTCCGCAGAAGAATCATCTGAAGACATTCTGAAATTTATTGAAGGTGCCAATATGGTGTTTATCACTGCTGGAATGGGGGGAGGAACAGGAACAGGGGCAGCTCCCGTTATTGCTAAATTAGCTCGAGAAGCGGGGATTTTGACAGTTGGTGTTGTGACAAAGCCATTTTTATTTGAAGGTTCTCATAGAGCAAAATCAGCAGAAGGAGGTATTGAAGAATTACAGCAATATGTTGATACTCTTCTTGTTATTCCAAACCAGAACTTATTTAGGTTGGCCAATGAAGGAACAACTTTCTCAGATGCTTTTAAGATGGCCGATAATGTGCTTTATTCCGGGGTTAGAGGGGTCACTGACCTGATGATTATGCCGGGGCTTATTAACCTTGATTTTGCAGATATAAGAGCTATTATGAGTGAAATGGGAAAAGCCATGATGGGAACAGGAGAGGCAGAAGGAGAAAGAAGGGCACTTGATGCTGCAGAAGCAGCTATTTCAAATCCTCTATTGGATGATGTTTCATTACAAGGAGCTAGAGGTATTCTTATAAATATTACCGGCGGATATGATATGACGTTATATGAAGTTGATGAAGCTGCAAATAGAATACGTGAAGAAGTTGATCCTGAAGCAAACATTATATTCGGTTCTACTTTTGATGACAGATTAAATGGGAAACTCAGAGTTTCTGTCGTAGCAACAGGGATTGGAGTCCCACAAGATAATTTGTTTAAACCAAGAGATGTTTCAAATATAATGGGATTTTCAAAACAAGATTTGAATAAAAGTTTAGATGAATCTATTTTTAAAATGAATTTCCCAAATCAACCAACAGAGCCTGTGAATAGTGAAAGTCCAATTAACTCTGAATCATTTGATACTACTCCTTCAAAACAACAGAATTCCGAATATGAAAGAACTCCAGAAAGAAGAGATCAAAGAAGAAAACAATCTTTTTTCGATAGATTTTCGCGATCAAGAAAAAAAGATGAATATGAGGAAAAAGAAATAGTTTCTCAACCTATATCTTCTGAAAAATTAATGGAAAGTAATTTAGATAACTCAGATGAATTAGATATTCCTTCTTGTTTCAGGAAGAAGTAGAAATGTTTTCAACAGAAGTTTCTTTAGCGATGATAACTATTTCAATTGCCGGAGGAATTTCTGTTTTTGCTCTATTATTTTCAAGATTACTTGTTTTTTGGAAAAACAGACGAATCAAAAAGTCAGATAGCAATTCAACTGGATATGAATGTGGATTTGAGGCGGATTTAAAAGAAGGTTTTTCATATTTAACGGAAAAAACTTCTTTTGTTTCGATTTATTTGATTTTTGAGTTAGTTACTTTCTGGTTTTTATTGTGTTCTGCTTTTGACGTAATAACAAAAGATTGGTCTGGAAAATTATTTATAAAAGTTTTTTTAATTGCAATTGCTGTTATAATGTTGATATCGTATAGATTTTTATTTTATAAAAATGCACAGAAATAAACTTTTAAACCTCTTGACTAATTATAAACCTAAATTTGAGGAAGAGATACAAGCAAAAAAATTGATGTTGGATTTCCTTACAGCTAACTCAAATTGCTTTAAGAGATCATTGCAATTAGGTCATTTTACAGGCTCTGCTTGGATTGCCAATTATGATAATTCTCAATTTCTATTAACTCATCATAAAAAATTAAATACTTGGCTGCAATTGGGAGGCCATGCGGATGGGGATAGTGATATTATTGCTGTTGCTATGAAGGAAGCTTATGAAGAATCAGGATTAACAAGTTTGGAATTAGTTTTTCCTGAAATATTTGATATAGGTGTTCATGAAATACCTGAATATAAAGGAATTCCTGTTCATTATCATTATGATGTCAGGTTTTTGTTGAAAGTAACAGATCCTTTAGATGAAATTCATATTTCTGATGAATCGAATGATTTAAGATGGTTTATGATTCCTCCAACGGATAATGAAGACGTCAATCGAATGTATTCGAAATGGAAAAAATTAACCTAAATTCTGGTGCCCGAAAGAAGACTTGAACTTCCACGGAGTTGCCTCCACATGCACCTGAAGCATGCGTGTCTACCAATTTCACCATTCGGGCATTCCTTCTATTATTATATCAGTAAAAAATTTAAACACAATTAAGTTTTTCTGAAACACAAATAATAAATTGAAATAGTTGAAAAGTAGAAACTAATCAATGAAAGGGGTAAAATTTGGATAGAGTCTTGAAAAACTAAGCTTTATCATACTTATCTCTATTCAGATTATAAACCGTATGTTAAGTTCGCCTAGATATATTGAAGATGGATATATAATAATGTTTTAAAAAGGCTTATAAATTTTAGATAATTATAGTTATAATTTTCTTGCAAAATATTATTACAAACAGCATTATTTTCCGTTAACAATACTTAAAATATTCCGGAGATATTTAAAAAAAGTGTTTCATATGCGTTCGAAGAGATACTTATTCATTTTTAAAATGTTTCACGTGCGCTCGAAGAGAGGCGAAGCGAAACATAGTCCCAAAAAGCTTTAATCAAATTTTAGAAATTTTTCTTGGAGATATTATGATGAAATGTGTAAATACAAACTGCGGACTTTGTACAAATTGGCCTTCGAATTGAGTTAAATAAGTTTATTGAATTATAATACTTTTCGTTCACATTATTCTTACTTGCAAGGTCATACTCCTTTTTGTATATTAAATCTGTGTTAGAAGATTCTCTTTTTGTCTCACATCTTTTGAGCTAATACGCTCTAATATTTGTTATTTGCATTTTTTCATGAATTATTATAAAATTATAAAAATACTATTTATTAAATTATAAAAGTGAAAATATTAAATTGTTTAGTAATGCTTTCATGCATATGCACTGTTCAGGCTACTGAAAGTTTTCTTACTTCTTCATATCGAATTGTAGATTGCTATTTAGATAATGAAGTTAGAGCAAGTGGAGTTACACATAGAACATGGGAAGAATCTTATCATCGTTGGACGAATCCTTCAAAACCGGCAACATTTGAACAATATAAAGAAGATTTACATCAATTTATTGTTCTGCATTATAATGCAGGAACTTCTCTTAGAGGAACTATTAACACATATAATGGAAGAGGCGTTTCTGCTCATTTCACAATAGACAATGATGGAACTATATATAAGACTGTTAATCCGGATACTGATATAGCATATCATGCTGGAGTTTCTTATTTTGCTGGGAAAACAGGTTTGAATTATTATTCAATAGGAATAGAGCATATCAATCCGGGATTTGAAAGAACAAATGTTGGTTTTCTCGGATTTTCAGCACCTCAAAAGCTAACTGGATCTGAAGTTTATTGGTATCCGTTCAGTGAAGGACAATTCGTGGCAAGTGTAGCTTTCACACGAGATTTACAAGAACATTATAGAATTCCAGGATATCATGTTGTAACTCATGCTGATATTTCCCCTTCCAGAAAAAGTGATATAGGCCCTATGTGGGATTATAAAAGAGCTTTTGAAGAATTTGGAGTTGGATATTGGCCATCAGAGACACATAAAGTTAATTTAGAGGCTTTTAGAGATCTCAGTGATGGAGATTATAAAGATTTTATTACATTTTTGGGTTATGAATCCGGTCCTGATTCAATCCGAGCTTATCAGCTTCATTATTCAACTTCTGATATTTCAGGAATTTTAAGAGAAAAAACAAAAGAAGATATCTTGAAACATATGATAGCTCTGTACGATTATACTGATCCTATTTCAAAAACTAAATTTGAATTTTTCACTTCTGGATTTAATACATGGGCTAAAGAAAATCCAAGTAAAGCCCATGCTTTTGGTGAGTATATATCATTGAATTAAGAATGCGTAATGAGGTTTCGCTAGTTTGGAAATATAATATATACTGTATTAGTGCGCTTGTGAGTATGGTATAATATCTGAGGGTATCATACTCACGGGCGCATTCAATATTTTATATGAAAAGACAAGGTTTTAAAAATCATGATACAAAACTTTAAAATTTTTCAAAAATTATGCACAATATTTCCCAAGATCGATTAATTGAAAAAATCTCTTTAAAAAATTTTTCAGTTTTCAAAATTTTCTTATTGACATTGGTTTTTCAGCCCTTTGAGGCGTGTTCAAAAATTGAACAATTAAGAATAAACTATGGATTCACACCTAAAAAAATTTTCAATTTTTAGTTATACACAGACTTATCCACATTTTTTGTTAACAACAAAATTTTCACTTGAAATCTCAATATTCTAAAAATAATCTCTTATAGTAAAACTGGACAAATTGGATATATTAATATAAAATCTGATTATCAGACTTTGCATATAATATTTAGATGTTGAAAAACTCAAAAAATCGATTTCCTTTAGTTGCATTAAGAGAAAATGTTGTTTTTCCAGAATTTGTAATACCACTTTTTATAGGACGTCAAAAATCAATAAAAGCTATAGAAACGGCTATTGAACAAGATAAGCAAGTTGTATTTGTCACACAAAAAGATCCTGGTTTAGATTTTGTTACTCCTGATGATCTTTATAAATTCGGTACAGTATGTCATATAGATCAGATGATAAAGCTGACAGATGGAACTGTGAAAATACTTGCTGATGGATTATATAGAGCAAAAATCGGGAAAATAATAGATGAAGATTCCATGATGATTGCGGAAACTGTTGAAGCAAAGGTTCCAAGAAATAGCAAGAAAAAATTGGACGCTTTGAGATTAGCTCTTCTATCTAATTTTGAAACTTTCTTTAAGCAAAATAAGAGGTTACCTTTGGATGTTTTGTCTTCTGTTGCGTCAATTGAAGACTGCTCAAAATTATGTGATACTATTGCTTCTTATCTGCCTTTGAAAATAAGTGAGCGTCAAGAAATATTAGAAATGGTTTCTGTCGAAGAGAGATTGGAAAGATTAATTTATTTGATGGAAGAAAAAACAGAATTAGTTTCAGTTGAAAAGAAGATAAAAAATAGAGTAAAGAAACAAGTCGAGAAAAACCAAAAAGAGTATTATTTGAATGAGCAATTAAAAGCAATATATAAAGAGCTTGGAGATCTAGATGATATTACTCAAGAAGTGAAAGCTCTTGAACATAAAGTGAAAAAATCTGAAATGTCTTCTGAAGCAAAGGAGAAAGCCCTAGGAGAATTAAAAAAACTCAGGAATATGCCACCGCTTTCGCAAGAAAGTGGTATCATAAGAACTTATGTAGATTGGTTAATTACCCTTCCATGGATATCTTCAAGGGAAGAGTCTTCAATGCGTGATGCTGAAGAGATTCTTAATAGAAGTCATTATGGATTAGAAAAAATCAAAGAAAGAATACTCGAATATATTGCAGTTCAAAAAAGAGTAAAAAAAATGAAAGCCCAGATAATGTGCTTTGTTGGGCCTCCGGGTGTTGGGAAAACATCTCTTGGAAAAGCTATAGCAGAAGCTACAAAAAAGTCTTTTGTGAGAATAGCATTGGGTGGAATTAATGATGAATCTGAAATAAGAGGGCATAGAAGAACATATATCGGAGCAATGCCTGGGAAAATTATACAAGGCTTGAAAAAAGCGAAAACTAAGAATCCGATAGTTATGCTTGATGAAATAGACAAACTTGGATCTGATTGGCGCGGAGATCCTGCTTCTGCCCTTCTGGAAGTTTTGGATCCTGAACAAAACCAAGCGTTTGTTGATCACTATATAGAAGTACCATATGATTTATCAGAGACTACATTCATAACAACTGCAAATAGTCTTGATATTCCTCATGCTTTGTTGGATCGTATGGAAGTCATAGAACTTTCAGGTTATACAGAAGAAGAAAAGCTAAATATTGCCAAAATCCATATAATTCCGAAACAAATTGAATTAAATGGATTGAAAAAAGAAGAATTAAAATTTGATGATTCTGTAATAAATAAGATAATAAAGAACTATACTATGGAATCTGGGGTTAGGAATTTAGAACGTGAGATTTCCAAGATTTGCAGAAAATCAGTCAGAAAATTGGTTACGGATGCTTCAAAAACAGTTGATATAAATAGCTCTAATTTATCTGATTTCTTGGGTATAGAAAAATATTCAAAATCCGAAATTAGAGAAACTCCTGAAGTTGGAGTAGTAACAGGATTAGCTTGGACTTCTGCAGGTGGTGATGTTTTAGAAATTGAGACATTACTTATCCCAGGAACAGGAAATATAATTTCCACAGGGAAGTTGGGAGAAGTTATGCAGGAGTCTATAAAAGCGGCTCTCAGTTATGTGAAATCAAGAGCAAAAGATTTTAAAATTGATCCTGAAGAATTTTCAAAAACAGATATCCATGTTCATGTTCCAGAAGGAGCTGTTCCAAAAGATGGGCCATCTGCTGGTGTGACTATTTGTAGTTCTATAGTTTCTGCTTTTACAAATAGAAAAGTAAAAACAGACATAGCAATGACCGGAGAAATAACTTTGATTGGAAATGTCCTTGCTATTGGTGGATTGAAGGAAAAATTACTTGCAGCTAGAAGAAATGGCATAAAGAAAGTGTTTATTCCAAAAGAGAATGAAAAGGATATTTCTGAATTACCTCAAGTTATTAAGGATGAGATTACTATAAAGTGCGTAAGACATGTTGATGAAATATTAAGTGAAATTTTCATTAAGGATTAAAAATATGATAGATTCTCATGCACATTTATCTTATCCTGAAATAAAAGATAATCTAGATGAAAAGCTGAGCTTAGCAAAATTAGCAGGTATTAGTCATATTGTTACAATTTCCACAAATGTTTCAGATATGGCAGAAAATATCAAAATTGCAAATAAATATGAGAATATCTTTGCATCAATTGGAATTCATCCATCTCATTTTGATGATAATTATGATTTAAGTGAAATGGCAGAAATGTCGAAAATGGAAAAGGTGATAGGGATAGGGGAGGTTGGTTTAGACTATCACTATTTGGATGAATTTCCTAAAGAATCTCAGTTGAAGCTATTTCAAGATATGCTTTCATTATCGAATAAAATAGATTTGCCTTATATATTTCATTCCAGAGAGTGTTTTGATGATATATTCGATATAATAGCAGAATATCCTATAGAGTCTGCAGTTTTCCATTGTTATACGGATAATTTGGAGAATGCAAAAAAGATATTGGATTTGGGATATAATATTTCTTTTTCAGGAATAATTACATTTAAGAAGTCAGAAGATTTGAGAAATATTGCAAAATATGTCCCAAATGATAGATTCCTTATAGAAACAGATTGTCCATATTTAACTCCTGTTCCTTATCGTGGAAAACCTAACGAGCCGAGGTATGTTAGTTTAGTCGCGGAATGTATTGCAGAAATCAGACAAACGACGATTTCGGAAATCTTAGAAATAACGACTGAGAATTTTTTCCGATTGTTTTCAAAAGCCAAATCTTTCATGGAGATGAAAAAATGAAAAAAAGTTTAAAGATAATATCATTATTGATATCATTGATCGCTGGAAGCATTATTTATCATAATTCTGGAAAATTGAAACTTGATAATAATATCGAATTGAAACAGGTTCCTTTAAACATAACATCATTAAATGCAAGCAATATACCCGTATGGAACATAAAAACTGAATCTGATTTAGTATGTTTCAGTATTGTATTTAAAAATGAAGGAGAACGATCTTTTTACAAAACTCCTGGATTATTGGATTTGACTTTTAATACAATTTTGGAGGGGGCTGGAAAATACAATAGCATAGAGTTGAAGAAATTATTAACAGACAACTCAATCAGTATTTCTGTTGACTACACAAAAGATGATACGATTCTTATTTGCTCATGTCTTTCAAAATATTTTGACATTACTATAGAACTTCTCTGTGATATATTAACAAAATCACATTTTGATAATGAAAAAATAGAAATAACAAAACAGAACATAATTGTTTCCATAAATCAAGCATTGTTTTCTCCAAGCAATAAAGCATCTGAGAAATTAAATGAATTACTTTTTGCCGAAGGTCATCCTTATAGATCTTCATACTCTGCAGTGTTGAAGAGATTGCCGAATTATACACGAGATGATGTTTTAAAATGCTATGGGCAATTATTTTCAGATAAGAATGCAGAAATAACAATTGTTTCAGATTTAGTAGATACAAAAATACAAAACGGTTTTTCAAAAATACTTAATTCTTTGAAAATTAAAAAAAATGATTTTCATAAAGTTGAACAACAGCATATTCTTGATATAAAACCTGGAATATATCATGTTGAATTAGATAATCCACAATCTTCTGTACTTTTCTTGGTTCCTGGAATTAATAAAAATTCGAAAGATTATTTCGCTGCTTCTGTAGCTAATAGTATATTTGGAGAGGTTGGACTTATTTCAAGGCTTTCAAAATCTGTGAGAGATAAAAGCGGTTTGGTCTATAGAATTCAATCAAATCTTAATAGCTATGATATTTGTTCATATGTTTTAGGAAATTCAGATACTAGACCTGAAAACGTCGAAAAAGTGATAAAAATGATCAAAGACGAGTGTAAGAAGATATATGAAAATGGTATAACTCAAGAAGAATTAAATTTAGCAATAGCAAAAAAGTTTTCACAAAATATTTTCGATTCCAATTCATCAGTTTTGAATTTTATTTTGAAAATTCGTAATATGGAAATAACAGATATAAATGAAGTGAATGAAATTTTAAATAATTATAAGGATTTGCCTTTGAATGATGTTAATAAAATTATAAAGAAGATTTTTAATCCTAATAATTTAATGTTTGTAGATTGTGGGAAGTCTGTGTCGAAAGGAGATAGAAAATGAGAATTACAAAACTTATAACGCTTCTGATTTTGGGTATTACAGTTTCATTTTCAAAAACGAGTGATATAGATATACAGGAAAGAAAATTAGATAACGGTTTAAAAGTCATTGTTGTAAATTTAAAAAGTAACGGAGTAATATTTGGCGGGGTAGGGTATTATGTTGGTTCTGGAGATGATCCGAGGAACATTGTTGGTGTTTCTCATATTCTTGAACATATGATGTTTAAAGGAACTCGTAATTTAAGCGGTGAAGATTTAAAAAAAACGATATTTGTTAACAACAAATATTCCAATGCATTCACAAGTCATGATATCACGTTTTATGTCCATTTATTTTCAAAAGATATTATTGATAATAATTTAAAAATAGAAGCTGACAGAATGCAAAATTTAAAAATCGATTCTAAGGATTTGGCAAAAGAAAAAGAAGTTGTTATTGAAGAACGGAAAATGCGAACAGAATCAGATCCGAGAACGAACTTTATGGAAGAGGCTGCTTGGAAATCTATGTACCTGTTTTCTAACTATTCCTATCCAGTGATAGGTTATCTTGATCAAATAAAAACGTGTGATCAAAAAGCAGTAAGACAACATTATAAAAAATATTATAAACCAAATAATGCGTTTGTTTTATTGGTTGGGGATATAACAATAGATGAAGCAATGGAAAAAGTGAAAAAATATTTCGGGAATATAAAAAAAGGAAAGGAGAAAAAGAGAGAAAGAGTTATAGATCCTGTTAATACTGGTTTGAAATACACAATCGAACATGAATCACCACAGATTTCAACACATGATTTGAACTTCATATATAAAATTGACAGAAAATATTTTGATAATGTAAAAAAGTTAGCTATACTAGAAATAGCAGGAAGTATTTTGGCTTCTGGAGAAAGTTCGATTTTATATCAAGAAATTGTTGATAAAAAGAAGCTTTCTTATACGATAGATTCTTACCTGGATATAAGAGCTTTCGATAAAGGCAGAATAAACATTTCAACAGTATTTCGAGAAAATCAAAAAAAGGATGTTGTTGAATCTGAAGTTTTGGCGGTTGTGTGTGATTATGTTTCAAAATATCTTACTAAAGAATTATTTGAAATTGAAAAGAAGAAGTTATTGGATCAAATTGAAATGTTGAATGACAATCCTCAGAATATGGGAATGATGGTGCTAACATATTTGATTAACGGCTATAATTTGGATGAAGTGAAAAATATCAAGAGTTTAATAAACCGCATAAAGTTTGAAGATGTGAAATCGCTTGCAGAAAAGATATTTACAAAAGACAATTTGCTATTGAAAATTTATAGTCATCCACAAGAAAGTTGATATATGAGTAAAAATCATCGGGAATTAGGATTTATTGCATTAGTATCGATTGTTATAGGAAGTCAATTAGGTTCTGCAGCGTTTGTTTTGCCATCTCAATTAGCACCATTTAAAACAATAGGTCTTTTGGGATGGATAGTTTCTGTGAGTGGAGCAATATCATTGGCATTGGTTTTTTCTGATTTGTCTTCTCATTTGCCGAAGAATGGCGGACCTCATGTTTATGTTTCAGAAGCTTTTGGACGAGTCGCAGGATTTTTTACGGCATGGATTTATTGGATAATATCTTGGTCTAGTAATTCAGTTTTACTTGTGACAACACTAGGTTATTTGACAATATTAACTGGTAAATTAGATTGTTTTGAAATTGTTGGAATAGAAGTAATGATTTTATTTGCAATTACGCTTATAAATATCATAGGGATGAAGTTTTCTGGATTTATTGAGACTATATTGACAGGGTTAAAAATACTTCCTTTGCTTTTCCTTCCTGTTGTTTTCTTTATGTTTTTTGATCCTTCATATTTCAAAATTTCAATAAAGGAAGCAGTAGCAAATGGAGATACCTTAACAACAATAGCTCAAACAGCACTTTTGACGTTTTGGGGATTTATTGGTGTTGAATGTGCAACAACGCCAGCGGAAAGCGTTAGAAACCCTAAAAACACAATTCCGAGATCAATTATAATAGGGACTTCTTGTGTTGCAATTATATATTTGATGAACACTATATCAATAACAGGTGTTGTTGGATTTGAAAGATTGGAAGGAACAACAGCTCCTTATGCAGTGGTTATGGAAAGGATATTTGGGCATTATAGTAATATAGCTATTTCTGTTATGGCTATGATCGT
The DNA here is from genome assembly GCA_958448685.1 of uncultured Alphaproteobacteria bacterium. GTDB lineage: Bacteria > Pseudomonadota > Alphaproteobacteria > RUG11792 > RUG11792 > MGBC162888. The sequence goes on along the minus strand of CAUDEV010000005.1, from coordinate 16,418 downwards.
TTGCATAGGGACATTAAATGCCTGGACATTAACGAGCGGACAAATAGCATATGGAGCATATAAAGATGGTCTATTTCCAGCAATATTCGGAAAAGTTAACAAATCAGGCGCTCCAAATTCAGCATTAATAATAGCAGCTTTAGGCACTTTGCCTTTTCTTGCTTTGGAACAATTTCATAAAGGAGGACTTGCAGAACTCATAGATATGTTGGTTAGTGTGTTTATATATGTGTATTTAATCTGTTGCATATCATATATGAAGCTTTTGAAAAACTGGTATCCGAAGAAAAAGAGACTCAGAAAATTGATATTATCTGAGTTTTCCATAATATTCTGTATTTTCACATTATCACAAAATGTTATATCTTCATTAATTGTTTTGGTAATATTTATATTAGTTGGTATACCAATTTTCCTAAAATACAGGAAATCAATAAAGGAAAGTTTAAATTATTAAGGATAAATTTATGATAGAAAGATTCATAGCAGAAAGGTATTTGAGATCAAGAAAAAGTTCTGGATTTGCATATGTTGTAACCTGTTTTTCATTTATTGGTATAGCTCTTGGAGTTGCAACCCTTATTATTGTCACATCTGTTATGAATGGGTTTAGATCAGAATTACTTGATAAAATTGTTGGTATGAAAGGACACATTGTGATTTCTTCAATAGAAGAAAAAGGAATTTCAGATTATGAAAAACTATCAGATTTTATAAAAACCTTTGATAGCAATATAACAAAAGTGATCCCTCAAATAGAGCAGCAAGTTGTTTTGATTTCTAATGGAAATGCCCGAGGCGTTCTGGTTCAAGGGCTTTCAAAATCATCTTTGAGACAAAAAAATCTGATATTCGATAATATCAAATATGGTTCTTTAGAAAATTTTTCAAATCAAAGCGTTTTTATAGGCAAAAGATTAGCAGAGTCGCTGAATATCAAAGTTGGTGAATCCATAAAATTGTTGATTCCAGATGGCTTAATAACCCCATTTGGTAAACTTCCGAAAGAAGAGAATTTTTATGTTTCAGGCATATTTGAAGTCGGGATGAATGAGTATGACAAAAATATAATCTTGATGCCTTTGGAAAATGCTCAAGAATTTTTTAATTTCGAGAATAAAGTTTCTCAAATAGAGTTATTTTTATCTGATGTTGATGATTCACAAAAAGTTTCTAAAAAACTGGCATTGAAACTGAGAAGTGGCTTAAGAATACTTGATTGGCAGCATTCTGATGCTAGTATCTTTCACGCAGTTACAGTTGAAAAAAACGTCATGACTTTAATTTTGAGTATAATCGTGTTGGTTGCAATATTTAATATCATCTCAGGATTAATTATGCTGACAAACAGCAAAACAAAAGATATAGCCATACTTCGCACAATGGGCTTAACTAGAAAGTCTATTTCGAAAATATTTTTTATGATAGGATCAGCGATAGGAATTTTAGGGACGGCAACTGGCGTTTTCTTAGGACTGCTTGTTACATTAAACATTGATAGAATTAAACAGTTTTTGGAAAGATTTTCAAATAGTGAATTATTTAGTGAAGAAATTTATTTTCTTTCTCAAATACCTTCTCAAATCGACTGGATGGAAGTTTTATATATTGTCTTGTTTTCGATAGTATTTTGCTTATTGGCCACAATATATCCAGCTAGAAAAGCATCAAAAATGGATCCAGTTACTGCTTTAAAAATATAATTTATGGAATTTGCTAACCTTATTTTAAACTTTCTTCTGCTTTTTAGTAATGACATATTGTTAATGTTTTTATCGATGATACTTTATATCTTTTCTAAAAGAGATGATTATAAATATTTGATATTACTATTGCTTTTTGTAATGATTTTTAAAACTATTTTGAAGGATCTGTTTAAAATACCTCCGCCTGTGACTTCTCCTTCATCAAATTATGCTTTTCCAAGTGGACATATATATTTTGCAACAGTATTCTATCTTTGGATTGCATTTTATAAACATTTATTAAAATTTGGGTTGTTTGGGGTGTGTGCTTTGGTTTTGACGTCTTTCGCTATTGTATTCAAAGGTTATCATGAATTGAGAGAAATCATACTTACGTTTCTTTTAGGAGCCTTGACAGTATTTACTTATAATAAATTTTCTAAAATCATTTTCGATAAAGGAATAAATATATTTCCGCTTCTTGCCATTATCCTTTATATGTTATCATCTTGTGTTTTTGAGAAAACAAAAATAGATATAATAATAGGAGTTTATGGGACTCTCGGTTTTATTTTTGGTTTATCATTAAAACAAAATTTTAATAAATTTTTAACACCAATCTTAGGATTACTAATTTGCTATTTATTTACGTCAGATATCAGGGATTTTATAGAAGGATTAATTTGGTGCTTTGTATTTTTTATACCTTCTGGAATTATCAAACAGTTTATAACCTCCCATAAAAATGTCTAAAAATTTATGGAAGTACCTATTGAAAAGTTTTACTAAATAATATATTTTGCTTATTTAATCTACCTGAACTTCTGCAGTATATGCGATTGCATTGAAGTGAACAAGTTTCTTTCTTGTTTGTGTCGGTTACAAAAAGATCATTTATTGTAATTAGTATAGGTTTGTTGTATTAAGAGAAGAGATCAGTTAAAATTAAATTTTTTATAATTTCTCCTTAAAAAATTTCCACCTAAGATCATGACTTTCGGATATATGAAGTTGCGATTTTCCATTTCATATCAAGATATTAAAGAGTTATTAAGATTTTGAACCTAAGATCTTTTAGTAGGTTAGTTCTTTAAATTTGAAATTATCAATGATAGTAAGTGGAGATGCTGTTGATTTTAAAAAATGAATCATGCTAGAGACCATCCAGAATGTATCAAAAGCCAAAACAATATTAACCAATTTATTAGCAAATAAATTAACTGTGAGTAATTGAGCTTTAATGTATACTAAAACTAGCCCTTCTCATTCTTTTACTATTTTTCCTTACCTTTCCCCTTTTCACAAAATTCTGTACGATCTCGATTTTCATCACCGTATATATTTATGTATCTTTTTAGTCACAAATTCTAATAATTGTTCTGCTTTATATGATTTTGATATGATGTAATTCATTTAAATTGTTTTAAAATCTTTATAGATTTTTATTAAATTTAGAAATTCTATGAAAAAATTGTTACTTGTAGCTTCTGTTATTATGGCTACATCATGTTATGCACAATCTAATACAGCGCAACAAACAACTCCTGAAGAAAAAAGTGTGAGACAGGAAGATTCAGCAAACAAACCTCAGTTGATTATTTCGGGTTCTGCTGAAGTTCATGCAAACTTCACATCTCCGGATCATACATATTATACAGCTAATCCTAATGGTTATAAGAAAACTAACAAAGATTCTTCTATGACAAGAATTTGTGCGGGAGAAGCAAACATTGCTTTTGAAGCAAGAGGAGCTCTTGATAATGGTATCAAGTATGGGGCGATAATTGATATTGACACAATGAAAGATGACACAGGTGTTGATAAAATGTATGTGAAATTTTCCAGAGATGGCTTTGGAACAATTGAAATGGGAAACGTCAAAGGCCCTGATGCAAAATTTATTTATGATGGTCAAAGATTAATTGGCGGAACTTGCGGTGTTGATGGAACAGTTGTTCATGATATCGATTATGCTCCAGGAGTTATATCTCCGGTTTATATGATTGGATACACAAATAAAGCAACGAAAATTGCGTATTATTCTCCAAAAATCTGGGGATTTCAATTTGCAACAGCTATAACTCCTGACACAAAGCAACATGGTCACAATGACAAAGATTGGCATGCAGGAAGTGCTTCAAATGGAAACGATAATGGTATGTTCCTGAAAGGTGATGGGAAACAAAAACCTTCAGGAAGAAATAACATAGCTTTAGCTTTAAGTCATTCTCATGAATTTGCAAATGGTTTCACAACGAAACTTTCCGGAGTTTATTTATTTGAAGACACAAAAGCTTTAGATGTCAAAAGTAGTACTGATTCAAAAGATGATGTAAAATTGAGGAATGCAAGATCATATCACTTGAGTGCTACCGTTGGATATAAAGAGTGGCAAATTGGAGCAGGATTTATAAACAACGGCAAATCCAGAACCCCAAAGAATGCTTCGGAACTTACGAGTATTGGAAATTTCCTTTCAACAGAAAAAGCCAATGCAGGAAGAGCTTGGAATATTGGTGCAAAATATACACTTGATGATCATTGGTCTTTCTCAACAGTTTTCCACAAAACTCAAAGAAGAGTTGACGCTGGACAAAAAGCAAAGGGAGATATGTTGACTCTTGCTGTTGAATACAAAGTATGTGATGGTTTAATGTTGTTTACTGAATTTGATCATATTTCAACAAAATCAACAGATACCGCTTGCGAAAGATATAATATGATTTTTGATAACGTTAAAGACAAGAACGCTATTAAAAAACAAAAATGTCAATTGTTAGCAATCGGTGCTAAAGTCAGTTTCTAAGTTTTTTAGATATTAGTGCCCGATAGACTTTTCTCTCGGGCCCATTTTCTATGTTAGATGATTTATTTTTAAATTTTGTTACCTATCTTCAATATTTCCCCAGTATATTTATATCACTAGTCAATTTTATAGTTTGTGTTATATTTATTTTAATTATATACAAAAAATTCGGATATTCCGGATTGTGCGGATATATGATTTTATCTTCTGTTATTGCTAATATTCAGGTTTTATATGCAACTTCATATGAGCTGATCAATATGGAAGTGCTTCTTGGGACAGTGATATTTTGCTCTTCATTTCTTGCATGCGATATAGTAAATTTAAAATACGGTGAAACTAAAGCAAAACATATGCTATATTTGACTATGTTTACGGATATATTCTTTCTGATTAATATAATCCTTACCTTGGGACATAAACCAATAGATTATGCACAATATCCAGAATTCAGTATATCAGAAGAGATAATAAATAATAATATTGCGTCTATAAAACAAATTTTCCTTCCTGTTCCGAGATTACTAATAGCATCTTATGTTTCCTATTTTTGTTCGCAGTTAGCTGAAATTAAGCTTCTGAATTTTATACGAAAAACAAATACAATTTTAAAACATAATACAATTTTGTTTATTTCAAATGTCTGTTTGGATACATTTATATTTACATTTTTAGCCATGTGTGTTTTTGCAAATAATCCTTTAAATTTTCATGATTTTTGGGAAATTTCCTGCTCGGCTATATTAATAAGAATCATATGTAATTTTTTAAACAGTTTTTGTATTAAAATTATACTAAATCAAAATAATTGATAATAAAACAATAATTAATTTATCGCCCTTATAATTTAATTTGTGTTGATATTTTCTAAAATTTTATATATTATTTCTAACATAGACACATACTATGGTATATATAATGAAATATAATAAGGCTGTAATTTCAGGGCACTTTGTTATAAGTTTTGATAATGTTATAAATGGTTTTTTAGCGGTTGTTATGGCTCCATTATTTTTTGGAGAACATAACAATCCCATAATTCAATTGCTTTCATCATATGCGGCATATGCTGCACTTTTTGTAACAGGCCCAATTGGAGCAATTGCTTTTGGAAGAATTGGAGATAAGTATGGCCGGAGGAAATCTTTATTAATAAGTATTATAGGCATTGGGATGCCTGTGTTTATAATAGGACTTCTTCCAACATACAAAACAATAGGCTTAATTGCCCCTTTTATGTTGATATTATTACGAATGGTTCAAGGTTTCTTTAAAGGTTCAGAATATTCAGGAGTTCTTATACATAATTATGAAACAGGGAATAAAAAAACAAGTTCTTCAGCAAATGTAGTGTCTTGTGGATGTATGGGAGGATGTATAGCAGCATTGGTATGTTGGGGAATAACTCAAGATGGATCACCAATTTGGTTTTGGCGAATTCCTTTTTTAATTGGAGGAATTTTAGCTTTTGTAATATTTTTGTTTAGAATCAGAATACAAGAAACCGATGATTATATAGAAATACTTAATAAACATCAAATTTCTAAAAATCCTATAAAAGATCTGTTCTTAAATCATAAATTAGAAACTATTGTTGGGATTGCCATTAGTGCGGCCTATACTAGTGTAGCCTATTCTTCCATGATGTTTGGAAATAGATTGTTCCAACAAGCAGGTTATTCTATTTCACAAAGTATGATATTCAGTATGTTTGATTTATTATGGATATCGATATCTATTTCTATATGCGGAAAGATTGCAGATAAAGTCGGATTAGTTAGACAAATAAAGTATGGTTCTTTGTTGTTAGCCATTATGGCACTGCCTGCTTGTTATTTAATTTCAGGAGAACTTACTTTAATGAAGATATATTCATATATGATAATAGTTACTTTTTTAAGTGCTTCGTTGGCTAGTTGTTCTGCGGCATATGTCGTTAAATTATTTCCTCCATCTTGCAGATATTCAGGTTTTGGTATTACAGATTCTTTAGGCGCGATTATTGGTGGTTTTACTCCATTTATGATGTTGCTTTTTTCATCGTTATTTAAGAGCAATTTAGGATGTTCAGTGTGGATATATATAATAACGATCCCTACTTTTATTTTAATATCCGTAATGAATAAAAGATTAGAGAAAAGAGTTCAAAACTGAAATTGAAAAATTTATATTATCAATAGAATTTAAAATCATCTCCAAGATATAGAGTTTTTGCATTTTGATCATTTGCTATCTCGTGAGGAGTTCCACTTGTCAAAATTTTTCCGTTTGCAATTATATATCCTCGATCTATAACTTGCAGAGTTTCTCTGACATTATGATCCGTAATTATTATTCCAATATTAAGATTTTTCAAATTACGTATAATTGAGATTATCTCATTAACAGAAATAGGATCAACACCAGAAAATGGTTCATCTAACATTAAATAAGACGGAGAAGTCGCCAAGGCTCTTGCTATCTCAACTTTCCTTCGTTCTCCTCCTGATAAGAACGGTGCTTTTGCCTTTCTCAAATGAGTTAAAGAAAAAGAATCCAAGAGTTCATTTAATCTTAATTCTATTTGTTCTTTTGAAGAATAAGTAATTTGAAGAACCGCCTTTATATTATCCTCAACTGTAAGTCCTCGAAAAATTGAAGAATCTTGAGGCAAGTATACAATTCCAGCTTTTGATCTTTCATGAATTTTTAATTTTGTTATATCTTTATTTCCTAAGCGAATTTCACTTGTATCAGCCTTAATTATGCCAGTTAATATCGAAAACAATGTTGTCTTTCCTGCGCCATTTGGGCCTAATATACCGACAACTTCACCAACATTAAATGATAAATTAATTCCTCTTAGAACTAATCTGTCTTTAAAAGATTTCGCTATATTTTTCGCTTCAAAAATCACTTCTTTTTATTTTTCTCGTTAAATTCAGCTTCTAGCTTTTTATCTAAATTTAATTTTACTTTTTTCTTTGAGGTAATGTCCATTGTTTTGTTTTTCGTATTATATTTCGCTTTATCCGCATGAATAATCCCGAATTCTGGTCCTTTTAATATAACATTTTTTGAAAATGTCACAAATTCCATATCGCTTTCACAATCATCAGAAGTTATGATTGTATCATCTTCTTTATAAGAGACATTTCCATAAGCTTCTATTTTTGAAGGGCGTTTTTCTGAGTTTTTCTTATAAACAATAATTTTATCAGCTTCAAATATTTTTCCATCTTCTTCAGCTTGTGCATTTCCTGTCAGAGTATATATTCCATTTTCAGAATCAATTGAAATTTCATCCGCAGTTGTTTCTAAGGCAAAGACCTTTTCTATGAAGCAAAGTATAAATATTAAAATAATTTTATAAAACAATGATTTCAATATATCCTCAATTTTTAATAACAGCATGTTTTAATTTTATCATTCCGTTTTCATTTAATGAAAAACCATTTGCAGTAAAGTTTGTTCCAGAACGTATTCCATCTATTTTTGAATTGCCATATAAAGTATTATTCAAAAAATCCACAATAGCAATATTAGTATTACAAGTTGTGTTTAATGTTTTGATAATCACATCGTTATTTATATACGCTTTTTTTTCATTCATTCTTAAATTACAGACTTTACCACTAATAACAACCTCTTTCCCATCTTTTTGGAAAACAGCTGTCATATTGTCAAGAATTATATGATTTGGATTGAGCAATTTTGATTTTTGTGCAGATAATGTCAAGATCCCTCCCTTGAATTTTTTAACATATTTTATACTATCTGAAGAATTTAATTCATAATTCAGTGTTGCAGGTTTTGAAGTCTTATCAGTGTTTTGATTCTGAACTATGTAATACCCAAAGGCTAATATTAATAATGAAAACAATACAAATCGAATTAATTTAAATATCATATTATTATCATAATTAACCGCTATCTATAAATTATATCATATATATTCTCATATATCAAATATATTACCTCTCTCAATTTTGAAATTAATAAACCTAATGTATTTATGCCTGGATTATTCCAGCGCCGATTACCTCGTTTGATGAGTTATATATCGCACAAACTTGTCCGTTTGTTACTGGTGTTTGTGATTTTTCAAGAAGTTCTATAGATGCTCCATTAATAGTCTTTTTTATTTTTGCTTTTACTTTTTTTGCAACAGATCTTAATTTCACATATCCTTCGAAATCTTTCGGATAATCCAATATCCAATTTGTGTGTAAAATATTAAATTGAGATTTTTCTAAATCTTCTTTTGATCCAACAATAACTTCATTTTGATTTGAATCTAGATTTATTACGTATAATGGTATTTCATAAGATATCCCCAATCCTTTTCGTTGGCCTATTGTATAATTCGTTATACCATTATGTTTTCCAAGAATTTTGTTGGTATTTAACAATCGTATATTTCCCTGTCGAAATAACGGTATCTCAGAATAAAATGTTTTTAAAAAATCCTTATAATTACTGTTTTGAATAAAACAGATATCTTGGCTGTCTTTCTTTTCGAAATTATGCAAACCGAATGATTCTGCAATTTTTCGGGTTTTTGATTTATTCTGAACTTTTCCTAAAGGAAATTTTACATATTTTAAATTATCTTTACTAACTAACGATAAAAAATAACTTTGATCTTTAGATTTATTTTCAGCTTCAATAAGAATAACTTCGCCTTCATTAATTTTCAGATTTGCATAATGTCCCGTTGCCATAAAGTCAGCTCCTTTATCTTTTGCAAACTGAAGCAATAAGTTCAATTTTATATCACGATTGCAAAAAGCACATGGATTTGGCGTAAGTCCTTTAGAATAGTAGTCAGCAAAGGTATCCATTACACAATTTTTAAAGCTTTTCCTTATATCAAATACGAAATGCTGTATATCAAGTTTTTCACATACTTTTTGGGCATTTATGATCGAAGATTCGGAATATTCATGCAGGAACATAGTAATCCCAAACACATCATGCCCTTCATTTTTTAAAATTGCAGCAACGGCTGAGGAATCAACGCCTCCAGACATTGCAACAGCATATGTATTCTTCAATTCTTAACCTTTTTCACATAATATGAAACTATTCTTGCCATTACGAAGATAATGAGTATCGGATATATCTTTTCTAAAATAATAGACATATATGAACAAATTGTTGTAAATCCAAGAAGAGATATTGTAAATGTTAATATTCCAACAAATATTAGAATGATCTTTCTATTGATTTTTTCTTTTAAAATGTCTTTATGTATATAATCTGTAAGGACTGAGGACAAAATGATATTCGTTGCCAAACAGCAGGCAGCTATGACAATAGCAACAAACCAAGAGGCATAATTTCCCATTGCTGTTTCCGCAACTTTTGTGAAAAGTGCTTCATCAGGAACTCCCTGAAGCTGTGTGGCGTATTTTGCTCCGATAAACGCCAATCCGGAATATACTATAGTTAAAACTACTCCCCCAATAACACAAGCCCAAGCACAAAATTTCAATAACATATTTTTATTTTCTTTTTCATTTTCTGGAAGAATATTCTTTATATAAACATATATAGAAGTAGAAACAATAAAAGCAGCCAAAAGATCCATTGTTTGATATCCCCATTTAAACCCTTCAGTTAATGCTGTTGGTTTTGAAAATTCTGTTAGTTGTATATTTGAATTGGAAAAATATATTGCCCCTAATATGACAATTATTATTCCTCCAAATTTTAAAGGCGTAAAGACTAATCCAAGAATTTGGACTATTTTGCCCGGTTGCCAAGCTAAAGCTATTGTTATTATACAGAAAATTAAATTGAAAATAATTTCATAAGTTTCTGGAGAAACAATATGAATTCCCCCAAATGAAACATTAACACCTCTGGAAACAACCCCCAAAACCATCATCATCAGAATAAACATTAAAATGGATATAATATATTTCCCTAAAGGTTTGAGATATTTTTTATTATCTGCATCAAATAACATCGCTCCATAGTATCCAACCATTGGAATTAAAACCGTTGCTAAACACCAACCAAAATTTGCAATAGTCCAATTTGATTCAAAATTTTTCCCCAAAATCAAGGGAAATACAACATTGCTCGATCCAAATATCATTGAAAATATTGCAAATCCTGCTATGATGATCTTTAAAGGAATATTCATTGTGTCTATTAATTATAAGTTTATCCATACCATTATATTAAATAAATATCGCAAAATCAAGGGGGCTAGATATAAGATTTGACAAGCATATTGAGAATTAAACTTTCTTGTACGAAAAGTAGTTATACAAGATAATTTAAGCTCAAATTTATAGGAATATTAAATTATTTTGTATAAATTCAAACAGATGTGAAACAAAAGATGGTAAAGGTAGTTATTTTTAGATAGCAAAAGTCTCCTAAAATATATTTAAAATTATAAAAAAATGAGACTTTATGCAGATAAAATATCTACGCAAAAACATTTATAAACTATATTGTTCTGTTTTTCCAGAAAATACAAAATCTGAATTTATAAAAAATGCTGAGAAAAATAATAAAATCATAGGGAATAATGCACAAACAAAATATTCTGGAATTATCAAGAGTAAAAGGCCTAAAAAACTTCATAAATCAAGGTTTAATAAGGATATTTGGAACCTCATAAGAAAAATAAGAACTGAAAAAATTATGGAAAAGCAAAAATATACGCAATTTTAAGAAGAGATTATAGTATTGAAATTAGCTATGTGGCTGTATCAAACTAGATATAGGTGACACAGGAAGTTTACATCATATATAAATGTCGTAAATTTAAACTTTATTCTCAGATAAAAATAGGAGAAAATGGACAAATCGATCATATGGCAAGAACGTTAAATAGCTTTACATAGTCCATTTCCTATTAAATCTATACAAGTCGATGGGACAGTGAATTTATGAAAGATTTTGAATCGGCATGTGAAAAATTAAAGATTACATTATTTGTTTTGCCACCGGCATCACCCAAGATTAATGGAAATGTGGATTGAATGAATCGCATTATTACAGAAGAATTTTTACATGAATCACTGGGGGATTCCTTAATTGGACTTCGAATAACGTTGAATAAGTTTATTGATAATTATAATACTTCTCACATTCTTCCTTGCAAGGTCATGCTCCTTTGTTGTATACTAAATCTGTGTTAGGAGACTCTCTTTCTGTCTCGCATTTTATGAAACTAATACAATACATAATATTACTATTGAATATTGCTGATAAATGTTGTAAGATACTCTCGTTGACTTTGTTTGGTATTTTTAGTTGTGCATATTCCGGTTCTTTTAAAGGAAACAATTGATATTTTATCTCCATATTCTGGAATGAAAATATTGGATTGCACATTTGGAGGAGGCGGGCACACAAAGGCTTTATTGGATTCACGTGATTGTTATGTTCTAGGATTAGATAGAGATCCTAAAGCGCTTTTCAGATCAAAAGAAATAAAGGGAAAATATAAAAGCAGATTTGATTTCAGACTATTAAAATTTTCAGAATTAGAGATATTGGATAAAAAATTTGATGCGGTTTTATTTGATTTAGGTGTCTCATCCTTCCAGCTTGATGAAGCTGAAAGAGGTTTCTCTTTTTCAAAAAATGCAAAATTGGATATGCGGATGGCTTCTGAAGGAATTAGCGCATATGATGTTATCAATTCATTTTCAGAGGAAGATTTAGCAAATATCATAAAAAATTATGGTGATGAACCAAAAGCAAAAAGAATTGCAGCAGCAATTATTAATCAACGTAAAGTATCAAAAATTGAAACGACATTTCAATTTGCAAATTTAATTAGAAATGTTTTAGGTTTCCAATATAAACAAAAGAAACATTCTAGAATTGATTCGGCAACGAAAACTTTTCAAGCTATTAGAATATTTGTTAATGACGAACTGAATGAAATAAATCAAGCATTAAACAAACTTCCAAATATCTTAAATGATAATGCAAAAATTGCGATTATATCATTTCATGCATTGGAAGATAGGATAATAAAAAATTGGTCAAAATCACAGAAAGACTTGTTTTCACCTATAAATAAAGATATCATAAAAGCAGGAGAGGATGAAATTTTAAAGAATCAACGTTCTCGATCTGCAATTTTGCGAGCTTTTACTTATAAGAGGGCGTCAGATAATTTAGAGAGTGGAATATGAATAAAGGAATAATATTATCACTAGCTGCTCTCATTGTTGTTGGAATTATAGTTTCTAGAGTGAAATACGAAGTCATATTTCTAAAAAATAAATTGAAAGATATTAATTCAAGAATTGAAAAATACTCAGATGATTTAAAAGTTTATAATGCAGAATGGGGATATTTGAATAATCCAAAAAGATTAAAAACTCTTTGTGAAAAATACCTGAAGCATTTACATCCAACAGTTAACAGGCAAATTTTAGATTACCAAACTATATTAAACAGTGATTTAGTCCAGAACAGAAATAATGCTTTTGAAGATTATATAGACGAAGCAATGCAAAATTTGGGGAGAAGATAATGATTTTACAAGATCTTCTCAAAAATTTCTTTAAGTCTTTTTTTGAAGGATTTGCATTATGGAGAAAATCGGAAAATCATGCATCATTAATGTCCAAACTTAGAATTCGTATGATTTTTTCTGGAGTTTGTGGAGTTATTCTGTTTGTTTGTATATCTTACAGACTCGCTGATATTATGGTTATTAATCAACTTATGCATAATAATAAGTTAAACTACTCTAAAGATGAAATAATAAAAAAAGCAGATATTGTTGATCGAAACGGGGAATTACTGGCAACAAGCTTATCAACAGCTTCATGTTATATTGATCCTTCAGTTGTCATAGATCCGGAAGAAACGGCCTTAAAACTATCTAAAATTACAGGATTTCCAGATTATAACCATATAAAGCAAAAATTGAAAGACAAAAATAAACATTTCGTTTGGATAACAAGACATGTTACTCCTCAAATTCAAGAAAAAGTATTTGACTTGGGGCTTCCCGGAGTCCAATTTCAAAGAGATTATAAAAGAATTTATATTCACGGAAATCTGTTTTCACATGTCATTGGCTGTTCTGATATAGATGGAAATGGAGTTTGTGGGCTGGAAAAGCAATATACTAATGAACTTTTTGTAAAAGATATATTGTCCAAAAAGCTTGTAACAACTTTGGATTTAAGAGTACAATCAATCATTTATGAAGAATTAAATGCCGCTATTGAAAAGTTTAATGCAGATGGAGGAAATGCAATATTGATGTCAGTTGACGGCGAAGTTTTGGCTATGGTATCCCTTCCTGATTTTGATCCAAATAATTTAAAAGCAAGTTCATCAGATGCTATGTTTAATCGAAATACTCTTGGAGCCTTTGAACAGGGATCTATATTAAAAATATTAAATACAGCTATTGCACTTGACTCTGGATCCGCAACATTAGGATCTAAATTTGACGCGAGGGCTCCTATAAAAATTGGTCGTTTCTCCATAAAAGATTTTAAAGGGAAAAACAGACCATTGACTTTGGCAGAAGCTTTCGTGTTTTCATCAAATATTGCTTCCGCAAAGATAGCTCAAAATTTTGGATCAAAAATACAAAAAGAGTATATGGAAAAACTTGGTATGCTTGGAAAACCAAAAATAGAACTTCCTGAATTAGGGCATTCTATAATTCCAACAAATTGGACAGAAACCACTTGTATGACTGTTTCATATGGTTATGGGTTAGCTGTCACTCCTCTTCAGTTATTAACTGCAGTAACTTCCGTGATTAATGATGGTATGGAAATCACTCCTACATTAATATATGGAAAATCTCGCCAATTATCAGGAAAATTACAATTAGTTTCCTCTAAAACTTCAGCCATAATTCGAGATTTAATGAGAGCTGTGGTTTGTTTTGGAACAGGAAAAAAAGCGGCAGTAGACGGGGTTGAAATATTTGGAAAAACAGGAACAGCATATAAAATGACAGGAAGAAGTTATGGTTCAGATGGAAACAGAAAAAGGATAACAACTTTTCTTGGAGGCTTCCCAAAAGATAAACCTGAGTATATGCTTCTGATTTCTTTAGATAACCCAAAAGCAACTCCTGATACTTTTGGATATGCAACAGCAGGGTGGAATATTGCTCCAACAGCAAAAAATGTTTTCAATCGTATAGTTCCGATTTTATATAACGGAAAACTTAGTCATTCTGATTCTGAATTGAAAGTCGTGAAATATTTAAAACTGGATAAATAGTAATGATCAATTGGTCTGATATTGGAATAGTTTTATCTTCAAGAAAACATGGAGAAAAATATAAGATTGTTGATGTTTTTACACAAGCTCATGGAAAAATTTCTGCAATGTTTTCATTATCAAAGGCCTCATCATTTTCGATTTTTTCAAATGTTAATGTTGATTATTCTTCAAAAACTGATAATTCACTCGGATTTTGGAAATTAAAATCAGAAAATCAAAACTGGATCTTTTTAATAAACTCCTTCAAGCATATACAAATTTGTCAAAGTATAGCTTTTATATTAAACAAAGTTTTACCACAAGGTGTTCCTCACGAAACGCTATTTAATGTTGTGAAATATATTTCATATAATTTAAAAAATTTCTCAGACGATGAAATTCTCACCATATATGCATATTTTGAGTTTGTTTTGCTTCGAGAAATCGGATTTGAGATTGAAAACAACTTTCACATAGAAAAAACTCAATCTGTGGAAAATCAAATATCAAATTTACTATCAAATAAATTATTTTCAGAAAATATAACGCAAAACTTGGTGCATAACAGTGAAATTATCGAAACTCATCTTCTTAATATAGACAATTATTATAGATCATCGATTATTAAAACACTTTACTCTACAAGTTTTTGCGAAAGGCCTTCAAATTCAAAGAACTCGGTAGCTTAATATTTCTTTAAACTACCGAATAATCTTTAAATAGTTAATCCACCTTTAAATACGAATATACCATTTTGTAAGTTAATTCCAGGGGCTTGTGCTTCGAATGCTTTATTAAACGTCAAAGTTTTGTAGCTACCATCAATAGTAATAGTCGGTTTTGTTTCTGCTTCGCTTTCTGTGCTTGTGACAAACATTCCTGGAAGAATACAATCCATCTCACTTTTCATAACCATATCAGCGTCACTTGAGTTGACAAATACCGAACCAGTACAAGCTCTAACTATGCTTAAGTCAAAAAACTTATTAGTTGGCGATCCAGTACAAGTGCCACCAATACCTATTGCATTAGCATAAACGTCTTCGGTTTCTGAAGGAACTGTTAGGTTAAACAAACGTTTCGTTCCATAACGATTATCTTTTTCTATATACTTTAGGTGAGCAAGAGTACTCAAAAGTGAATAATCCCGTGTTGTCACATTACTGTCAACGGTAACTTCTTCCATAATCGATCCTCTCTCGTTTACTGTATAAACATCAGTTATAGTTTGATCTTCACCTTACAATTGTTTTGCTTCTTCAATTATTTGTGCACTGTTATCAGTTACCTCTTTAGATCATATAAATTACAAAGGATAGTTTGCCCATCAGATTTGATAGTCCCATTTCCTGAAATCACTCTATGATTCACTACAAATTTAGATGTTCCTTCTTGTAACGTCAGAGTATACCCTTCTTTTATTTCAGTATTTTCATGAATTGTTGTTCTTCCGAAAAAGACGGGGTTGATCGGATCTTCACTGTCGGTTGCCGCTTGTTGCGAAAATCGTTGAAATTAGTGTTGTTTGTAATAATTTATTCATAAAAACCTCCATATATTTACGTTATAGGGAAGTGTTTTCAAAACTTTTCTTCTCTAAATTCAATTTTAAAAAGTAAATTTTCGGTTAAGAATACTGTTTTTATTTTTGAGATACTCAAATTGATTCATAATGTCTTCCGAAAACGCTATAGGTGCCCCTGCGGTGTCATCAGCCGTTTGCCGGT
>CAUDEV010000004.1 GCA_958448685.1 uncultured Alphaproteobacteria bacterium | reverse complement strand
TTAACTATAAAAGTTTCATATCTTTCAAGAAGAACAAAAAATTTATCTGAAGAAAAACGAGGACCAAAAGTTTCTGCTCCTGAAAAAGCAATATCCGGATTTTTGAAATCTAATGGAAAACAAAAAGAAGATTTAATAGAAAAAGATGGGTATTATTATCTCAACATCGAAACTAAGGGAATTGAATTAGTGTCTATAATTTCTGACTTAATTGAAGAATTTATAGAATTAATGCCTTGGAAAAAATCAATGAGATGGTATCTGGAAAATGAAAAAACATTAAGCGCATTTTGGATTCGTCCTATAAGATCGATACTCTGTATATATAGCGAAAATTTTGTAAACACATATATAAAATCCGTAGGCCTTAATACTTGCGATTATACTTATGGACACAGATTTTTATCTTCTGAAAAAATAAGAGTTATAGATTTTGAAGATTATAAAACAAAACTTGAAAAAAATTATGTAATTTTAGATTTTTCAAAAAAGAGAAATTATATAGAACGAGAGCTAGTTCAAAAAGCGGCGGCATTGGGACTTTGTCTTCATATGGATGATGAGCTTTTAGATGAAGTTGCCGGTTTGGTTGAATATCCTTTCATTCATATTGGTGTAATAGATGAACAATTCATGAAATTACCATCAATAGTTTTGTCAACTTCTATGAAGGTACATCAAAAATATTTTACTTTAACTTACCCGGATTGCATAATTGCGCCATTCTTTGGAACCGTAACAAATATCCCGGGAACGGAAATAATGTATCAAGGGTTAGATAGAGTTTTAAGAGCACGATTAAGTGATGCAGCATTCTTCTATAAAGAAGATACAGAAGTCACCCTTGAGGCTTTCACTCAAAGGCTTTCTAATGTGATATTTCATGAAAAACTAGGGTCTATGGCTCAAAAAGTTGACAGAATGATGTCAATTGCAGATACTAAAGATGAACATAGAGCTGTTGCACTTTGTAAAGCTGATTTATTAACCCAAATGGTTGGAGAGTTCCCAGAACTACAAGGATATATGGGAGAAATATATGCAAAAGTTCAAGATGAACCTCAAGAAGTGTGCGTTGCGATACGTGAACATTATAAACCACTTGGAGCAAATGATAGTTTGCCTGAAACAAAAACAGGTGCAAGAGTCGCTTTTTTTGACAAAATTGATACCCTTGTTGGATTTTTAGGAATAGGAATTTATCCTACCGGTTCAAAAGATCCATTTGCATTAAGAAGAGCCGCATTATCTATTGTTAGATTAATTTGTGATTCATCTGAAGATGTCTTAGCTGGAGAATCTTTGTCTTGGTATATTGAGACATTAATTAATTCTTATTCAGAGCAAGGAATAGCGCTCGATTCAGAAACATTGACAGAAGTTGAAAGTTTTATAATTGAGAGGCTGAAAGTCTATATGGCAGATAAACTTAAAATAGATTGGAATATTGTTGATTCTGCCATAAACTCTTTCGATTCGTTAGATTTCAACTATAAAGACGCCATAAAAAAAGCTCAAAATCTATCAGAATTATCAAAACTTCCGGAATATCAAAGCATCAAAGAAGCCTATAAAAGAGCAAAAGGTGTCACATCTGATTCAAATGTCGAATTGCTTGATTCTGTTAAAGATTTGAAATTTAAAGATGAACATATGACAAAATTACAAAGTTTGATACTAAAAATGGAAACTTCAGAGGATATCTCTCTTGAACTTCTATCAAACTCATCTCTGTCTTTGTTAAATTCTTGTGACAATGTTTTGATAAACGATCCTGATAAGAATATTCGTGAACAAAATCTCAAATTATTTAGAAAATTTATACACATTATCGAACAAAATATTGGAACAATTGATTAAGTTTTTTAAGTAAGGGAATTAAAAAATAGTTTCCTTACCTTATCTAAAAACAATAAGCTGGAAAGAAAAGTGATTTAAAAAGATCAAATGTTATGTTAAAATTTTATTATTGAGTTTATAGCTATTTTACATAAGATGGCAAGAGTTACAGTTGAAGATTGCGTTGAGAAAGTAAAGAACAGATTTGAATTGGTTTTAATGGCAGCAAGAAGGGCAAAGGATATTGAAAGAGGGGCGACACCTTCTGTTGCAAGAGATAATGATAAACCTACGATTATCGCGCTTAGGGAAATTGCAGAGGAGGCTATATCTTTAAGTGGTTTAGAAGAATTGACAAAAAGAGGCTTGGTTGAAGATAAGAATTTGTTTGTCAATAAAACAGAATTAGAAGAAAATTTCCTTGAAAGAGACGATGACGATATCGGAGAAGTTTTTGAAGATGAAGAAGATCTAGATGACGATTTCGAATATGAAGATTCAGAAGATACTGAAATTATAGAGGAAGAAGATAATATATAATGTCAATAAGAGTTAGATTTGCTCCAAGTCCAACAGGAGTTTTGCATATTGGATCTGTTAGGACTGCTTTATTTAATTGGTTATTCGCGAGACATAACAATGGAAAATTCCTGTTAAGAATTGAGGATACTGACAAATTGCGTTCAACAAAAGAAAATACTGATTCTATATTTGAAATTTTACGTTGGCTTAATATCGATTGGGATGAAGAACCTATTATTCAATCTTCTCGTTTAAAAAGACATATTGAAGTTGCAAATGAATTAATAAAGCAAGGAAAAGCCTATTATTGTTATTGTACCCCAGAGGAGTTAGCTGCAAAAAAAGAAGCTGCTTTGAAATCTGGAAAATCTTATAAATATGATGGAACCTGCAGGAATCGGACAAATGCTGTTGATGGAATATCTCCAGTTATTCGTTTAAAAGCAGAAAATACAGGGAAAACAACCATAAGCGACATGGTACAAGGAGATGTCACAATTGATAATACACAATTAGACGATCTAATTCTTGTGAGATCTGATGGATCTCCAACTTATATGTTATCAG
Organism: uncultured Alphaproteobacteria bacterium; assembly: GCA_958448685.1. Lineage (GTDB taxonomy): Bacteria > Pseudomonadota > Alphaproteobacteria > RUG11792 > RUG11792 > MGBC162888. The sequence continues at coordinate 26,624 of CAUDEV010000004.1, read as the reverse complement.
TTGTTGTTGATGATCATGACATGGGAATAACTCACGTGATAAGGGGAGATGACCATCTGACAAACACATTTAGGCAAATTCAAATATATAATGCTTGCAATTGGAACATCCCTTCATTTGGACATATTCCTTTGATTTATGGACCAGACGGTGCGAAATTATCTAAACGTCATGGTGCTGTAAGTGCAAAGGATTATCAAGAGTTGGGATACCTTCCAGAAGCTATATCAAATTATCTCTTAAGACTCGGTTGGAGCCATGGCAATGAAGAGATTATATCAAGAGAGAAAGCCATAGAATGGTTTAATTTTGACTCTGTTGGAAAATCTCCTTCTAGATTTGATATAGCAAAACTTCAAAACTTAAATATGCATTATATAAAAGAACGTGGTAACAATTCTCTATTTGAATACCTATTGCCATTTTTCAAATGTGAATTAACTTCATTACAAAAAGATAATATCTTAAGAGGTCTAGATAGTTTGAAATCTCGTGCAAAAACTATTTTGGAATTGAGAGATTCTGCTCAAGTTTATATCTCGGCTCCTATCAGCTTTGAAGAATCCTGCGCAAAATATGCTACGAATAAACATTTAAATTTGCTTAAAAAAGTTATTGATATAATTGAAAATATGCCTCAATTGGAAGAAAAAGAGTTATGTTCCAAAGTTAAAGAGTTAGCTTCTGAAAACAACACAAAGTTAGTTGAAATAGCCCAAGCTATACGAGGAGCTCTTTGTGGAAAGCTTATTTCTCCAAGCGTTTTTGAGATAATCGAAATCTTAGGAAAAGATGAATCTATAAGACGTATTCATAATTTTATATTGCATTTTAAAAACAAATAGCGGAAACTTTACGATTATCCTAACTAAGATACGATATTGGGAGCGCGCGGCACATGGTATAATATCAAATATACCACGTGCCGCGCGCCAAAAGATATTTCTATATATCTAATATATTGCAAGTTTACATAAAAGTATCGAGATTAATAAAATTATATTTATATCATTAAGCAATATAATTCGAGTTTAAAAACAATGGTATTTCTAGGATTTTTATAGATTCAGATATGAACTCCGAAGATACCAAAACGTTGAAGTGCTTAAATTGTTTTGAAAAAAATTCAGAAGATAAGTTGGAGTATATTTTTATAATACATCCATCTGGCTTTAGTATTTTATGAGATATATCAGTTATTGTTTTTTTCTTATAAAAACCGGAATCAAAGAATATTAAATCAAACTTTTCATTTATATCATAAATTTGCATAACTTTTAAAGAAACCTTATTCCGCAAATATTCTGTTGAAATATTATCAATAGATCCAATAACACAAAGCTTAGATATACTTGAAAAAAGAGTTCCTGTATATCCTGAAACGTCTCCAACAACAAGAATAGCTTTATTTTTCATTGAATTAAAAATAAATTGCGCAATCTTAGCAATAACAAATGGGCGTAGAATTACAGCGTTAAATAAAGGGATCTCAATATCCGTATATGCAGATCTTTTGAATGTTGCCGGAACAAAATCTGTTCTATCAATTGATGAGAATATATCTATTATATCTTTTTCAAATATACCTCGATTTATTAGCTGATTTGTAATCATTGACTGCCTTGCACTAGGCATTTAATCAATCCTTCACTGAGATTACATAACATTGACCACCAAGACTTTTTGCCGTATCAATTGCAATATCTTGAGAATCAAAAGGACCAACTAATATAGCATATTTTTTTTCACCATTTGCATTACTGACTCTTTTTATGGAACAATTTTTATCATCGATAAAATTTGGATATCTTTTCTTTAATAATTTTAATTCACTTTGCAAAATAGGTTTAGTTTTTCCAGCAGATATTTTTATATAATATGTTTTGTCATCGACTATTGAATATTCTTCAACAGGAAGGTTTGATTGAGGAATATAAGAAACATCTTCTTGTGGAGGTAATAACTTTTCCTGAGCTGAAATAGGCCTATTATTAACTCTTTCGTATACGGTTTTGTCTTTATATGAAATTTCTGCTCCTCCCGGATCATCAGGCAACACTCTGAATTCCTGTTGTTCAGGTTCGATCAATGGAATACCATCTTGTGTAACTCTGTTTTGATGATTTGGGCTATTATTCCAGTTATATGCAATCCATGCAACACAAACTAAAGATATTATAGAAGCGAATGTTACAATAAATTTTTGCCAAAGTTGTTTCAAAGAATTAAAGTTAGAATTTCTTTTTGGCGTATAATCGTCATCCCAATAAGATTGGTTATATTCAGAATATGAATCTCTGTATGAATTTGGGGAGTATCTCTGCAAAGGAGGAAGTTGGCGCTTTTGGTATTTCACCATTCTTTCATCTATTATGCTATTTTTCCCGGAAAAGTATTCTGGTTCTTGATTCCTTTGAGAGTTATAAATAGTGTTATTATCTCCCTCAAAATCATCATTTTCTATATAATCTTTATTATCATTTTCAAAATAATTCCTGTTGTTATTTCTTGGAGGCTCATGAGTATATCTTTGCTCGTCAATCGATCTTTTCCCTCCGAGAAACACGTCATCATATCTTAAATATCTTTGTTTATCTTTTGGATTAGGCTTCTTGAAATTTCTTAACATTTCTTCGCTCCTTTATTTCATTTCAGACATGGGCGTTATACCTATTACATCAAAACCGTCTTCTATAATTTTTTTCGTCGCTTGCAATAAAGAAATTCTTGCCAAAGTATCTTTTTTATTATTAGGATCTATAAATCTTAATTCTGTATTTATTTTACCTTTATTCCAAAGAGAATGAAATAAAGAAGCGATTTTTTGAAGATATACAGGAATTCTGTGAGGTTCAATAGCAATTGCCGCTCCTTTGATTACTTCAGGCCAAATTGTAAGGCTTTTAATTAATAATATTTCAGATTCGTCTTTTAAATTTGTTTTATCGCAATTTAATAATTCTTCTTTGTTTATTTCGCCAAAGTTAGATTCAAAATTTCTGAAAACAGAACAAATTCTTGCATAAGCATACTGTATATAGAAAAGAGGGTTATCCATAGATTGCTCAATAGCTTTCACAAAATCAAAATCAATCATAACATCTTGATGCCTCGAAATCATCATATATCTTGTGACGTCTTTTCCGACTCTTTCTACAACATCTTTTAATGTTATGAAATTTCCGGATCTTTTGGACATTTTTATGATTTTTCCATTTTCAAGAAAATTCACAAGTTGATATAATCTTATCTCAATACCTGCCTTTCCATTACTCAAAGCCTTAACAGCGGATTTTAACCTTTTTACATAACCGTTATGATCAGCACCTAAAATTGCTACCATTTTATTGTAGCCACGTTTTATTTTATTTAAATGATAAGCTAAGTCGCCAGCGAAATATGTCCAGGTCCCATCAGACTTTCTTATAGCCCTATCAACATCATCTCCGTATTTTGTTGATTTGAATAAAGTTTGAGGTCTTTCTTCCCAATCATCATCGTCATTTATACCTTTTGGACGAGGCAAGATCCCTTCATAAATATCACCACATTCAGATAAAATATCTAGAGCTTCTTCAACGAGTTTTTGTTTACAAACATCTGACTCATGCGTATATTGATCCATGATTACTCCAAGCAATTCAAGATCTTTTTTAGCATTTTCCATCATCTTGTCAACTGCAAACTTTTTGAAAAATTCAATCCATTCAGATTCTTCTTTATTTAGAAATTGATCCTGATATAATGTAACAAGCTCATTTCCCAATTCTTTAAGATAATCTCCACAATACATATCTGGGGTAAAATCATTTTCAGAAATCTGAATTCCCAAAGCTTCTCTGTATCTTAAATAAAGTGATCTTGCTAATGATTTTATTTGATTTCCTTGGTCATTTACGTAAAATTCTTTGGTTACTTTATAACCTATTTTTTCAAGTAATTTAACAGTAACGCTTCCAAATACTGCATTCCTGGCATGTCCTGTGTGAAGAGGGCCCGTTGGATTTGCTGAAACAAATTCAACATTTATCAAGGCTTGATTCGCTAAATCTGTATAACTGTATTTTTTCCCCTTGCTAATGATATTGGAAACTACATTTTGCCAAGCTTCATTCTTAAGTTTGAAATTAATAAATCCAGGACCAGCTATAGAAACGTTTGTAACATTTTCATTATGCAAGAGTGATTCTTTTATTGATTCTGCTAATATTGAAGGAACGACAGAAAGCCTTTTCGAAAATATCATAGCAGCGTTTGTGTAAAGATCCCCGAAAGATAAATCTCTTGGTTGCTCGATTAATATTGAATCCTCATTTATTTGTTCCGAATCCGATTTTGAAAATTGTTTTAAAACATTGAATATACAATGTCGAATTGAATTAAGCATATAACAAATAAACGAACATAATAATGAATATATTATAATCTAAAACACTTTCTCAATCAATTAGTTTATCAGTTTGGTTTATAGTAATTATTGATTCATAATGTCTACCGAAAGCGCTGGAGGTGCCCCTGCGGTGTCATCAGCCGTTTGCCGGTGAGGTCTTCTTTCTAATTCACGCTTCGTGCAGTTACTCTTTTTATTAAAAATCAACATTATTCCGCTCTTTCATTCGAAATACTTTTGTTGAGGTAAAATAGAATATGTTTTTGAATACTATAGCAGAGCAACAACTTCATCTATAGCTCTCAAAACGGTTAAATAAATAACTTTTCTTACGAAAAGTTGATTTCCTATTTTGTCAAAAATTAATCGAAGGCAGCTTCTGGATTAATTTTTGAAAATACTTATAAAAAATCCGACCGCCAAATTTTTAACTCGCGTTCTTTTAAACGCCTATTTTCAGTATATCCTCAATATTTCCCAGAAGTCAAAAAAAATAAAAAGTCCCATAAAATTTTAGGAATTTTTCTTAATATTTCAGTAATTATTTGTTAAATATAAAAAATATATTTTTTTCTTGATTTTTGATATATTATTTGATAATATAAGAATGCAAAAGTTAAATTTAATGCAGGAGGAAGACTGTGAAAAAATTTTTATTAGGAATAACTATACTTTCCATGCTGGGAAGTATAGAAGTTAGTGCAGCAATGCAAAATCCAGCCCAAGAGGCAAGAGCAGCAGCGCCTCAATTAGTAGATGAGCAAGCTGCGGCAAGAGTTGAAGGGCTTATACAAAGCCATCTGTCTGAGGGATATCTTAACTTGCGCAAATCTAAACTACATGATGCAGAAGCCATAGCACTTGCAGAAAGGCTAAAAGGAAACAATGATATTACTGTTATTGATTTAGCCCATAATGAAATAGGAGATGAGGGAGCGGGAGCACTTGCCTACGCCTTAGAATTTAATAACTCTATTGAGACGCTTTCCTTGGAGAATAATAGAATAGGAGATGAGGGAGTGGAAGCACTTGCCACGGCCTTAAGAATTAATGACTCTATTGAGACGCTTTCCTTGGGACATAATGAAATAGGAATAGCAGGAGGACAAGCCTTTGGCCGGGCCTTAAAATTTAATACCTCTCTTGGGTTGCTTTCATTGGACTATAATGAAATAGGAGATGCTGGAGCAATAGCGCTTGCCGAGGCCTTAAAAATTAATACCACTCTTCTGCAACTTTCCCTAACCTGGACTTATAAAATAGGAGATGCTGGGGCAATAGCACTTGCCGAAGCCTTAAAAACTAATACCACTCTTAAGATGCTTTACTTGGACTGTAATCTAATAGAAGATGCTGGAGCAATAGCATTTGCCGAGGCCTTAAAAATTAATACCACTCTTGATACGCTTTTCTTGCGCCTCTGTGGAATAAAATATAGAGGAGCCGAGGCACTTTTTGAGGCTATGAAAGCTAATAACTTAGCTAATAAACCTCTTCCTCGTGTACTTAACATGTCCAATAATCCAGTAGACATGGATTTTGCGAGAAAATTAACAAAACTTGCTCGGAATGAAAAAATAGACTTCAGCGTTTCTGATTTGTATGGTTGGAGTGATCGGTATTAAAAACAGTAAAGGGATGCTCTCGCGTGTGCTTTCCTTTTTGCTTATTCTGTCCAATAGTTCAAAATATTCAAATTTATACTTTGCGAGAAAGCAAATTAAAAATTAATAATGCCAACACACTGCAAGATATACAAACATCTGCGAAATTAAAAGCTGGCCAATGGAAAGTTTTGTAATATAGGTCTATAAAATCAACAACAGCGCCATGAAAAAATCTATCTAATAAGTTTCCACAAGCTCCGCCTATTAAAATCGCGGTCAATATTTTTTCAAATATGGTTTTTAATTTGAAAAATACATAAATCAGGAAAACAAGGCATAGTATTGTCAATCCAATAATCATATAAGATTGCAATATCGTGTTTGGAGATAATAAACCAAAACTCGTGCCATAATTAAATGTGAGAAGTAAATTGAAATAAGGGTATATCCTCACAACTCCGCCATTTGGTATAAAAGCCAAAATGCTCCATTTTGTTGCTTGATCAAAAATTATCACGAAGATTGTTAGCAATAAACTGAAACATAATACTTTTTTGTTATTCATTATTATTCTCCTTTTATATATTTCATAACAATATTTTTCGTGAGTATTGATGGAAGGATTTTAAATTTCGAATCTTTACCATTATAAAAGACATATAGAGGTATTGCAGCTGTGTTATAGTTTTTTAATAATTTTGTTAATTTATCATTTTTCTTACTTAAGTCGCATTTTATGGCTGTGATTTTGTTTTTTTGAAATTCATTAATTAGATCTTTATCTGCAAATACCCTGTGATTAAATTGGCAATTCATACACCAAGATGCAGTGAAATTTAAGAATACCGGATTGTGGGTTTTTAAAGAATTATTAAAAATTTCATCAGAATATTCCTGCCACTCTATAAGATTGTTATCCTGAAAATCTTTATTTATGATTATCTTTATGCTATCAAAACTTAAAACAAACAAAACTGAAACTAATGAATATTTTATATATCTTCTATTTACACGCTTTGCCAACCACAATACACATGCCATAGCTATTATGATTGCTAATAATCTTATTATTTGAGAATGAGATAATTGTGATAGCAATATTGAAACAGGCCATAAGCAAGAAAACAACATTGCAAAGCCCATGAGTTTTTTAAACATATTTAACCAATTTCCAGGTTTCGGAAAATGTTTAATGAAATTTGGAAAAATCGAAATTAATATAAAAGGAAAAGCTAATCCAAAACCGAGAATCAAAAATATAGATATTGATTGAATTGTGTTGTCATACAAAAGTGCGGTTGATAACGCTATTCCTGAAAATGGTCCAGCGCATGAAGAAGATGTGACAGCTGTAAGTATACCACTAAAAAAACATGTTAAATACATATTTTTTGAAGTGTATTTAAATTTTCCAGAAAGGGGTAAATGAAATGAATAAATATCCCAGAAATGCAAGGCGGAAAATAGAAATATTATCAATAACAAGAATACACATACAGAACTTTGCATGAAAAATCCCCAGCTGATATCCGGAAGCGAAGACTTGATCGTGAGGAGAATTACACCTAATAATAAGATCGTAAATATGGATCCCAAAGCGAATGCTAAACTTTGTTTTCTTATTTTTACCTTAGATAATCCTGATGATTTTATTAAGGAGAATATTTTTATTGAAATTATCGGAAAAACGCAAGGCATGAAGTTTAAAATAAAACCTCCCAAGAAACTGAAGAGTAATATAAGAAAGATATTTTGCGAGAAAGATTCAGTATGAATACACTTGTTTATTTCTTCTTGGGTTAACTCATTATTGAGAGTCAACTCGCCAGATCTATCGCAAGGTATACAAGAATTTTCATTACATTTTACATAAAACAAATCATATAAAACAGGATGGCTCAAATCATTAATTTTCAATTTGTAAAGTATTGAAAATTTTCCGAGATAACCTTTATATTCACTTTTCGATCTGTCAGGATTTAGTAAATCAGCTTCTTTTGGCCAATAAGTTTCCAATAACTCAGCGTTTTTCCAATTACATTTTGGAGATATTGATTTTCCTTTCCCTGTAGGGGCTGTTATATGTTCTCCATATTTTAAATTAAAGTCAAGAGAAACAAAAACAATATCTTTATTAGAAAAAGTCCGGAAATATATTTCAGAGTGAGTTTGAAAAGAGAAAAGCAATAGTATGAATACAGCAAAACTATAAACTTTTCTCAATATCATTTGTATTTCCAAACTCCAAAGGTCGCTCTAAATTTCCAACGCGACCACAAGCCGCTAATAATAAAATTAACAATAATAAAATAAAATGGTGGGCGATGACGGATTTGAACCGCCGACCCCCTCGGTGTAAACGAGATGCTCTACCCCTGAGCCAATCGCCCGAATTAAAAAGCTTACTTTTTAATTTTTGCAACTGCATCTTTCAATTGTTTACCAGGCTTGAATTTTGGAAGATCTCTTGCAGGAATCTTCATTGGTTCGCCAGTTCTCATATTTCTTCCTTCTGTAGCATTTCTATGGGATGTTGCAAAAGTTCCGAATCCAACTAATCTGACATCGCCACCTTTTGCTAATTCTTTTGTTACTGTTTCAATAAAAGCGGATAATGCTTTATCTGCTTCTGTTTTCTTTAATCCAGAAATACTTGCTATGTTTGCAACTAATTCTACTCTATTCATAAGACACCTTTGTTTAAAATTAACATCGTATAGTATGATGCTACATATTAAATATATCCAAGTCAAACATTTTTTTGCCTTTTAATGGCATTTTTTCAAGGTTTCTTTATAAATTTCAAAAAATTGTATTTTTTATGTTACTATAAATTAAGATTTTAAGAATTTTAGTGTTATGTTAGAGATTTTGAAAAATTTTGCAAATGCAGTGAGGATGCTTTCCATAGATATGGTAAATGCTGCTTCATCAGGCCATCAAGGAACTCCTCTTGGATTTGCAGACGTTATTTCTGTCCTTTTTAATAAATCAATGAATTTTGAACCAAATGATCCTTGTAGAGATCGATTAATATTATCTTCAGGACATGCTTCTGCTATGCTTTATTCTGCGATTTATTTAACTCAAAAAACAAAGCTTACATTGGAAGATCTGAAAAATTTCAGAAAGTTTGGAGGAATTTGCCAAGGACATCCTGAAATAAATAAAGATCTGGGAATAGAAATGACAACAGGAGCTTTGGGCCAAGGAATCGCAACAGCTGTTGGCTTTGCTTTAGGATTGAAGAAAAAAGAATCTAAAAGTAAAGTTTTCGTGATAGTTGGAGATGGTTGTTTGATGGAAGGAGTTTCTCACGAAGCTATGACTTTGGCTTCCTCATTAAATCTAGACAACCTAATAGTTTTGTTTGATAATAATAACATTTGCATAGATGGAAAAGCGTCGGACTATACAACAGATAATATTGCACGATTTAAAGCCTATGATTTTGAAACATTTGAAGCAAATGGTCATGATTATGACGATATTTATAGCAAAATTGAATTAGCAAAAAAATCAGAAAAACCTTCATTCATATCCTTTAAAACAATTATTGGATATCCTTCAGATAAATCAGGAACAAATAAATGTCACGGAAAGTTTCTATCATTTGACGATGCTAAGTTTATACGTAAAAGTTTCGGTTTCCCTGAAGAACCTTTTTCATTGCCTCAAGGAATTTTATGGAAAAAAGAAGAAAATGAAACTGCTATTGAAAAGCCCCAAATTCCAGAAACTTTTGAAGAAGAATTACACAACACAGTGAATTTGATAAAAAAAGATTTCATAGATAATCCGACACAAAAATCAACAAGATATTTCGGAGGATATGTTTTGGGAAAACTTTGTGAGAAATTTAATTTCATAATAGGTGGATCAGCTGATTTATCCGAATCTAATTGTTTATTAACAAAGACACATAAAGAAATATCAAGAAATTCATTTGAAGGAAATTATATTCATTATGGAATTAGAGAACATGCTATGGGATGTGTTATGAATGGGCTTGCAATTGAGGGTATTATTCCATATGGGGGAACTTTTTTGGTATTTAGTGATTATATGCGGGCTGCAATCAGAAATGCATCATTGATGAAAATTGCTCCGATTTTTGTTTTTACACACGATTCTGTTGCTGTTGGGGAAGATGGGGCTACTCATCAACCTGTTGAACAACTTTCTTCTTTACGTCTAATTCCGAATTTAAATGTTTTCAGACCTGCTTGCGATGTTGAAACTGCAGAATGTATTGAACTTGCATTAAAAAATAGAAAGACTCCAAGTGCTTTAGTTCTTTCCAGACAGAATTTGGAAAATGTGAGAAAGTATCATACAGACGAAAATATTAGTGAAAGAGGAATGTATGAATTGGTTCCGTTTGAAAATAACGGAAAAAGAAAATTAACAATTATAGCTTCCGGATCGGAAGTATCATTAGCATTAAAAACTCAAAAACAAACTAAAAATGATATACGTATAATTTCAGTTCCATCTTTAGAATTATTTGAATTACAATCCAAGGGATATAAAAACAAAATTCTTGAGGGAAAGAAGTTGTTTCTAGAGGCAGGAAAAGGGGATATTTGGCATAAATACAAAACTAATTCGGAAGATATGATATTAAGCATTGAAGACTTTGGAGAATCAGGAAATGAAAACGATCTTTTTGAAAAATTTGGTTTTACAACTCAAAATATTTTAAAGTTAATTGAACCATGATCATAACAAACGAAATTTTTTTTAAAATATTGAAATCATTGTTGCCAAGTGACTCTCATAAATATGTCATAGGATTATCTGGAGGCGCGGATAGCTTATGTTTGACTCTTTTGATGAATGAATATGCAGAATTGTTCAAAAGAGAGATTTTTGCGTGCATTGTCGATCACAAATTAAGGCCAGAATCTTCAACAGAAATTATTCCGATAATTGATATTTTAAAAGGTAGAAAAATCAATTATAAAGTATTAACTTGGGAACACGAAAAAATAACAGGCAGCATTGAAAATAAAGCCAGAATTGCTCGTTATGATCTTCTTTATGATTATTGTAAAGAATCGAATTCAGAATATCTTATGACTGCGCATCATGCTTTGGATCAATGGGAAACGTTTTTTATGAGGTTATCAAAAGGTTCGTCATTGAAAGGACTTTCTGCAATAAAGCCTATTTCGATTTTCAAAGATATAAAATTGATTCGTCCAATGCTTAACTTTTCTCCAGATGATATAAGAGAGACTTTGTCGAAAAGATTTGGAATATCGAATTATGTCAAAGATCCTTCAAATGACTCCTTTGAGTTTGAAAGAGTTCGATGGAGAAAGTCGTATAAGATATTGTCTGAAACATATAAACTTGATTTAGAAAATATTGGAAAAAGTATAAAAAGATTACAATCTGCAAATGAGTGTCTGAATGAATTAGCCGAGAATTTTGCAAAAGAGATTTTTGATGGCTATTATATCGACATTAAGAAATTTAAAAATCTCCATTTTGAATTGCGAATTCGTGTTTTAAGTTTAATCATCGATCAATTTTTGAATAAAAAGAAGATAATTTCGTATAGTTTGCTTATGCGTGTTTGTGAACAAATTTGCAAAACAGACTTTGTTGCCACAAATTTATCCGGTTTGATTTTGCGTAGAGATAAAACAAAAAACGTCAAGATTTATAAAGAAAAAAGATTTTAAACATAAAAAAGCCTCGAGATCCTTATCTTGTTTTGAATATCTTAAATATTTTTAAGTATTGTTAACGGAAAATTAACCTTTTTTTTTAAAATGGAATTTAGGGAAGAAAAGTTTTGAAAACGCTTTCCTATAACGTAAATATAATTTTTTATGGAGGAAAATATGAATAAATTTACAAAATTAATCTTAACAAGTGCGGTCGCTGTGACTTCTGGTTTCGCAACCCAACTTGGAATATCATCGGATACTACTTTTGAGTCAGGGACTAATGTTACTTTGGAAAACGGAACTTCATATGTGTTTTCGAATGGGACAACTCTTTATAACTCAACAACAATCCAAGGACCAACTACTGAAGGAGAATCTGCAGATTTTAAAATGGAAAATGACATAGGGACAGCGAGAGTAGTTAATTATAAAGATCAGCTGAAATTAAACCCTAATTTTATTAAATATTCTGACGAAACATTACAGGGAGATTATTATACGCCAGAAGCTTTAGGAAAAATAACAGGAAATATAGCTATCGCAGAAGGAGTGAAAGTTACAGGAGCTACTATAGACTTAATAGAAGGTGGAGTTCTCCAAACTTTAGGAGCAACAGATGTTGCGGCATTAATTGGAGATGATGCAGATTCTATGTCAATGACAAATTCTAGTGATTCAAGTTTGACAATTACTCAGAATATCGCAAATGAAAAAACTGCCGAAAATGAGCGGGAATCAAAATCTTTAATGGTAAAAGGAAAGTTTAAGTTCACGGGAGATCAATCTCATTTTACCAAAAAAATTGTTAATGTTTCAGATTCGGAAATAACATTTTCTGGTGCAAAATCTTTATTTCAAACAGATATGGCATCTGCTAATTCGAAAATTACTATAGTAGGAAACAATCAACCAATAAGTTTTGGGAAATCTATTTCAGTATTCGGGGGTAAATTAACTATAAATTGGGGAACAAAATTTATTTTATCTTCCGGAGGTTCTCTTATTTTAGGATCTACTATGTATGGTTGGAATTATCCAAATATAACAAGTTGGAATGTTGGAGAAACTTCAGAAATTGATGGGAAAATAATACATCATAACGCAGTAATAAGTAACATAAAGAAATATTCGAATGAAAACAACTTAACGCACGAGGAGTCGATACTTAGCTCTGGCGAATACTATGTAGGTATCGAATACGGCGATGGTATATTCAGTTACATCGGAACGAATAAAACCATATCCGCCAACGAAGGCATGAAAGGAACGACGGACCCGAATGAAATAACCGAATACATACGAACTCATCCAAACTTAGTATATACAGGTAAAATAGATGAAATGATGAAAACGAACTATCAAGGGGGAACCGAACCTCACATTATCACAAATGATGATGGATCTAGTTTTCAAGTATTTAGTATGACTTATAATTCGTCGGATGAGAGTTATACGCTGAGCTACACTGGAACGGACTTTATATTTGATTTAACCATTTTTGAAGGAAACGATGACATAGGATACTTCATGGATATGTCGACGGCTGGTTCGACAAGAGTCGATAAGGCACTTTATTGGTATTTCAACGAATGGGATGGTGTTGAAGGAGCTGTTACAGAATAATCCAAACAAGATTGGCATTTAAAATATGCCAATCTTACCTAACTATTCCAATTATACCTGATAATTCTCCTTGCCAATTATTGAGTTTTTCACGAAGGGCTTGATATTTTTCAGAATCTGTTCCATTTGCTTGTTTTTCTGATCTTATCTCATGAATCAATTCAACAAAATCATCAACTTCTTTTTCTGCATTTTCATCAATAGTGATAGAACTTAAATCTAGCTTTCCATTCAAAGTAAATGAATCACGTATATCAAGCACCTGAGCTAAATGGTCCGTCACAAATGGAATCACTGGGTTTGAAATTCTCAGGAACTCAGCAAACGCAATTCCTGCAATATCTTTTGTTTCTTCATCATCTTGAAACTTCATAGCTTCAACAAAGAAATCACAAAAGATATCTCGCAAGAAAAATTGTATGTTTCGTGTTATGTAATCAAATCGATATTCTTTTATATTTTGATCAATATCATATTGAAGGTTTTTCAATTTTGAAATTAGCCAATAATTCAATTTCTTCGTAACTTTTATAACCGAAATATTCTTATTAAATACAACGCCTTTGGACTGAATAAAACGGGCAGCATTCCAGATTTTTGTTATAAAATTCCTACTAATTTTAACCTGATCTTTTCCGAGTTTCACATCTCTTCCTGGAACAGAAAGGAAAGCTAAGGTAAATCTCAATGCATCAGCTCCAAATTCTCCTTTGAGTTCTAAAGGATCTATGACATTTCCTTTCGATTTTGACATTTTTTGACCTTTTTCATCTCTGATTAAAGCATGAATATATATATCTTTAAAAGGAATTTCTTTCATGAAATATAAACTCATCATCATCATTCTTGCGATCCAAAAGAATATAATGTCAAATCCTGTGACTAATGTTGATGTTGGATAGTATTTTTTCAATCTTTCGGTTGTTTCAGGCCATCCTAATGTTGCAAATGGCCATAATCCTGAAGAAAACCAGGTATCTAAAACATCAGTTTCGCGCTTTAATTGATCCTTTGAAATACCATTTTTTTCTGCTTCAATAATAGCTTCTTCCTCTGTTTTTTCAACAAATATTTCTCCATTTGGACCATACCAAGCAGGAATTTGATGCCCCCAAGTTATTTGGCGAGAAATGCACCATGGTTCTATATTTCTCATCCAATCATAATATGTATTTTCCCATTTTTCTGGAAAGAACCTTACTTTCTTTTCTTCAACAACTTTTAAAGCTTCTTTTGCAAGTGTTTTCGTATCAACAAACCATTGATCTGTTAAACGCGGTTCTATAACAGTTCCTGATCTATCACCATATGGAACACTATGAATTATTTCTTCTTCCCTTATGAGTAAACCATCTTCTCTTAATTTCTCTAAAATAATTTTTCTGGCCTTTTTGAGATATAGGCCTTTGATAAATTCGGGAACATAATCTGGTGTCATATGCCCATCTTCATCGATTACCGTAATCATTTCCAAATTATGACGTTTTCCAACAGCAAAATCATCATAATCGTGAGCAGGGGTTATTTTGACACATCCTGTTCCTTTTTCCATATCCGCATGCTCATCTGCAATGATTTCAATAGAACGATTTGTATATGGTATCACAACCATTTTCCCAATCAAATGCTTGTATCTTTCATCATTAGGATGAACAGCAACGGCTGTGTCTCCAAACATAGTTTCAGGCCTTGTTGTTGCAACTACTATAAAATCATCAGAATTTTCCAATTTATATTTTATATGCCAAAGAGTTCCTTTTTCCTCCTTATTTTGAATTTCAAGATCTGAGATAGCTGTTTTAAATTTCGTATCCCAATTAACTAAACGCTTTGCTCTAAAAATCAATCCATCTTTATATAATCTTACAAAAGCTTCTATGACAGCTTTGCAGAAGCCTTTATCCATTGTAAATCTTGAATAATCCCAAGGAACAGAACAGCCTAAAGCTTTTTGTTGTTCAAAAATTTTCCCTCCGGATTCCGCTTTCCATTCCCAGATTTTCTTTATTAATTCTTCTCTTGATAAGGTTTTTACATCGATTCCTTTTGCTTCAAGTTCTCTTGAAACAACCATTTGTGTTGCAATACCAGCATGATCCATTCCAGGTTGCCAAAGTGTGTCAAATCCGTTTTGTCTGTGATATCTGACTAATATATCTTGTATTGTATAGTTCAAAGCATGACCGACATGAAGACAACCGGTAACATTTGGCGGAGGCATTAGAATTGTAAATGTTTTTTCTGATTTACCTGATGGATAGAATTTATCCAATGTGTTTTGATAAATATCTTTTTCAAATTGATCTGGAGAATATGTTTTTTCCAAAATTTTTGAGTTATTCATTGTTACCTGACTTCATATAATTTAAGAAGGCCGCGTGTGCGGCCTGAAATTAATAACCCTCAACAGACAAACGTCTTCTATTGAGTTTTCTTGATCTCCTCAAAGATTCTACTTTCTTACGAGCCTTTTTTTCGGAGGGTTTTTCGAAACGTCTGTGTAATTTCATATCTTTATATACACCTTCACGTTGCATTTTCTTTTTCAAAATTCTTAATGCGTGATCCACGTTATTGTCATTTACTATAACTTCCATCTTCTTCCCTCCTTTCCATAATAATTCTCAATATTTCTAATATAACATGAAAACAAAATTATGTCAAGTTTCAGGGGTATTGTGTATTAGTTCAAAAGATGTGAGATAAAAAAGAGTCTCCTAACGCAGGTTTAGTATACAGTGTTTTATGTAGAAATTCTTCTGTAATAATACGATCATTCGCTCCACATTTCCATAATTTCAATGATATACGTTTTATACGATCCAAATGGCTTTATTAAACTTTGATTTACGAAGATTCTATACTACTTTCTCAGCATTTTAATATTTTAGGAGACTTTAGAGCTATTAGAGCATATTGAAGATTCTCGATCAAAACGCAAAATAAAAAAATTTGTAAATGCGTTATCGAATCAATTGGGATATATATAGAATATTTTCAAATAGTTGATGACACTGCAGGGGCATCTATAGCACTTTCGGTAGACATTATGAATCAATTCCAGTATCCCCTCAAGTATTTTTAAGTATTGTTAACGGAAAATTTACCTTTTTTTAAATAGAAAATAGGGAAATAAAACCCTAGTACAACTAATTTAAGGAGATTTTTATGAAAAAAGTATTATTAATCGCAGCTTTGATAGGAAGCGTAAACGGAGAGGAAATAAGTTTGGCTAGTTGGGATGATATTGTGAATAATTCTTCCAGAACAGGAAGCCTAAGTGAAATAGTTAATGGAGAAACTTTCACATATAATAATGTTTATACTCTAAACTCCGGATTCAATTATAGACTTACAAACTCTGGAAATATTAATATAGCTGATAATGTAAAGTTAATTATTCCTGAGGGAGTAACTCTTACAAAAACTGGAAAGGACATAAGAGCAAGAAGCGAGAATATTGTTATTACTATTGAGATCAATGGAACATTTAATAATAATTCAACAGCTTGGATTGCTGCATATAATAGTGGTTCAAAAATTAATTTTACAGGTTCCGGGGATTTTATTAGCTTAAAAGGAAGTCAAATTTATGCTCAAGGAGATGATACTAAAATAAATTTCTCAATGAGTGGAACTTTTATGAATGAAGGTGAAGTACATCCGTATGGACTAAATTCTTCTGTAGTATTTTCTGGAACAGGGACTATCCTTAATAAAGTAAATATTTGTACTGAGGGCTCGAGCCCTAATATTGTTTTTTCTAACACAAAATTAATACTTCAAGATGAAGAGGATGCTAGAAAAAATCGTATGCTTAGTTTGAATGAGAATTCATCGATTATAGGGGCTGGAATAATAGATATGTCAGATCTAATTAACTCTGATCTAGAAGATATTGATATTCCAGCAAGCGTATTTAATAGCAGTAATCCATTTACAGGAACGATCAAGCTTCCGTATAATACAAAATGCAAGAATTTTGATTTAAGAAACGCCACCAGCGCAACAATACTCGTTCCTGTATTAATTCTTGAAGGTATGGTTTTAGATGGAAACAAAATAACAAAAGGAACCACGACTAATAAATTATCATCAGAAGAATTTTCGCAATTAAACATTAAATTACCAAATGCTTATGATTCTTTTGATATTTATGAGGTTCACTTAACTATTCCTTTCACTATGCCAAATATAATTAAATCAGAATATAATGCTGCTGGTTATTATATAGTCACAGATGAGTTGGACGATGCCAAATATGAAATTCAAGAAGGAGAAGATGTTGTGGTAAATTTTTCAATAAAAGGAGAAACACCTTTGGATCTCCGAGGAAAAGGAAAGATAACATTTAAGGGTGATAATTCAGAATATAGCATGCCGCAAAATCCTATGATAAGATTTGAGGGAGAAAAGGCAGTGTTTCCAAGAGATGCAGTTTATGAGCGAATGGAATTAGCAGGAGGAGCAGTTATTCCAGAAGGGATTATGATCGTTGCCAAAAATCCTCAAGATTTATCCAATGTCACTGTTAAAGGAAGTTTGATTATTTAGTTTAATAATTTTTCTTCGAATTCTTTAAAGAATTCATTTTTACTCAATCCCGGATATATAGGATCCTTAAAATCCAATATGATTGTTCCGGGATTCTTCTTAAAAGAGTTTCTTGGCCAATATTTTCCTGAATTAACATGGGCTGGAACAACAGGAATGCCTAAAGATCGATAGATTGCATAAATTCCACTTTTGTATTCAGTATGCTCTTCATCTGAGGCTCTTGTTCCATTTGGAAAAATTAATATAGACTTTCCCTTGGCATATGCCTCTTTTGAGTATTTTATTAAAGTCTTTATAGCTTTTACAGGTGATTCTCTGTCAACAGGTATACATTCCAGTTTTTTCATGTATATTCCCGCAATCGGCTTTTTTAATAATTCTTTTTTAACAACAGGAACCAAATTATCGAAAAACATTGAAAATACAAAAGTTTCCCAGGCAGATTGATGATTACATCCTATTATAAATTGCCCTTCAGGAATTTTATTTTTGTTCAAAATTTTATAATTTATTTTTGCAAAGTGTTTTAAGCAAAAAAACAGCCATTTTGTCACCGGAATATACGCCAAATGCAATGTGGTTTTTGCAGAAGAAAAATATATTATGGGATATAAGAAAACCAGATATAACACGAAAATCGGCCAATAAATGAAATTAAATAGGATTGATCTAATCATCTTTTTCTCCTTTATAATTTAATAAAAAGTTATACAAACTATTTTTACTGACTTTAAAACATTTTGATAACAAATCGCTAAGGTCTTTTTTTGAAAATTTATCGAGAAGATTGTTGATTAAAGGTTTTAGAGAATTTATCTTTTCATTATCATCCTGAATTGGGGGAGCAACCAAAATAACAAATTCACCTTTTGGAGAATTTCGGGAAAAATGATCTATTAAAAAATCTATATCTCCTCGTAAAACTTCTTCGTATACTTTCGTAATTTCTCTGACAACTGCTATAAGTCGGTTTTTAAAATATGCTTTCATAGTCTGAAGGGTTTTCAGAATTCTGTTTGGAGATTCAAAAAAGATTAAAGTGGAATTTACATTTTCAAATTCTTCAAATTTTTTTACGTCAGCAAATCCGATAAATGAAAATTTATCACTTGGTAATCCTGAAAGGGTTAAAGCAGATATAACAGAGCAAGCCCCTGGGATAACTGTATACTTTATATTATTTTTTATGCAAGCGTTAACTAACTTATATCCGGGATCCGAAACAAGGGGCGTTCCTGCATCTGAAATTAAAGCAAACACAGCATTTTTTTCTGAGATTAAATTTAATACATTCGGGATAATTTCACTGGCATTATGATCATTATATACTATAAACTTAACCTTCAATCCAAGGCTTTGCAATAATTTTGATGAAACACGCGTGTCTTCACATAAAACATAATCAACTTCTCCTAAAATTTCTATGGCCCTTTGAGTTATATCTTTCAAATTTCCAATTGGTGTTGAAATAATATACAAGGAAAATTGCATAAAATTTTATATATATTGCTCAAACTTTCTTATTATGTTATTATAACATATATGGAGATTAATAGGCTAATTTAATGAAAGTAGCGGTTATTGGCGGTGGTTACGTTGGGTTAACTTCTGCTGTTTGTTATTGCGAATTCGGATTTGATGTTCTTCTTATAGAAAAAGATAAAGATAGATTAGAGCTATTAAAAAAAGGAATTTCTGCGTCTTCAGAAATTGGTCTTGAATCAGGTTTACAAAAGCACTTGAGAAACGGAGCAATTCATTTTTCAGAGACGATAGAGGATGATATAAGTAATGTGGATGCCATAGTTATTTCTGTCGCAACAACGACACCAAATGGTCCAGATTCTGATTTAACAACCTTACATGAAGTAATACAAGAAATAGCTTTGTCTTTGACAGCTGATAAATATATAGGTATTTTCATAAAAACGAGTGTTCCTGTTGGAACATGCACGATTATTGCAAATAATATGCGTTTTATGCGCCCTGACTTAACACCGGGAAAGCATTATGATATTATTGCTAATCCAAGCTTCTTGAGAGAAGGATCCGCAATCCATGATTTTATAAATTCTAACAGAGTTCTTGTGGGGTTAGAAAATGAAAATTCGAAAGAAGCGAAAAAATTAACTTTGAACCTTTATGCTTCATTAGTAAATTTAGGTGTTCCTTTTATATTTACAAATTTTGAGTCGGCTGAGCTCATACGTGCAGCAACGATAGCTTTCATTACAACAAAAATGACTTTTATAAATGAGATTGCTGAACTTTGTGATCGAGTGGGCGCGAATATAAATACGGTCATAAGAGGAATAGCTTTAGATCAAGGGATTGGATATAAGGCATTTCAAATAACCCCTGGATTTGGAGGAACATCTTATCCTAGAACGGTTAGAATTTTAGCTAATACAGCTAATAATTTGGGATTGGATTTAAATATCTTAAATAGTGTAATATCCGCAAATACAAAAAGAATATCATCAATAAAAGGCCGCATCATAAATATCATTCAAGATAATGAAGGTATTATAAATAAAAAAGTAGCTATATTCGGATTGTCATTTAAACCTTTAACAAGTGATATAAGAGAATCTGCAAGCATATTTGTTATTAGAGATTTACTTTCTGAGGGATTGGATGTTTCAGTTTATGATCCTGCATATGGATTAAAATCAAAGGAAATAAAGAAAATTCCTCAAGATATATTGGAAAACGAAAAATTTCATTTGGAGGAATCTGCTTATGATGCAGCAAATCAGAGCGATATCATCGTTATTATGACAAATTGGGCAGAATTTATGACTTTAGACTTCAAAAAAATTTCAGAATTAATGAATAAAAAACAAAATGAAAAACCTGTGATTTTAGATTACAGAAATATGTTTTCTAAAACAGACTTGTCTGATTTTGAATATATTTCCCAAGGATGCTAAATAGATTAGATGTAGGAAAATAAAATTGTAATCTCCACAAAACCCTCTAAAATTTTATGGGGCGTATTGTTATGATTGCCTTTAGGGTGGCTATGTATAAGGAACAAAAGCAAAAATGAAGAAAGGAAAACCGCCATAAGATAGTAATAACTTTAAGAAATAGCGTGAGCTCATATCCCTCATAACGTCATATAAATCCTTAATCTTTAATTTTGGATGGTCTCCCTAAAATCGGTAGCATACTAAATATACATTATTAGCCTTAGTTGGAATTTATATAATTGTTTTGAGTCGTTGCATTTGTTGGAATATAAGTTGAGTTTTGCTTAAAAGAAATGAATTAAGAGATTTGTTATTATCCGCCAGTTTGTAAAAAGGGAAAAAGAAAAACAGTATCAATAAAATAAAAACGATTTACATAAACAAAAATAGTGAAAATTCATAATAGGAACTGAGAATTTATGCTTGATAAACCTGTTTTTTTATAAATGCAATTTGAGAAAATATTCTTAATCGAGAGTATCTAAGATTTTTATAAATGGGTCAAAAGATAAATCCGTAATTATTCAACCCATCAGCAAATAGGATTTTACGTAAATTATATCCCAATTTTAACTTTAGTGGCCCATTTTTCTCTACCATGTATTAGTTCATAAGACGTGAGACAAAAAGAGAGTCTCATAACACAGATTTAATATACAATAAAGGGCTTTGCAAGGAAGAATGGGGGCGAAAAGTATTATAATTATCAATAAATCTATTTAATTCTTTTAGAAGAGCGACTAAGGAATCTCCTAGTGTTTCGTATAAAAATTCTTCTGTAATAATTCGGTTTATTTTCTCCACATTTCCTTTAATCTTCGGTGATACAGATAGCCAAACAAATAATGGAATCTTTAATTCTTGTACAAGTTCACATAGATATATGATAGACATCTAATATTATTTTTATTAAACGTCATTTGGCATTCTTAATTTCAGTATATCTTTTGCATTTCCCAGATGTCAAAAAATAAAAAGTCCCATAAAATTTTAAGAATTTTTCCTATGTTATTTGGCTGTTTCACACACAAAAAATGTTTGGCTTCGCTACTTTCAAATGTTTCACGTGTGCTCGAAGAGAGTCTCAGCAAAACATTTTTAAATATCTCTCAAATATTTTTAAGTATTGTTAACGAAATATTAACCTTTTTTTTTAGAATTGAATTTAGGGAAGAAAAGTTATGAAAACACTTCCCTATAACGTAAATATAATTTTTATGGAGGAAAATATGAATAAATTATTACAAATAACATTGATTGCAGCTGTGTTATCTACTAGTGTTATGGCTTCTGGAAATTATGGTTTGCCGACTACTATTAAATCTGGAGCTACTCTCATTATTAACACTGATGTAAATATTAGCACAGGGCCAGAGAACGATGAGCCGATGACAATAGACAACTATGGTATGATCACAACGGAGATAATCGCGGAACCATACCCTATTATGACCGGGGTAACTATGGATAGTAATACCAGCACAATCAATAACCACTTTGGAAGAGCAGTTGAAGAAGAAAATGATGAATCAATAAAAACGACAATTCAAGGAGCCAATCCAATAAAAAATGAATTGCTTACTGGAAAAGTGTGTAAGATCGTCGAAAAAGAAGGAGGGAAAATAGATGAAAATCTTGTAAACGCGAAGCAAAATTTGGAAATTAAAGAAGTTTATGATGGTGAAATCAAGGTGTCAGATCTGAAAGATTATGGGGAGGGAGACTTATTGTATCTCGCTGCTGAAGAATCCGGGAGAACTGCGCGAATAAGGGGAGCGAAGATAGGTATTTACGAAGCGGACAATTATAAAATAAATTGCTGTATAGGAACTGAAGGGATCGAAAATGACAAATATTACAATTTGGACATTGCTGGAGACGTGTGGTTCATGAATGATATCACGAATTATAACAAAGGATTAATAACTGTTAAGGATGATGGAGATTCCAAGACTCGTTTTGTTTTACAAAATGATGTTGAAAAAGAACTTCATGTCCCTGTGAATGTGGAATCTGGAGAATTACATATGAATGGTAATACTAATATCTATAGTGAGGTGAATATCTCTTCGAAAGCCAGTGTACACTTCTTCAGAAAAAATGTTCTCGAGAGTGGTGGAATTATTAGAATTGGTGATAAACCTGCTGTCGTCGGGGAATAATTTTAGATGTTGTGGTATTTCGTGTTAAATGCCACAATATTTTTCTGTCGTATACTTTTTCCTTGAATCGAATTTTATGGGTGAGATATAATAATAAAAGAATATGATTTTCATATTTTTGTTAATTATCGACGATTAGAGTTTTCCGATGCCTATTGGTTTCTTTTGCTCTTTTTGTCAAGTTTTAATCGGAAAGGAATTATTTTTATTATGTCTACAATTTTTTCAATGAAACAATTACTCGAAGCTGGCGTTCATTATGGTCACATTACCAGAAAATGGAATCCGAAAATGGCTCCGTATATCTTTGGAAAAAGAAATGGGATTCATATTATGGATCTGGAACAAACAGTACCAATGCTTGAAAATGCTTTAAATGTAATTAAAGACGTTGTTTCAAATTATGGCAGAGTTTTATTTGTTGGAACGAAAACACAAGCGGCAGATAAGATTAAAGAATCTGCACAAAAATGCGGACAATATTATGTTAATCATAGGTGGCTTGGAGGTATGCTTACCAACTGGAAAACGATTAATCAATCTATTAAAAGATTAAAAACTCTCGAAGAAAAGATTGAAAAACCTGTTGGTTTAACGAAAAAAGAAATTTTACAACTTCAAAGAGAACATGAAAAACTAGAATTAGCTCTTGGGGGTATCCGCGAAATGGGCGGGCTTCCAGATTTGATTATCGTAATTGATACTATTCGTGAATCAATAGCTATTAGTGAAGCAAGAAAACTTGGTATTCCTGTCGTAGCAGTTGTTGATTCAAACTCTTGTCCTGATGATGTGACTTATCCAATCCCTGGAAATGACGATGCAACAAAAGCTATTGAATTATATTGCGATTTGTTTTCCTCTGCAATTCTCGAAGGTTTGCAAAAAGGTCTTGAAAAGTCAGGAGTTGATTTGGGAGCTTCAGAGTCAGTTGTTGAAACAACAGAGGAAAAGTCAGAAGCTGAAAGTGAACAGGTTAATAATTAAGAAATTTATGTTGAGGAAATAATTATGGAAATTACAGCACAGTTAGTAAAACAGCTCCGTGACAAAACAGGCGCTGGTATGATGGATTGCAAGAGAGCTCTTATTGAGAATAATGGAAATTTAGAGAGTGCAGAAGAATATTTGCGCAAGAAAGGACTTATGGATGCTGCAAAAAAATCATCCAGAACAGCTGCAGATGGCCTAGTTGCTGTTATTATTACTGAGGACAAAAAATCAGCCGCAATTGTTGAAGTGAATTCAGAAACTGACTTTGTTGCTAGAAATGACAAATTCCAAGAGTTGGTTCGTGAAATAACAAAAACGGCATTAAAGAACGAAAACGTCATAAATGAAAAACTTTCATCAGGAAATACTGTTAAAGAAGAAATAGATCATTTAATTTCACTTATTGGTGAAAATATGACATTCAGACGAGCTAAGAAATTAGAAGTAAAAAATGGGCTTATTGCTTCTTATGTTCACAATGCGACAGCTTCTGAAATGGGAAAAATTGGCGTTTTAGTTGTTCTCGAAGCAGAAAGTGAGTTTTCTCCTGAAAAATTAGAAGAACTAGGAAGGAAGCTGGCAATGCACGTTGCCGCGGCTAATCCGACTTATCTTTGTCCGAAGTGTGTTCCTCAAGATATTATAGCGAAGGAAAAAGAAATTGCTATTGCCAAAGCAAAAGAACTTGGAAAACCGGATAATATAGCTGAAAAAATGGCTGAAGGACAAGTTAAAAAGTATCTTGAAGAAACAACTCTTCTCGAACAAGTTTACGTTATGGATGGCAAAACGAAAGTAAAAGATGTTATTGATTCGTTTAATAGTAAGAATGGATTTAATGTTAAAATTTCTGAATTCGTGAAATTTATCCTAGGTGAAGGTATTGAAAAAACGGAAACAAACTTTGCTGAAGAGGTTGCTTCTTTTATAAAATAAATTATAATGTGCAAAGGATACCTTAACTCCTTTGCACAAATCATTTTTACTGATGATAAAAAAATTTTTAAAACAATTAATATTAGGAGATATTTTTGAGGCACTTTGGATTGGGATCAAGAATTCTTTTCATAGGCCAGTCACTAAAGATTTATCAAATATAAATCGATCAGAAAAATTTAAAGAAACTGTAATAATAGATAAAAATAAGTGTCTTCAATGCCATTTATGTGAAAATATCTGCCCTAATAAGTCTATAAAATTAAATCCCGGAGAATTTCCAGTTTGGAACAAAGAAAAGTGTTGTTATTGCAGATTATGTAAGAAAGTTTGTCCCAAACAGGCAATAAAAATAAAAGAAGAACCTAACGATAGTAATGAAGAATAGTTTATCAAATTAACGAACTTTTTAAAAAAAATCCTAAAATTTTAGGGAGTTTTATGAGGGGCTTTTAGGAAGTCGTTTTGAATATACTTAAAATATTTTTAAGTATTGTTAACTGAAAATTAACCTTTTTTTTAGAATTGAATTTAGGGAAGAAAAGTTTTGAAAACGCTTCCCTATAATGTAAATATATCTTTTTAAGGAGATAAATATGAATAAATTATTACAAACAACATTAATCTCAGCTATATTATCTATGAGTGTTATGGCCGGAGAAATGACAGGTGCTTTGCCTAAGATTATTGAATCAGGAGCTACTGTTTATGTCAATAAGGATATAAGTATTGGAGGAATGCATCCTACTACCATTGATAACTATGGATCTATTGATACAGAGATTACTTCAGAACCATATCCTAAATTAATGGGAAGTGATACTACTATCAATAACCACGTTGGAAGAAGTGTTAAGGAAGAAACTGATACTACTAATGCCGATGCTATAAAGACTTCTAACCCAGTTACTGATGTTACTTTAGATAAAGTTTATAAAATAGTTGACGAAGGAGGCGGATATGTTAATGAAAATTTTCAAAAAGAAAATGTAGAGATAGTGGAAGTCTATGATGCCGAAATAAAAGCATCTGATTTGGCTGCATATACAAACCAGGATATACTATATCTTGGAGCTGAAGGGCCTGATAGAACTGTTAGAATTAGAGGTGATCAGGGAGTAATGGGAGATGATACCAATAAAATCTCTTGCAACATTGGCAGTCAAGAAGCTGATAATGCTTATAATTTGGAAATTGTAGAACATGTGGATATTCAAGGAGATATTTCTAATTATAAAAGTGGAAGTATTACTATTAAAAAACTAGAAGAAGGTAAATCCACAATTTTGAGTTTTAGAAATAATTCACCGAAAGAACTGTATATCCCAGTGAGCGTTAAATCAGGAAATTTAATATTTTATGGCAATGCAAATATCTATAGCAATATAGATGTGTCTAATGATGGAAGTATAGAATTTAGTGAAAGAAACACCCTCAAAAAAGGCGCTGTTTTGAGAATTGGCACTGTTGAATAACATAAAATGATCGCTGCATTATATTATGTGGCGCTCTTGATTTAATATTTTTAGGGAGACCATCCAGAGATTTGTGTGAGACCATCCAAGATTTTTTGTATAAATAGGTCAAAGGATAGATCCAAAATTAACCAACCTATCAGTAAATAGGAGGTAGTTAACTGTGAGTCAAGTTATACCCCAACTTTGAACTTTAGTGGTCCATTTTTTCTCTACCTTTGATAT
>CAUDEV010000003.1 GCA_958448685.1 uncultured Alphaproteobacteria bacterium | reverse complement strand
TCGTTCGTTCCACTCACTCTTTTGACTTGACTAAATTTCGTAAATCAATCCCTCTTTTCTCGTTCCTTTCGAAAAAATAATATAAAAGGAGGTGTGACAAATGACGCAAGTTTACTAGGGCGTCAACTTAAAAAAATTAATTTAAGATACCGTCTTTGATTAATTTTTGACAAATTAAAACCAAATTTTCTCAAGAAAATTAATCTCTCGATCTTTTAAACCTTTCCACCTTAGGGATGGATGTTAAATTAACCTTAAACCATATTGAAGAAGTTGTGACTTTACAATTAACCTATCAAAATAAGTCACTGCACGAAAGTGTGAATTAGAAAGAAGACCTCACCGGAAAACGGCTGATGACACCGCAGGGGCACCTATAGCGCTTTCGGTAGACATTACGAATCATAAAAAAGTTTCAAGATAATTTATTTGATTTTTAAAACGTTTTTCAACTAAAATTTTAAAATTATCAGAATTGACAAAGTTTTTTATATAAGAATAATTGTTGATATTCGGTTTAAAAAGATTTTCTAAATTTTGATTTTCAAAATCTTTCAAGAAAATGATTGGCAAAGTTATGTTTTTCTGAACGAAATCTTCTGAATCTAAATAATTTTCAAAACTATAACCATTTATGTCATTTTGAGCTTGATACAAGATCCCAAATTGAATTCCGAAGTTATAAGATTTCATTGCTGATTTAAAATTCTCTGTCGATAAAAATTTCCCAAGAAAAGCAGACAATCCAAAAAACGGAGCAGTTTTTAAAGAAATGACCTTAAAATAATCAGAAAAATCGGAATCAAACGAAAGTTTCTGTTCAAGCAAAGCCCCATAAGCTGTTGCTTCTGTTTCTTTTAAAAACATATTTTTAACAACATCATTTTCTTTATGTAATTCTAAGAACCGATTAATGGATTTTATCAAGATATAATCGCCATATAAAATACTATCTTTCTTTCCATATTTCTTTAGAAATGAATCATTACTTCTTCTGAAATTATTGTTGTCAACAACATCATCATGAATTATGGAAGCAAAATGCATCAGTTCAATTAAAGCTATAGTTTCATACTTTATATCATTTGAAACGACTGACGAATTTTCCCAATTGTTGAAATAAATTATACTCCTCAGACGTTTCCCTTTATTAATAATAAAAGGCCTCAATAAAGACATATACTTAGATTCAGATATGAAATTCTCCTGATATTTTGTTATTTCCCGAAGTTCATGAAGATATTTATTTCTTTGCTGCAAAATCTTGGAAATAATATAAGAAAACATCGTTTTAGTTTATAACGTCGGATCTAAATTAAATAATATCAGGAAAACGATAAAAATACACTGGATTATTTGCTGGTTGTATAGTATAATATAAAAATAGTTATGGCAATTTTTATTTAATATAAACGAAGTTGTTAAAGAAGATAGTTGATACAAAAAAAGAAATAGCAGTTTTAGATCTCGGAACAAACACAATATGTGCCGCTATTGCAAAAGGAGAATCAAAATCTCGTGATGCAGATTTAGGTAATGAAATTCGAGTTCTTGGGATCGGATATCAACTTGCAAAAGGAATAAAAAGAGACACGATAACAAATCTCGAAGATCTTGAAGAATCGATTCTTGGAGCAATAAATTCCGCAGAAAAGGAAGCTCAAAAATCTATAAAGTCAGTATTCGTGACATTGCCATCTTGGGCTTTAAGATCTCAAGCATTAGAAAACAGTATGCACGTAGGCCAACTGCCTATTGATGAAGTTCATTTAAATATACTTCTAAATATCGATACATCAAAATATGTTCAAGAATCAAGAAGTGTCATACACATTTTCCCTGTTTCATATTCCTTAGATGGAAACTCTGGCATACAAGACCCATTAGAAATGATTGGAAATGAACTTTCAGCTGTATTTCATGTCTTAACTGCATCAACTTCGCTTTTAAAAAATATAAAAAATTGTTTAAACAGAAATAACATAAACGTAATTGGATTTATTGATTCGAGCTATGCCGCGGCTTTGACTGTAACCTTGGAAGAAGAAACGACATCCGGAGTTTTAATCATGGACATAGGCGGAACAGAAACTTCTATTTCCTATGTACGTAATGGCGTTTTGTTGTATCGAGGAAATATTCCAATAGGAGGACAACATATCACAAATGACATAGCTATGGTCTTGAGAACAACAAAGTCTAACGCTGAAAGATTAAAAATCCTTTATGGAATTTCTGAAAAAACAACAAGAGATGAATCGATCTTAATAACAAAAATTGATGAATTCGGAGAAGAACATATGCAAAATATATCAAAAGGTATGTTGGATATGATAGTTTCCGCAAGATTAGAAGAACTTTTAAAATTAACAGAAAATCACATTGTTAATTCCGGTATTGGAAATATATGTCAAAGAATTGTTATAACAGGCGGTGGTAGTCAAATTTCTGGACTTAATGAGTTTATAAAGACTAAAGGTTTCTTCAAAGATTTCTCAATAAGATTAGGAAAACCTATAGGAACAACAGGATCACATGATTTCGTGAAAAGCGCTTCATTCGCAAGTGCTGCAGGTTCAATTGTATATTGCTTAACAGATCTATTCAATAAAACCTTTTCAATTGGGAACAAATCTTTATGGCAGAAATTGCTGATTTGGTTTAAGCGTGGGGTATAGTGTTTTCTGAGCTATTGCATAAGAAATTTAATTTAATATCTTATATTTTCTTCAACTCATTATTAAGTGGTTTGATATTAATCGGAGTTTGTTCCAGTTTTTCATTAATGCTTTCGGAAAGAGGAGTTGGAGTTTCCACTATAACAAATCTTCTCTTATCTACGATACCTTATAGTTGGAAATTCGTTATTTCTCCTTTTGTGAAAAATATAATAGCAAAATACAATCCTAAAAATATAATAAAATTAATATCTATATCATCACAAATTGTTATTTTTATTGCATTTTCATCACTTGGATTTTTTGGAAATAAGAACCTTTGGATTGCAGGATTATTAATACCCTTTCTTATTATTGCGGTATGTATACATGACATAGTCAGAGCTTATATAAAACTTGTTATATTCAAAACAGAAGATTTAGGAATCATATCAGCAATTGAAAATACAGGTTTTCGCATCGGAATGTTCATAGCTGGAGCTTGCATAATTTATATTGCAAATCTAACAAGTTGGACTTCTGCATTCATTATTACGGGTTTTGTTGTTGCATTTACAACAATCTCTACAATATTTATGAAAATTGAAAGTATTCCAGATTCTCAAGAAAATCTAAATGGAAATTATTTAAAAGACTATATAAAAAGTTGTATTGAGTTTTTGAAAAAATATAAAATCGTTATCTTAATATTTGTTATTATATCATTCAGATTAACAGACAGTTGTATAAGTGTGTTAAAACCAATGTTTCTTCATTATTTAGGAATTAGCCGATTGGAATTTGCAAACATAACGCATTTAGCAGGAATTTTTTCAATGATAATAAGTGGCATAGTTGCAGGAAGTTTATTATACAAAATCGGAATGAAAAATTGCATTAAAATTACTTTTCTTTTTCAAATGATTGCCTCTTTGATTTTTATGTATTTTTCCGCATATAAATCAGACTTATTTACCATTACGATTTTAGTCAATATCACAACCTTTATATTTGGATTTTCAAGTGTTATATTCAGAACATTTGCCGCAGAAAATTCCAGAAAAGATATAAATATTTACGCAATTATATTATCTTTTGGTTCTTTAATAAGAATTTTATCATACACATTTGCCGGAGTTATTGTTGACAAATATTCATGGGGAACGATTTATTTCCTCTGTTTGCTATCTAATATTCCCGGATACTTTCTATACCTAAAACTAAAAAAACAAAATAAGGTTTAAAAATATTAAAATTTTTTGAAGAATCACAAAAAAACCTCTATGTAATTAACTAAATTTTAATAATTTAGATGGATAATTAAATTAAGAATCTAAATGGGATTTATATATCCCATCATTATATGAGAGGTGTCAATTATGATAAATAAAAAACTACTAGTGGTTTGTCTTACTCCATTCGTTTTCGGAATGAATATAGGTTTTTCTGCAGAATCAACAGCAAATGCAGGAGAACAAGTTTCACAAATTCCTGAAAATGCACAAGGAGCCGCAAATCCAAATGCACAACAACCTGGAAATGAGGCAAATATATCTCAAGAAGGACAAAATTCTGTTGCAGAACCTAAGGGAGATTTGTTGAACTCTTTGTTTAATACAGAAACGCAACCCCAAAATACTCCAGAATCAACTGCGGTTAATCCGCATGCAAATATTTCACCAACAGAAGCTCCGGTTACATCTGAAATTCCTGTAACTCCTCAACCGGGAGTTAATCCTGTGCCAGAACAGCCTACGGCTCCTGCTATAGAGAATGCTCCTGAGCAAAGAGTAACAGTTCCTAACGCTCAAACTATCAGTGATGATGATAACGGAGAGGCTATGCGTAATTTATTTAACGAAGAGCCTGTTCAAAGCAATGTTAATGCTCCTCAACCGGAAATTACCCTTGCTCCAGAACAGCCTGCAGCTCCTGTTATAGAGACTGCTCCTGAGCAAACAATAACGGTTCCTAACTCTCAAGCTATCAGTGATGATGATAACGGAGAGCCTGTTCAAAACAATGTTACTGCTCCTCAACTGGAAGTTGTTTCTGTTCTAGAACAGCCTGCAGCTCCTGCTATAGAGAGTCCTGTTGCTCCTCAAGTTGAAACAACTATCGCTACAGAACCTCAATCAGATGTTGAAAGAGCTGCAGAGCATATAAAAAATGAAGCGGAAGAGAAAATAGAGAAAAAAGGGGAAGAAAATCAACCAGCAGAGAACCCAGAGTTAAAAAATGCATTAAATGAAGTTGATGCTGGTATCGATGAAACTAACAAAAAAGTCGCAGATATCTCTAGCCAGGTTTCTGAAACAAACGATCAAATGAGCAACCTTGTTCTCATGATGGACGCCAGATTAGGAAGTATTGAAAGCAAACTCAATGAAATAACGACTCCTGAACCAAGCATATCCTCGATAGAAGCAAAAGAAACTTCAGCAAAAACTGTTTTGCCTGAATCACAAAAATTAGATTCTAAAAAGCCAATTATTACAGAATCTCCAGTTGATACAGTAAGTGAAACAACGGCTTCTATAAAACCTTCAACAGAAGGACAACTTCAGAATACACCTGAACTTGTTATTTCTGGAACCTCTGTCAGTGTTCAATCTGCGGAACCAACACCAAAAGATCCACTTGCTGATCCTAACGAAGCAAAAAATCAAACTTCTTCTCAAGAAGTTATAAATGGTAAAACAAAAACAATTGTTGCTGAAGTACCAACAGACCAAGTAACGCAACCTGCCAATCCTTCTAAAGGTAATGAGGATCCACTAAATACAACCAAAGCGACACAAACAGACTCTGAATTACAAGACATAGCTACAAAATCTCAGAATATGCTTGAAAATCCAACAGACACGACTCAAGTACCTCCGATGCAAACAGCGCAAGCTTTAGAAAGTACAGGTCTAAGTCCAGTCGCACAAAAAGATCCTGTAACTCCTGTGGAAGCGGAAAAACAACAAGTTACAACTGTACCTGGAACTTCAGTCGCTGCGCAATCCACAGAATCAATACCACAGGCTTCAGTTCCCGCACCAGAAGTTCTTGTAAATACTCAGCCTGTTATAATTTCTGGTAATAAAGAGTTGACTCCGGAATTGCGTGAATATATAAATAGACAAGTAGAGAAAAGCGTTAATGAAACTTTAGCGTCAGCTCAACAACACCAAAAAGCAACAGAGGCTCCTTTAAAAGTTGAACAGCCTACTGTTATTGAAGATAAAGTAGTGGATTCTCAAGTTTCTTCTACAGAAACAAAAGTAGAATCAGATCCCAAAACACCCAGTTCTGCAAATAAAACAGAAGGAGTAGAAGAATCTAGCTATGTTGATGCAAAACCTGGTGAAAAAACTTCAGAAGATGTAAAGACGTCGGAATCAAATGAAGAGAAACCTGTAGTCAAAGCTTCTGAGGAAACACCAAAGACTGAAGGGGTAAAGACGACAGAATCTGTTTCTTCAGAAAACTCTGAAAATCCATCTGTTCAGATTGGATCAAGCGATAAAACTGAAGTGACAGACAATTCTAAACAAGAAGCAAAAATTTCTGACCAAAATTCGGAAAACTTTTCAGCTGTAGTTCAATCAGAAACGCAAGATAAAACTTCGACAGAAGAAAAATCTGAAGAATCATCCGATACAAAATCTGACGTATCTGAAAAAGCGGGGACTTCTGAAACTGCGGAAGAACAGAAAATAACCGAAAATGATGACTCAAAGAGTGAAACTGCAACTTCCGAAGAAATGCAAAAGGATGGTCAAGAAGCACAGACTGCTGTTGCAAATACAGAAGAACCAGAAAATGAGGTTGATGCTTCTGAAAAAGCCGGAATTTCCGAAGAAATGCAAAAGGATGCTCAAGAAACACGGACCGCTGTTGCAAATGCAGAAGAACCAGAAAAAGAAATTGAGGCTTCTGAAGTAAAATCTGAAACAGCTCAAGCTTCTCCATCTGACGAAGTTCCAAATGTAGCAACCAAAACAACTAATACAGTAGAAGAACCAACTTCTACAGAAGAGAGTAAAGAAGTTGCAAAGACTGAAGAACCTGTTTCCATGGAAAGGACTCCTGTGGAAGATAAAAAAGCCACAGTTAAGCAAAGAGAAAATCTGATACCAAATAATTCAGAATCAACTCAATTACTTAAAAACACAATGAATCAGTTGAGGGAAGTTAGAAACGCTATAGAAAGCTTACATGCTCCAGAAGCCTAAGATTCGAATTAAGTAAAATGGAGGGATTTCCCTCCATTTTTTATATTAATGTAAGTGATTGAGCATGTCCCAAAGAACAGCTTACGGGAATAGTCGGAAAATTTTCAGACCCATAATAACCAGTTCCATAATGCGAAAACAGGCAATCGCCATAACTATAAGTAACACTTTTTGGAAAAACTACAAAATTAGCAGCTAATGAATGGCATTGTACTTCCAATACTGAAGCATCAAAAATATATCCAGGAAATAGCTTGCCATCTTGTATTTCAGAGCAAAAAGAATATATCGCATCTGATCCATGATTCTGTTTCAAAATTCTAATTTGATTTTGTATACAATTTAAAATATCTATTTCTTTTTTAGATTTATCGCTATATCCCGAATAAATTCTGACTAAATGTGATAAATAATCCTGTGCTTTTTCTAAAGATCCAAGTTTTGTTGATGAAATATTATGCTTTTCAAGATCATAGCAAAACACAGAATTAAACATACATGTACTTCGGCTTGATCCACTTGTTTGTCCTCTATCTGTGCTTCTGTATTTTGAATATTTTATTCCAAATAAATTACGATAAATGTAATTCAAATATGAATTATAGCTTTGTTTTTTCAATGAATAAGCTGTTTGAAGCAAGTAATTTTGGTGTGGATATGCTTTTAGTATTTCTGAAAAAACATTATCGCAAAATCTATGTCCTTCTTCCAATATAGGTATAACAACACTAGGATTCGTTGTCACTCCATAACTTCGCATAAAATCATAGCTTATATCCGAGCGAAAAAATGGAGTATTAGTAAATTGTCGACATAATTGATACATTGCGGAAAATTCCTCTGCATTTTGTCTAAATAATCCTTCAGAATCAGAAGGCATTACGGATAATTCTTCCGGTAATAACATCTCGATTTGTTCGATACATCTATATTTTAAAGCCATAATTTTTTGAGAAGTTTCAAAAGGAAGGATAGTTTGGCGAAGTCCATATTTGCCTAATAAAATAGTTTTCATTTCTTTCGATATATTTTTAGCAATACTAAACTCGCGTTTATTTAGGGCTATCCAGTGATTTTTGGA
This sequence comes from uncultured Alphaproteobacteria bacterium, assembly GCA_958448685.1. Lineage (GTDB taxonomy): Bacteria > Pseudomonadota > Alphaproteobacteria > RUG11792 > RUG11792 > MGBC162888. The sequence goes on along the minus strand of CAUDEV010000003.1, from coordinate 23,234 downwards.
TAATTCCCTTAAAATACCTAATATATTATCGTCTTGCCTAATTCGATCAAACTGTTCATTAGCTAATATATCTTGACTTATAGTATAATGCAGCCTTTTATCTGCAGCAAAAAATCCTACTTCTCCAAATTCTTCAAAAGGCGCTTGGTATGATTGCATTAATTGCAAATTTTCATCAGACGTTTCCGGAAATATTAAATTAACCTCTTCAGATTTTATTGTTGGCATACTTAATACAACAGTCAACAAAATTTTTCTTAACTTGACCATTTTTGCCTCCTATATTATATCTTTCTATTATTATACTGACATTTATTTCCAAATATTTCAATATAAAATCTATTTATTTAAATAATAAATATCTTTTTCATATTTTAAAATAAACTATATAAAAATATGCAAAATATCTAAAAATAGTATGACTTATTTGTTAAATTTCCTATTTTGTATGTAGTGAAAATTATGTTATTTTCAAATCTCATATTTTATGAACTAATACAATAATAACATTGGTACACTGAGTTTATTGAGGATTTTTCCCTCAGAACTTTTTTTAATTTCTAAGCCATAATCCCTTCTTAAAATTACATATATCTTCGATTTTCCATAAGTTTTTTCAGTTCTTATTGTTCTTATGGGATCCCAAATGTCCTTATTAAAGCTTAATTTATGAAGGTTTTAAGCCTTTTACTTTTGATAATTCTAGTTTGAATTTGCTTTTTTCTGTGGTAATAAGTGGTTCTATTTATACCTAAAATCTCTTGATTGCCCCTATTAGAACTTTTTGTTTATGCATTAATTTCCATAATTTTACCAAGCTTTCAGCTCTTTTTATGAATTCAGATTTCATATTTTCTGGAAAATAGAGCAATATAGTTCATAAATGTTCTTGCGTAGATATTTTATCTGCATAAAGTCTTTTTTTATAATTTACGCTAACTCATTCACAACAAATGGGCGCAGAAAACTCCCTAGATTTGCCAAAATGTATATAAACGGATAAGACGTATTTGGATTCCAAAACTTGGAAAATCAGAAAAACGTCCAATTTGAATACCCGTTATGGCAGATCGATCGGGAAAACAAAACGAAAATCATACACACGCTTGAAAAATCGAAAGATAGGACAACAGGGTTCGATTTTCTAAGTTTTTAATATCAGACATTATCCAATGATGTATCAAAAAAGCGGAAAGTCCTGCTAGTCAATCCAAGTAAGAAAAGTCAAATATACATGGATTATCCATCGCACAAACGGTAAAGAAGAAAATCTCGGCAACACAGGGGAGATCAATCGATAGTTTAAATCCGATAATTGTGCTGGTTAGAGTAATTATTATAAAACCTCGCGCGCAAGCAGGATTTTCACAAAAATGGATAATTATATGTTCCTCAGACTCTGGGACAGGACTTACAAAAGGCATCCGAATAAGGGAATAAAATCTAAGTAGTTCAGAAGACATAAGGAAAACCCGTGAAGGTTCATAATTCTAAATAGAAAGCTATTGAAACTGCACAGAGAACCCCATATCAAAAGGCAGATTAAAATTACGCCTTTTGACAATGACAAAAAATATTGGACTAAAACAAATGCTACAACATAAAATTTATCGCAGATATATATGAAAAATATCGCGAAAACGAGGAACCATATGAGGTATAAAGACTCTGATAACTATCGTAATGGGATCCCTATGATAAAACTGAAAAAACAAATAAAGGAGCATTAAAACTCAATGTTCCTCGTGATAAAATAAAATTATATCTTTTTATGGCTGTGGAATGAATACCAGAAATATCTCTGATAACATCACAGGAATTATATGGTTTTAATGTGTCGGCATAGACTATTTCGAATATAACAAACCGGGCTATAAGTAATATGAAAAATTGGCAAAGTAGGCCTCTGAAATTTGTGTATGTGGTTGTGTTTATGACTGGAATGATATTTAAGATAAAGAAAGATGGAATTATACAGAAAAGAAATACACGATTTATAGTTGCATAGGGATATATGAATGTGGAAAAAAGAGGTGTTAAGTTTACATATAGGAGGAAGTGAAAGTATGAAGTATTGGCTGACTGTTATGAATGACTTAAAATCCCGGGAAACGAAGGATGATCTCATTTTTTGGAAACGCTAAATAAACATATTGCTTTTACACTAAAAAGATTTTTCAAAGTGACAAATGTTTTTTTGCTGCTAATAACACATCACGAGCTATGGGAGCTGCTGTATGAGATCCTCCTCCGCCATGTTCAATTAGAACAGAAACTGCGATTTTCGGATCATCTGTAGGAGCATATCCAACAAAAACTGCATGTTCTTTTTTCCAATAATCATCAGAAACAGTTTTTCCTTCACGTCTTAATTTCTCTGTTATTCTGAAAACTTGAGAGCTTCCTGTTTTTCCTCCAAATTCAAAGTTTTCATCTTCAATAGCTGATCTTCGAGCTGTTCCATAAGATGAATTTACAACATCATACATCCCATCAAGAATAATTTGAATATGTTCAGATTTATAATTTAATCTTTCAGAATTTATTACTTCTTTAGATTTTCGCAAATATGGAGTTATAGGATTCAAGCCATTCACAAGTATGGAGATCATTTTAGCCAATTGAAGAGGAGTGCATAAAACAAATCCTTGACCTATCGACATATTAAATGAATCTCCTAGTGTCCATTTTTGTTTTTTCTTATCTTTTTTCCATTTTTTTGTTGGAATTAATCCTGATTTTTCATTAGGCAAATCAATATTTGTTGGAATTCCTAAGCCAAAATCATTCGCTGTTTTCGCAATGTCATCAGGAGAAAGTACTCTTGCTAAATTATAAAAATATACATCACAAGATTGAGCTATTGCACTTTGCAAATTCATAGGACCATGACCTCCATATTTCCATTTCCAGCAATGAAATTTATGATTGCCTAACTCTGAAAACCCTTGACAGTCAAACATTGTATGCTTGTTTATTACACCTTTTTTTAAAGCTGTTAATGCTGTTATCATTTTAAAAACAGATCCAGGGGAATACAAACCGTTAATCACCTTGTTAATCATTGGTTTATATGGATTTTCATAAAGCTCTTTTAACATTTTCGGATCTATTTTTTTTGTGAAGATATTTAAATCATACCCAGGATAAGAAACATATGCCAATATAGCTCCAGTATGAACATCCATAACAACACATGATCCACTTTCTTGGGTTGACATTATTTTATATACTTCCAATTGTAAATCGCGATTAATTGTCAAGTTTATATCTGTTCCAGGTACAGAATCTATATTATCAATATCCCTTACAAATTCCATTCTCGCATTAACTTCTATATGCTTTATTCCTGATTTTCCAAAAAGGTCATCATTATATTGCTTTTCAAATCCTGTTTTTCCTATTTTAGCCAATGGAAGAGTAAGAGCATTATTCTCAGAATTTGCTATATCATCTCTTGTTGGAGATCCTGTATAACCTATAACATGAGAAAATTCCTTCGAATATAAATAATCTCGAGTTTGTGTCTTTTCAATAACGATTCCAGGAACTTTTGTCGCTGAAATATAATATCCAGCAAGCGTATCCCAACTTAAGTCTTCTTGTAGCAATATATATCGATTTGATTTTGTTATTCTTTTTGGTAAGTTATTTATGTTGTCTTTTATGCTTTCTTCAATATCTTTATCTTTTATTATTAAGTTAATAATCTTTTCTCTTTTTTCTTCAGAAATTTCGAGAAGATCTAAATAGGCTGAATAAGTGTATTTATTTTTAACTATATAATGGCCATTTGAATCCAAGATCTTTCCTCTATTTGGAAGTGTTAGTTTTGCAACTAATCTGTTTTTATCTGAAAGCAATTTATAATGTGCGGATTTAAAAATTTGTAAATAAGATAATCTAGATAAAATTAATAAACCTAAAAATATTTTTACCAAGCTAAAAATAAATACTCTTCTAGTAAAAATATTTTTATCTTGCCGATTATTCATTCATTGGATTATTTCAGTTTACAACCGCAGTTTTTTGTATGCTTGTGATTATATGTATATTCAGTATTTAATTTCTGGGCGGTCCATTCCATACTATTTAATAATTCTGTAGCATTCTTTGAAGCCGAAATATCAACTTTAGATTTTATCTTAGTTTCTTTTGCTTTCTTTTTATTAATCTTGGAAGCTTTTGAATGTTGTTGTTTGTGATTTGTTTTTTCTTTCTTCTGAGATGTTATTTTTGTTGGTTTTTTATCCGAATCTGGTTGTTCAACTTTTTCATCCCAAATTTCTAAAAATTGTTTTAAAACTGTTTGATTTGAAAGTTGCAATTTAGAAATTCCAGATTGTCCAACTCCTCGAAAATATTCCTTTCCATTTTTTACTGCAATAAAAACAGGCAATCCTTCAATTCCGTTTCTTGCTAATGTGGCCTTTTCTCCCAAGATTGCCAACTTTGTCATAGAAGAAAAAGTAATCCCATAAGATTCAAGTTTCGATTTTACTTCGTTATAGTCATCAATTGTTGGAGTAACGAAATTTTTCAATTTATCTATTGATGGAACATTCACTATTATTATCTTTATTCCTTTTGAATTTAAATCTTTAATATATTGAGAAAAATTAGTTAGGAAGTTATGACAATATGGACACCAATCGCCAGAAAAAATTATTACAGTCTTTTTCAAATCATTAAAACTTATGTCTCTTTTCACGAGTTTGCTGGTTTCATTATAATAAACAGAAGCCATGAAATCATCACCCTGTTTCGCATAATATTCGAGAAATATATTATCATTTGGAATTACTGATAATTGATTCTGAATCTGATTATTGTTTTGACTAGAAAAGTTTTGGGTCGCAAATGTGGATGCAGTGCCTGGAGCAGCTTGATATATTTGAGCATTTAATACAGAAGGAATTAGGCCTAAAATTAATCCATAATAACTGACAAAACGCATTTTTTGATCTCCCAAACTAATTGGCGCGCCCAGAAAGATTCGAACTCTCAGCCTTCAGATCCGTAGTCTGACGCTCTATCCAATTGAGCTATGGGCGCATTCTATAGTTTTTATTATATATCACAATCAACAAGATTTCAATGATATTCGTTAATTTGTATTACTTCTAAGATATGGGACAAGAGTCTCCCAGCATAGAGTTAATATACACCTAATGAATACCTCCAGTGTTTCATATAAAAATTCTTCTGTAATAATCGATTCATTCGCTCCACATTTCCATTAATCTTTGGTGAGATTACTTCAAAATCTTTCATAAATTCACTATATCCATCAACTTGTATAGACTTTAATGGGAAATGGCCTATGTAAAGTTATTTAACGCTATTACCATATAGTCGATTTGTATATTTTCTCCTAATTTTCATCTGAGAATAAAGCTTAAATTCACGACACTTGTATATGATGTAAACTTCCTGTGTTTCCTATATCTAGGGCTTGGTAATAACCTTGGTATACCAAGTTTCTTTATGATTTTTCCTACAGAACTTTCACTAATTTCTATGCCATAATCTCTTTTTAAAATTACCTATATCTTCGCTTTTCCATAAGTTTTGTATTCTGTTCTTATCTATTGAACAATATCACAATCTATATGTCTTGATTCACGATGTCTTCCGAAAGCGCTATAGGTGCCCCTGCGGTGTCATCAGCCGTTTGCCGGTGAGGTCTTCTTTCTAATTCACGCTTCGTGCAGTTACTCTTTTTATTAAAAATCAACATTATTTCGCTCTTTCATTCGAAATACTTCTGTTGCGATAAATTGAATATGTTTTGGAATACTATAGCAGAGTAACAACTTCATCTATAGCTTTCAAAACGGTTTGATATTATAACTTTTCTTGCGAAAAGTTTATTATAAAGGGCACTAGTTTTTAATTTTCTAAAACTTGTATTTGAAAATCCGCTAACTTTCTTCGAACGCGCGATGTGTGGTAAAATATTCAGGATACTACATATCGCGCGCCTGAATATCCCTTGTATTTTCAGTATATCTCTTCTCTTTCTTCTATGTCAAAAAATAAAAAGTCCCATAAAATTTTAAAGATTTTTCTTAATACTTTTATTGCTTATTTTGTAAATGCAAAAAAATATTTACTTATCTATTTTTTTTGATATACTATAAGTATAAGGTATATTGTATTTTACAGGAGAAGGACTATGAAAAAATTTTTAATTGGAATAAGTATGCTTTCCATGCTAGGAAGTATAGAAGTTAGTGCATCGATGCAAGCAGCACCAGCTTCTATGGCAAGTGAATTACCACATCCAGTTCCACAAGCCGAAGCTGCAGCGCCAGCACTAACACCTAATCAACAAGCCGATACTGAAGAATTTCGAGAGTATTTAGAAGAAGAATTGTCGACAGATACTCAGGGTTACTTGAGTTTAGATTATATTTATGATAGGATTCCTATCCTAGGGGAATTCGAGATTGGAATACTTATTGACTTTCTAAAAAGCCATGGTATTACTACTTTGAGTATAAGAGGTATAATTTTGGTGACGAAGACGTTAAAACCCTTGTTGAGGTTCTGAAAAACAATCACACTATTACCAGTGTTGTTCTAGATTATAATCAAATAGGAGACAAAGGGGCCATAGTTCTTGCTGATGCTCTGAAAGCCAATCAAAATATTACCGATTTTGATCTATCTAGTAATCGAATAGGAGACGTCGGAGCTAGTGCACTTGCTGATACTCTGAAAAAACATCCAACTATTACCGAGGTTAATCTATGGCATAATCAAATAGGAGACGTTGGAGCTAGTGCACTTGCTGATGCTCTGAAAAAACATCCAACTATTACCAATAGTTTAATCTATCTAGTAATGGAATAGGAGACGTTGGAGCTAGTGCACTTGCTGATGCTCTGAAAAAACATCCAACTATTACCAATAGTTTAATCTATCTAGTAATGGAATAGGAGACGTTGGAGCTAGTGCACTTGCTGATGCTCTGGAAAAACATCCAACCATTACCAAGGTTAGTCTATTTGGTAATGGAATAGGAGACGCTGGAGCTAAAGCTCTTGCTAAGGCTCTGGAAAACAATCAAACTATTACCTGGTTTGATTTAGGAAATAATCAAATAGAAGACGAAGGGGCCATAGTTCTTGCTGATGCTCTGAAAAACAAGCACACTATTTCATTTTTTAATCTAAATGGGAATAAAATAAAAATCAAAGGACTTATAGCCCTTCATAAAAACAATCCTAACATTTATTTTGGTATTAGATTCTAATCAAATAGGAGCCGAAGGAGCTAAATTTTATTGATGTTCTGCCAATCACAAAAGGCTCCTATTGCGGTTTTTTCACTCCGGGAATGCAATAATGTGAGCAATGAATTAATAATACAATTTGAGAAAATTGTTAAACAGAAAAGCATTGAAGGTAGATAGACTCCTGGCAAATAGCCTGAACAGAAGGAAATGTACGAGCGAATCCGCTTGTTTTTGGAAACAAGCAGGTTATCTAATTAAATTTTAGGAACTTTTATGGGACTTAAAAATTTTTATATTATCAAATTAAATGTTATTGTTACCAAAAGAGCAATCTAATAAATAATATTTTTCATTGCTCTAATTTATTATGACATTCTTAGCGGGAAAACTTAAATAATTAACTGAATATTTTAATAACAATGGTTTTTCAAATGATAACTCACAAGGTGCTAAATTAATTATAAAAACTTCATTTGAAATTGAATCTAAATATCGCATATGAATCAAAGGATCAAGGTTATAATAACAAATAGCTTTACATAAAGTCTTTAATAACACAGCCTTTTTCACTAATTAACCTATAGAAATTTTTGTGGATAAATTTTGATTTTTTCCTTTTATTTTGCAAAATAATTCTATTTCTAACGTTTGATTCATTTTATTTATATTGCATTCACTGATATAAAGATCTTCAATTCGAGGTTCATAACGCAATATTTGTTCCATACAATGTATTTTAAATTCATCAAGAGCGTCTACTGAATTATCAATTGATTGTAAATCTCGAATGCCATAAGAAAACGGTGATTTCTCATTCTTATCAAATGTCTTCAATTTCGAAGATAGTATATTACCTATCTCATTTATTATTGATTCACAAAGCTCATTTTCAGAACTTAAATAAACTGAATCTCGATTAAATTTGGATAAGAATGGTGCATCTGTTCTTTCTTCAGTCATCAAATTTCTTTAAGTAATAATCCAACACATATGATATAGAAATAAGCCAAGCCAAAAATGAAGACGCCAAAAAACTCCAAAAAGTTGATGATATTCCAAATATCATCCAATTTGCTCTATCACAAAAGACTTTATTAGTTTCTATTAGTGCATCGATATTCGATAAACTTGGAAGCTCTGAAATGCAACTCTGAGGTCCTTGCCACCAATGATTTTCCACCCCTAAATGATATAAAGAAAATACAAACAAACTTGATATTAAAAAGATCAAAATGAATTTTAAATATTTATAATGAATTGAAAAAAGAGAAAACATAGCAATTAATAAAAATAAATATCTAGTGATTAAACATAACTGACATGGTTCCATATTCCCAAATAATTGAGCAGATAAAGATACAAGGAATAAACAAAATGAAAAAACCGCAATAAAAATATGTATAACAGATAATCTGAATATCATAATTTATACTCCTATTACGAAAATATGTCTCTCATTTGCGAGTTTTATTGTTTCGTTATAATCTATGATTTGAGATTGCGAAGCTCCAATTGCAATTCCTGATAATTTTGCATACTCTGCTTGTAATATTGTATTTTTTCCAATTGTTGGAAGATCAATAGCTTGCTCTTGATTTATTTTAGAGGTTTTTACTAAAACTCCCCCCTTTTTTTCTGTTAATTTCAAGTCTTTGCAACGTTCTATCAAGCATTGCGTTCCTTCTGCTGCTTCAATTCCTAAAACTATACCTTCTTGCACGATAACAGCTTGTCCAACATCTGCTCTTGACATAGTGTTCAAAACAAATATACCTCGTGCTATATCTTGCAAATTCTGATCTGAAGGAACTATCTCTGTCAAAACACCTTTTGGAGTCAGGAGAGTTTCAAGAATACTTTGAGGGCTCAGGACATTTAAGCCCTCTTTTTTTAATAACTCCTTTATCCCTTTCAATAAAGTGTTATCTCCAAGAAAAGCTTTTAATCCCAATGCCTTTAGCCATTTTCTTCCGACAAAATCTAGATTCAACGAAAATAAACTTGGTCTTTTGACATTTCCGCAAAATATAATATCTGTTGTTCCTTTGGATTTTATAAATTCCAAAACTTTCCCTATTTCTCCGATTTTAAATTGTGGATAATTTTCAGGACCGAAACCATACAAAGAAATAACATTATGATCAATATTCAAATTATCTAATTTTTCAATAATCTTTAATGGAAGATCTCCACCTCCTGCAATTATTGATATTATCCGTTTTGAATTATTCTTCTGAATCAGATTTGTCATCTAGCATTTCTCCAGTCAAAGTATCTGCAAACATTCCGGAGTTTGCTCTTATTGTTTTTTCTATCTCATTGGCAACTTCAGGATTTTCTTTTAAATAAGTTCTTGCAGATTCCTTTCCTTGTCCAAGTCTGATATCTTTATATGAGTACCATGAACCAGCTTTCTCAATTATTCCAGCAATAACTCCCAAATCTATTAATTCTCCGGTTTTTGAGATCCCTTCTCCATACATAATATCAAAATCGACAACTTTGAAAGGTGGTGCCAATTTGTTTTTCACTACCTTCACTCTTGTTTGATTCCCAAGCATTTCATCCTTGTCTTTTATAGCTCCTGTCCTTCTTATATCCAATCTAACAGAAGCGTAGAACTTCAAAGCGTTTCCTCCTGTTGTTGTTTCAGGATTTCCAAACATGATTCCTATTTTCTGACGAATTTGGTTGATAAATATCACCATACAATTTGTTCTTGAAATAGATCCAGTCAATTTCCTTAGAGCTTGACTCATAAGTCTTGCTTGCAATCCCATATGGGAATCTCCCATATCTCCTTCTAATTCAGCCTTTGGAACAAGGGCTGCAACACTATCAACAACCAAAACATCTATAGCTCCGCTTCTTACAAGTGTGTCAGCTATTTCCAATGCTTGCTCACCTGTATCCGGTTGTGAAATTATTAAATTATCTATATCTATATGAAGCTTTTTAGCATAAACAGGATCTAAAGCATGCTCGGCATCTATAAAAGCACAATTCCCTCCATTTTTTTGAGCATTTGCAATAACATGAAGCGCTAAAGTTGTTTTTCCTGACGATTCCGGGCCATAAACCTCTATAATCCTTCCTTTAGGAAATCCTCCAATTCCAAGAGCAAGATCAAGACCTATTGACCCCGTAGAAATTGCTTCTATTTCTATCACTTCTCTTTGTCCTAATTTCATGACTGATCCACGGCCAAAAATGCGCTCTATTTGTTGCAATGCCGCATCTAAAGCTTTATTTTTATCAACACTCATCTAATAATATTTAATTAACAGCTTATATATAAATTGTACCTTTTTACTCTTTTGTCCTGCAATATTTTTCTTACTAAATTTTCAAATTCTGTTTCTTATTGCAAATAGAATAGGTGGATCTCATACACTGCTTCAATAGTTCGCGAAATACTATCAACTGCAAAAAACATTTATTGTTTCGAAAAATTCAAAATACCTTGCAAAAAAACTTTTCCGAAACATTTATAGATCCACCATAATTATATTATACTTCAGAAAAGTTAATTATTTATTAAAGAAACAAACTTATTTTTACTAGAACAATAAAATTATATCAATCGCATGGCAACAAAATTGAGAAAGCCCTGCAATATAAAACTTGCAGCTATTTTGTCTATATTATTTTTTCTTTTAGAAATGGACATTTCTGCTTCATCAAGATAACGATTAGCTGCAACAGAACTAAATCTTTCATCCCAATAAATTATTTTTAAATCAAGAGCTCTTTCGTTTATTAATTCTTCCAATTTCAAAGTAAATTTTTTTACCTTTTCAAACTGTTTCCCATTCGAAATTCCAGACAAAGTCCTTGGAGCTCCTATAATAATAACAGCAATTTGGTATTCATTAAAAATGTTAAATATATTATTAAAAATTCCGTGACTAGGAAATGTTTTTAAAGGAGAAGCTATCATCCAATTGATATCTGAAACAGCTACCCCTACCCTCTTATCTCCATAATCAAAACAAAGAGCTCTGTTATTTCCTACATAATCAGAATAACAAAGCTCTTTTGGATTATCAATAATCATTGTTTGAGAAAGCTTCTTGATCCCGTTTCAATTGAGCTAATCTTGCTTCCTCTTTCCACTTTCTATATACCCCTCCAGTTCCAGCCGGCATTAGTCTTCCAACTATGACATTTTCTTTCAAACCAGTTAGGTAATCCACTCTTCCACAAATCGCAGCTTCCGTTAAAACGCGAGTTGTTTCTTGGAAAGATGCCGCAGATATAAATGACTTAGTGTGTAAAGATGCTCGTGTGATACCTTGCAAAACATATGTTGCTACGATAGGTCTCTTACCCTCCTTCAGTAATTCCGTATTTACCGTAATCAAATCATCCTTATCAATTTCATCACCCATGATATAAGTTGAATCTCCAGGATCTTTTATTTCACGTTTTTGGAGCATTTGACGTACTATGATTTCAACGTGCTTATCATTAATTGGAACACCTTGCAATCTATAAACTTGCTGTACTTCATTAACTAAGTATAAAGCCATATCTTCAACGCCAAGAATTCTCAATATATCCTGCAACGCGACATTGCCATCAACAAGCATATCCCCTCTTCTGACATAATCGCCTTCATGAACAACAATGGATCTTCCTTTTGAAACCAAGTATTCCATAGGTTTTTGCATTGTTCCCTCATCAGGAACAACAATAAGACGTCTCTTAGTTTTATGTTCTTTTCCAAACTCAATATGTCCATCTATATCTGCGAGAATCGCAGGATCTTTCGGCAATCTGGCCTCAAATAATTCAGAAATTCTTGGCAAACCACCGGTAATATCTCTAGTCTTTACGACATCCTTTGGAATTCTAGCTATAATGTCACCAGCTTTAACTTTTGCACCGTCATCGATATTTATAACAGAATCAATAGATAAGAAATACCTTGCTTCGATCTTATTAGAAAGCATTACAGGTTTTCCTTTTTCATTAACTAATGAAATCATAGGTCTGTAATTTGCCGTGCTTGAAGATTGCTTCCAATCGACAACGACTTTATTAGATATACCAGTTGATTCATCGACAACCTCTCTCAATGATTGTCCATCTATCAAATCAACAAATTTCGCATAACCTTCTTTTTCACAAATAACAGGTGTTGTATAAGGATCCCATTCTGCCAAAACTTGTCCAACTTTAACAGCATCTCCTGGTGAAACTCTCAATTTTGCACCATATGGAACTTTATAAGACAGTCTTTCTCTTCCATTTGAATCAATTAAAGCAATTTCTGATTTTCTGGAAATAACTATAGTTTCTCCAGAACTGTTTTGCGCAGCTGTCATGTTTTTAAACGAAACTCTAGCATCCATAGAAGCTTCAATTCCGGATTGTTCCGAACTGTTTTGAGCAGCACCTCCAATATGGAATGTTCTCATAGTAAGCTGAGTTCCAGGTTCTCCAATTGACTGAGCGGCAATAACACCAACAGCTTCTCCAACTCCAACAACTGTTCCTCGAGCTAAATCCCTTCCATAACATTTCGAACAAACACCATGATCACTTTCACAAGTCACTGGAGATCTAACCAAAACTTCATCAATACCAGCATCTATTATATTATTCGCTTTATATTCATCTATATAACCACCTTTTGGAACTATTAATGTTCCATTATTCGGATTAATAATATCACTTGCTGCAAAACGTCCTAAAATCCTTTCTCTCAATGTCAAAACAACATTAGATCCGTCATAAACAGGCTTCATTAATAAACCTTTTGATGTTCCGCAATCTTCCTCTGTGATAATACAATCATTTGCAACATCAACTAGTCTTCTTGTCAAATAACCTGAGTTTGCAGTTTTTAATGCTGTGTCAGTCAGACCTTTACGGCTACCGTGCGTCGAAATAAAGTATTCAAGAACAGTCAATCCTTCTTTGAAGTTGGAAACAATTGGAGTTTCAATAATTTCACCTGTAGGCTTTGCCATCAAACCCCTCATACCAGCTGATTGTTTCAACTGAGCCATAGATCCTCTAGCTTTTGAATGAACCATCATATAAACTGAGTTCGGTTGTTCACCTTTCTTTGTGTGAGAAACTGCGGCCATCAACGCATCAGCCACTTTGTCACCACATTTGTTCCACGCATCAACAACTTTGTTGTATTTTTCACCTTGTGTGATAAATCCATCAAGATATTGTTGCTCAAATTCATTAACAATCTTTTCAGTTTCTGCAACAAGTTTTTTCTTTTCTGCAGGAATAACAAGATCATCTTTACCATAAGAAATTCCAGCCTTTGTCATATATTTGAAACCAAGTCCCATAATATGGTCAACAAAGATTGCAGTAACTTTCTGTCCACAATGGAAATAAATCTCATCAATTAATCCTCCAATATCTGAAGAAGTTAAAATCTTATTAACTGAATCGAATTTAATCATGTGATGATGCGGCAAAACTTGACTTATTATCACACGTCCAGGAGTTGTTTCTAACATCTTATATTCAATTGTTCCATCTTCTTTGTAATATGGAACTCTTGTTTTTATTTTTGTGTGATATGTAACTACTTTATTTTCTAAGGCATACATTATCTCACTTAAGTTAGCAAGTGCAATCCCTTCATTTTTCGAACCTTCAACTATCATAGATAAATAATAAACCCCCAATACAATATCCTTTGATGGAACAACTATAGGTTTTCCACTTGAAGGGCTCAAAATATTGTTGGTAGAAAGCATTAATATTCTTGCTTCCAATTGCGCTTCTGGAGATAAAGGAACATGAACAGCCATTTGGTCTCCGTCAAAGTCTGCGTTAAATGCTGTACAAACCAATGGATGAAGTTGGATAGCCTTTCCTTCAATTAAAACAGGTTCAAATGCTTGTATACTAAGTCTGTGAAGAGTCGGAGCACGATTCAGAAGAACAGGATGCTCCCTTATGACTTCTTCAAGAATATCCCAAACTTCAGGTCTATCTTTTTCAATCATCCTTTTCGCTGATTTCAAAGTACTTGCCAATCCATATTTTTCTAGCTTTGCATAGACGAAAGGCCTGAATAATTCCAAGGCCATTTTCTTTGGAAGTCCACATTGGTGAAGTTTTAATTCAGGACCAACAACAATAACAGAACGTCCAGAATAGTCAACACGTTTTCCTAATAAGTTTTGTCTAAAACGGCCTTGTTTTCCTTTCAGCATATCGGCCAAAGATTTTAAAGGTCTCTTATTCGCTCCAACAATAGCTTTTGCTCCTCTGCGCTTGTTATCAAACAAAGCATCAACAGATTCCTGGAGCATTCTCTTTTCATTTCGAATAATAATATCCGGAGCTCTCAGTTCTATAAGCCTCTTCAATCTATTATTTCTGTTGATTACCCTTCTATAAAGATCATTTAAATCGCTAGTTGCAAACCTTCCCCCTTCCAAAGGAACAAGAGGTCTTAATTCAGGCGGAATAACAGGTAAAACTGTCAATACCAAATGCTCTGGTTTTACACCTGTGTCTAAAAATGCTTGTAAAATTTTTAATCTTTTTACTATTTTTCTTTTTCTTATATCAACAACGCCTGTTTCTAACTCTTCTTTCAGTTTTTTTATTTCTTCTTGAAGATTAACTGCAGAAAGCATTTCTTTTATTGCTTCTGCACCAATGCTTACTGTGAAAGATCCTTCACCGTATTTATCGAGTGCATCCTGATATTCTTCCTCACTAATACTTTCAAGATATTTAAAATGACTGAAACCAGGTTCTAAAACAACGTATTTTTCAAAATATAAAATTTTCTCAAGTTCTTTGACTCCTTTATCGAGAATCATAGAAATTCTGCTTGGAATAGATTTCATAAACCAAACATGGACAACAGGAGCCGCTAGCTCAATATGCCCCATTCTCTCACGTCTAACACGACTTAATGTAACTTCAACTCCACATTTTTCACAAACTATCCCTTTGTATTTCATGCGTTTATAACGTCCGCAATTACATTCATAATCACGAACAGGTCCAAATATTCTTGCACAAAACAAACCGTCACGTTCTGGCTTAAACGTCCTGTAATTAATAGTCTCTGGTTTTTTTACTTCTCCATAAGACCAAGAACGTATTTCTTCAGGACTTGCTATAGAAATTCTAATCGCATCAAAATCTTTCGTTTCTTCTGCGTTATTCACCATATTAAGACTCTTTTTTAAACTCATATTCAACAAACTCCTATATGTCCTTTTTCTTTAAATCAGCGCTGTTTTCAAATGAAACATTCAAAGCCAAAGATTTCAATTCTTTTACTAAAACATTAAATGATTCAGGAATACCAGGATCAACATCATTTTCTCCCTTCACAATTGATTCGTATATTCCTGTTCTTCCTTTAACATCATCAGATTTCACAGTCAGCATCTCGCGAAGAACATGTGCTGCACCATATCCTTCAAGTGCCCAGACTTCCATTTCTCCAAATCTCTGTCCTCCAAATTGAGCTTTACCACCCAATGGCTGCTGAGTAATCAAGCTATATGGACCAACAGACCTTGCATGGATTTTATCATCAACCAAATGATGTAGTTTCAACATGTATTTATAACCGACTGTAATCTTCCTATCAAATGGTTCTCCTGTTCTTCCGTCATATAATGTCACTTGTCCAGATTTATCTAATCCTGCTTTTTCCAAATGAGATTCAATATCTTCAAGTTTTGCACCATCAAAAACAGGACTTGCAACAGGAACACCATTCTCCAAATTTTCGGCTAATTCTATAAACTCATCATCATTAAGGGCTTTTATATCTTTAATATCATCAGGATCAGAATATATACTGATTACTTTGTCTTTCAAATCTTCCAATGTTGCTTCATTCTTTCGGTATTCATCCAACATTTTCTGAATTTGCACACCTAATCCATGAGCAGCCGCACCTAAATGCGTTTCCAATATTTGCCCAACATTCATTCTTGAAGGAAGGCCTAAAGGATTTAAAACAATATCCAATGGAGTCCCATCTTCTAAATATGGCATATCCTCAACAGGTAATATTCTCGAAACAACACCTTTGTTACCATGACGTCCTGCCATTTTATCCCCTGGTTGAATTTTCCTTTTATTTGCGACGAAAACTTTCACTAATTTCAAAACCCCAGCAGGTAAATCATCACCCTTTCGAAGTTTATAAACACTCTCTTCAAAATTCTTTTGAATCTTTGCAAACTTTTCTTCAACCTGATTCACAAGTTTTGTTATTGCCTTTTGAACTTTTGAATTTTTCACAACAATATTTTTAATTTGATAAAATGAAAGATCATCAATCATATTATTAACTATCGTATCTCCCTCAGTATACCCCTGGAGGCCTGAAACAAGTGTTTCTCCAAGAATTCTGTCATAGATATGTCTGAAATAAGTCTGTTCTAAAATTCTTTTTTCAGTATCACGATCTTTTGCAAAGTTATCAATCAATTGTCTTTCGATAGCTATGGTTCTCTCATCTTTTTCAACGCCTTTTCTCATAAGAACTCTGACTTCAACAACGGTTCCAGAAATTCCAGGAGGAACTCTGAAAGAGCTGTCTTTCACATCCGCAGATTTCTCTCCAAATATAGCCCTCAACAACTTTTCTTCAGGAGTCATTGGAGTTTCTCCTTTCGGAGTTACCTTTCCAACTAATATATCTCCAGGATTTACTTCAGCTCCGACATAAACTATTCCAGACTCGTCAAGATTTCTCAGCGATTCTTCTGCAATATTAGGAATATCTCGCGTAATTTCTTCATTTCCAAGTTTTGTGTCTCTTGCCGCTATTTCAAAGCTCTCAATATGGATAGACGTCAACACATCATCTTTTACCATTCTTTCGGACAAAACTATCGAGTCTTCAAAGCTATATCCATTCCAAGACATAAATCCAACAAGGAGATTTCTTCCAAGAGCTAATTCTCCATTATCTATTGAAGGACCATCTGCTATAATATCTCCAGCTTCTATAACATCTCCATTTCTAACTAAAGGCTTTTGGTTAATACACGTTCCCATATTGGAGCATTGAAACTTGGATAAATTATAAATATCAGCACCAGCATTTTCTTCGTCAGTGACTCTTATAACTATCCTATTTGCATCAACGTGATCAACAACCCCACCTCGTTTTGCAACAACAGATGCTCCAGAATCTTTCGCAATAACTGCTTCCATTCCTGTTCCAACAAGAGGCGCCTCAGATCTGAGTAAAGGCACAGCTTGTCTTTGCATGTTTGATCCCATTAATGCACGGCTTGCATCGTCATTTTCCAAAAAAGGAATAAGTGAAGCTGCAACAGAAACAACTTGTTTTGGTGATACATCAGTGAAGGAAATTTCTGATTTTGGAAACAATCCAACTTCTCCGGCTTTTCTTGCTATCACAAGATCATCAATAATTTTCCCATCTTTATCTTTGGATACGCCAGCTTGAGCCACAACGTATTTTGCCTCTTCAGTTGCAGTTAAATAAACTATTTCATCGCTAACTTTCCCGTCTATAACCTTTTTATAAGGAGCTTCTATAAAACCATATTTATTTATTTTTGCATAAGAAGCAAGAGAGTTAATCAAACCAATATTTTGTCCTTCTGGTGTTTCAATCGGACATAATCTTGAATAATGAGTTGGATGAACGTCACGAACTTCAAATCCAGCTCTCTCCCTGGACAAACCTCCAGGTCCTAATGCTGAAAGCCTCCTCTTGTGAGTAACCTCAGAAAGCGGATTAGTTTGATCCATAAATTGAGATAATTGTGAAGAAACAAAGAAATCCTTTATAGAGGTGATAAGAGGTTTTGAATTGATCAAATCACTTGGAATATAGTTATCAATATCTGTTGTTGCCAATTTTTCACGAATCATTCTTTCAACTCGAAGCATACCAAGCCTGCATTGATTTTCTATCAATTCACCAACAGACCTAATTCTTCTGTTCCCTAAATTATCGATATCATCAACTTCGCCTTTTCCGTCTTTGACAGCAAACAGTAATTTTACTATTTTTATCAAGTCTCGTTTTTGCAAAATCCTCACATTATCTGGAGTATCTATACCCAAACGATCATTTATTTTCGCGCGTCCAACAGCAGATAAATCATATCTTTCAGGATCGAATAATGTATTCTTCAAGAGCTCCTCACCACCTGAAACAGTTGGCGGTTCTCCAGGAATCAATGATCTATACAATTCAATAAACGCATCTTCCCTGCTGACACATTTTGAATATGAGAAAGTATTCAGCATATATGCATTTGCACTATCAACGGATAAGATATCGATTTTTTTTAAACCAATATTTTTTATCTTTTCGATAGATTCTTCAGTAATTTCTTCTCCAGCCTCAAAATATATCTCACCGGTTTGTTCATTAATCAATTCTTTAGCGACATATTTTCCGATTATATCATTTTCTGAAACTAATATTTCTTTTAAGCCGTTATTTTCCAATTGATTTAAAAGTCGTGGGGGCAATTTTTCTCCGGCTTTTACAATGATTTCTTTTGTTTTCGCATCAATCAGATCTTTTTCAATTCTTTTTCCTTTTAAATGATCTTTATTAAACGGCACAGACCAACCGTCTTTTTGTTTTTTATATTCAACAGAGTCGTAAAAAGAATTCAAAATTTCTTCTTTAGACATTCCTGTGACATATTGTTCTGGTATTTCCTCTCCTGGTTTCAAACTTCTCCTGTATTCTTCAGTTTCTTTACTTTCAAGACACATGAAAAACGTTGACGCCAAAACTTTCCTTCGTCTGTCAACTCTGACATAAAGAACGTCTCTATAATCGAATTCAAAGTCTATCCAAGATCCGCGATATGGAATAATTCTTGCTGCAAATAAAAGTTTCCCAGATGTGTGTGTTTTTCCTTGATCGTGATCAATGAAAACACCAGGACTTCTATGAGTTTGAGAAACAATAACCCTTTCAATTCCATTAAATATAAATGTCCCTCTGTCTGTCATCAATGGAACGTCACCAAGATAAACATCTTGTTCTTTAATATCTTTAATATCACGAGCTCCCGTATCTTGATCTATATCCCAGATAATTAACCTAAATTTACCTCTGATAGCCGCAGAATATGTCCCTCCTCGTTGACGACATTCTATTTCTGTATATTTTGGATCATCAAAAGAATATCCACAAAATTCCAATTGTGCTTTTCCAGCGTTATCTTTTACAGGAAAAAATGAATTAAATATTTCAAAAAGTCCTGTATTTTCCATCCTATCTTGAGGAACTCCATATTGCAAAAATGCATCAAAAGAACTTTTTTGTAGGGAAATTAAATTAGGTAATTGAGTTTTTTCCTTAACTCTTCCAAAAGATTTACGAAAACGTTTGCGCCCTGTATACGATCTGATCATGATATAAAAACCTTCTAAAACAACTGTAAAACAAAATCTTGAGGCGGAAAATCCGCCTCTATAAAGAACAAATTATTTAATTGTTACTTTTGCTCCAGCTGCTTCTAATTGCTTTTTGAATTTATCCGCATCTTCTTTTGAAACTCCGGATTTCAAAACTTTTGGAGCCCCTTCAACAAGTTCCTTTGCTTCTTTTAAGCCAAGTTCAGGAACAATTGCACGGACTTCCTTGATCACATTAATCTTATTAGCTCCAGCTTCTGTTAATTCAACATCAAATTCTGTTTTTTCTTCAGCAGCAGCTCCCGAAGCAGCAGGACCAGCAGCAACAGCCACTGCAGCAGCTGCGCTAACACCCCACTTCTCTTCCAGCATTTTAGAAAGCTCTGCAGCTTCCAAGACTGTTAAACTTGATAATTCTTCTACGATTTTTGCTAAATCTGCCATTTTTATACTCCTTTATAAATAATATAATTAAATTTTAAATTAACTCTTTGCAGCAATAACTCTTGCAACTCTTGCTGACGGTTCTTTAACCGTTCTGACAATTTTCGAAGCAGCAGCTGTAAGAAGGCCGATAATTTTAGCACGAAGTTCATCCATTGATGGAAGTGATGCCAATTCGTTAATTGTATTAACGGAAATAGCCTTCCCATCCATGACTCCACCTAAAATCGTCAACTTCTCATTTGCTTTTGCAAATTCAGAAATTGCCTTTGCCAATCCAACAGGATTATTTGAATAAGCCAAACCAGTTGGCCCTTCAAGATATTTCTCTATTGAATCTAAAGCTGAATCCTTTATTGCTATGCGAGCTAACGTATTCTTAAGAATTTTAAAACTTGCTTCCGCTTTGTGCATATCCTTGCGAAGTTTTGTAATTTCTTCAACAGTTATACCAGAACTTCTATTAACAGCTATAACTATTGACGAATTCGTCAACTCCTCACGAATATGTGATACGAAAGACTCTTTTTCTTGTCTTAACATACTTTTTCTTTCTCCTCACATAAACCACACAGAAGGAGTACAAAATACTACTTCTGTCTATTGCAGGCGGTTATCAAACCATTATTCTTTCCAGAACCCACAGTCTTCGACAACGTCCATAATTGAACGCTATTTCTGCAGACGAGTTATCTCCATCTGCAAAACTCTTCTTAGTCTAACACAAATGTCACACCAATTCCCATAGTTGAACTCAAAGTCATTTTCTTCAGATAATTACCTTTTGCTCCAACAGGTTTTGATTTAACAACTGCGTCTATTAATGCTTTTATATTTTCTGCAATAGCATCATCACTAAAACTTGCTTTCCCGATTCCGGCATGGATTATACCATTTTTCTCAGAACGATATTCAACTTGACCACCTTTAATATTTTTAATAGCTGTAGCCAAATCCATAGTAACAGTTCCAAGTTTTGGGTTAGGCATAAGTCCTTTCGGTCCAAGAATTTTCCCTACTCTTCCAACCAAAGCCATCATATCAGGGGTTGCAATACAACGATCAAATGGCATATCACCTTTTTGAATCATTTGAACCAACTCTTCTCCACCAATGACTTCTGCTCCGGCCTTCTTTGCCTCTTCTGCTTTCTGATCTTTTGCAAAAACAGCAACCCGATAAGTTTTTCCAGTACCGTTCGGAAGATTCACAACGTTTCTCACTGCTTGATCTTGTTTTGAACCATCGATCCCAAGCATAATACTAATATCGATTGTCTCATCAAATTTTGCGTTTGCAGACTTCTTCACAAGTTCTATAGCTTCCTTTAATGAATAAACTTTGCTCAAATCTAAGTCTTTTCTGATATTCTTAATACGTTTACTTAAATGTGCCATAATCTTATCCCTCCACAACTACAACACCCATAGATTTTGCAGAACCAATAATCATCTGGCTTGCAGCTTCTATAGTATTTGCATTTAAGTCTTGCATCTTTTGTTTTGCGATTTCCTCAACCTGAGACATAGTAATCTTCGCAACAGGAGCTGTAATCCCAGTCTTTTGGGATCCACTAGTGATCTTTGCTGCTTTTTTAATATAATAAGTCACAGGAGGCGTTTTCATAACGAATGTAAAGCTTTTATCGGCGAAAGCGGTTATTACAACTGGAATCGGCATTCCTGGTTCCATTTGTTGAGTTTTTGCATTAAACGCCTTACAAAATTCCATAATATTCAATCCTTTTTGCGCCAATGCAGGACCAATTGGAGGCGAAGGATTTGCCTTACCGGCCGGTATTTGCAGCTTAACATAGCCAACAACTTTTTTTGCCATTTTTATTCTCCTAAAAATATTGTGGTTCTATCAATCAAAATGACTAAATCTCCCACAACTATACTCTTTCAACCTGGGTATACTCCAAAGCAACCGGAGTAGCCCTACCGAAGATCATAACAGAAACTTTAAGTTTTTGTTTATCATCTTCAATTTCTTCAACAAATCCTGAAAAAGAAGCAAATGGACCGTCAATAATTCTGACCTGGTCTCCAATCTCATAATTAATAGTAGTGCGAGGTGCTTCTGCTGATTCCTTGATTTGTTCTAAAATTCTCTTAACTTCTGTTTCACTCACAGGAGTTGGTTTCCCTTTTACTCCTAAAAACCCTGAAACTCTCGGAACTGTTCGAACTAAATGCCATGTTTCATCTGTCATAAGCATTTTTACTAAAACATAACCAGGAAAATACTTTTTATCTGTATTTACTTTTTCTCCGCCTTTTATTTCAATAACTTCTTCAGAGGGAACCAAAACCTGTTCTATTTCTTTTGAAAAACCTTTTTTTTCTGCTTTTTCTTTTATTAACTGAGCTACTCTGTTCTCAGAACCAGAATAAACATGAACAATATACCAACGAGATTTTTGTACTGACATTTTTTATTTCCCAATTATCGTATGAATTATTTTGTACCAAGCGGTATCAACCAAAGCAAAAAACAATGAAGCGAGTAAAGCTATAATAAAAACTATAACAGTTGTGATAACTACTTCTTTTCGAGATGGCCAAGTTACTTTATCAATTTCAGATCTGACATCACTTATAAACGAGAAAAGCTTTCCTATACCTGATTTCGAACTCATTTCCATCCCTTCAAAAACAAATTAAATTGGCAGGAGCGGAGGGAATCGAACCCCCAACCGCTGGTTTTGGAGACCAGAACTCTACCAATTGAGCTACACTCCTAGAATAATTCTATTTTATTGTAGCATATACATTTTTCCAAAGTCCAGATTATTTTAGCAAAAAATTAAAACTTATTCCAGATTTTAATATAAAATGTATTGGTTCATAAGATGCCTCTGCTTTAGATAAGAAAAATTCCTAAAATTTTATGGGACTATTTATTTTTTGACATGATGAGAAGGCAAGAAATATACTGAAAATAGGCGTTAAAAAGAACGCGAGTTAAAAATTTAAATTTTGGCGGTCGGATTTTTTTAATAGATCTTCAAAAATCGATCCAGAAGCCGCCTTCGATTGATTTTTGACAAGACAAAACCAACTTTTCGCAAGAAAAGTTATAACATCAAACCGTTTTGAGAGCTATAGATGAAGTTGTTACTCTGCTATAGTATTCCAAAACATATTCAATTTAACCTCAA
>CAUDEV010000002.1 GCA_958448685.1 uncultured Alphaproteobacteria bacterium | reverse complement strand
ACCGGAAAACTTTATTGACACCGCAGGGGCACCTATAGCGCTTTCGGTAGACATAGAAAAGAGAAATATTGAGCGCCTGGATTTTTCTTATAAATCTTCAAAAATCGATCCAGAAGCCGTCTTCGATTGATTTTTGACAAAACAGGAAACCAACTTTTCGTAAGAAAAGTTATGTTAGATATAGCGCTTTCGGTAGACATCGTGAATCTGAGAAATATAATTATATTTGCAAATTCCAAAAAAGAGATAGTTTTATGATAGTCAAAATTTAATTTATGATAAAAACAAAATTTTTCTTGCAATAATACCTACATTTTCTGTTATCATTTAGATATGTAGTTCAAATAACTGCAATGGTTTATATTTTAAAATTATTAATTTGGAGATTATTAAGAAATGGCTGATAATTCTGAAAACTTTACAACACCAGCAAGACCGACTTCCCCATTAGTAAGTTTTATGCCTCCAAAACCTGTTGTCTTGGTTGGTTTGATGGGATGTGGAAAAACAAGTATAGGAAAGAGATTGGCAAAACGTTTTGACTTGCCTTTCTGCGATTCTGATCAAGAAGTTGAGATTGCTGCAGGATGTGCTATTTCTGATGTTGATTCGATTTTCGGAGAAGGTGCTCTTGAATCAGGAGAATATCGAGTTATTTCAAGATTACTGAATCAGCCTGTTCAAGTTATAGCTACCGGTTGTCTTTCATTTACATATCAAAAAACTCAAGAATTAATAAAAGAAAAATCTATTTCTGTTTGGTTGAAAGCGGATCTTCCCACTTTGTTTACTAGAGTTACTGGAAGAAAAGATCGTCCTTTATTGGAGCCAGGAAAAGAAGAGGAAATTTTAAAAAAGATGATGGATGATTATTATCCTGAATTTGAGAAATCTGACGTTTGTGTTCAGACCTATGACGAACCGGCAAATATTACAGTCGATAGAGTTATTATAGCCATGAGTGAATTTATAAAATCTAAATATCCAGATTATCACGTTTTGAAATCAGTTTAATTTTATGTCATCAGGAGATATAGAAAAGCTTATCTCTCAATTTAGTCGTTTTCCAGGAATGGGGTCACGATCAGCTTTAAGAAGTGTTATTTACCTTTTAAAGAAAAAAGAAACGGTAATGGCTTCTTTTATTAAGAGTTTGGAGTTTGTATATTCTAATTCGAAAATTTGCGAAATTTGTGGAAATATAGATAATTCATCTCCTTGTCACATATGTTCAGATAAAAAACGCGATAATAGTGTTATATGTGTTGTTTCTGATATATCGGATCTTTGGTCAATAGAAAGAGCAGGATTTTATAGAGGATTATATCATGTTCTTGGAAATAAACTGTCAGCGATTAACGGGATTTCTCCAGAGGATTTAAATATTGATAATCTTATCAAAAGAATTGTTAATGTGAAAGAAGCTATTATAGCTATGAGTGCAGATCTTGATGGCCAAACAACAATGTTTTTCATAAATGATAAAATTAAACATTTAGGGGTGAAAATAACTACTCTTTCTCATGGTGTTCCGATAGGAAGTGAATTGGAATATCTTGATGATGGAACGATAATAGCGGCTTTTAATCAACGTAGAGATATTATTTCTTAATAAAATTAATATTTATAAAAAAATTTGTTTTAGCTATAACACATGTGGATAAAGACTTTTGAAACTTATCAACAATTTTTGAACAGTTTTAAATCCTGAAATTAGATTTAATTTTTTGAGTTATTAACAATCTGTGGATAACTATGTTAACAATGTGGATAATTTCTTAATAAATGTTAATAATTTTACAAAAATCTAAAAGCTGTGGATAAGTATGAGTTATACACATTCAATTAACTTAAATTTAGCTTGAAAAAGTTTTATTTTTCGCCCAAACTAAAGATATTATGGTTTGTTAGATTGGTAATGTTATGTCAGAAAAAATAATAAATATACAAGATGCTTTTTTGAATTATATGAGAAAAAACAAAATACCAGTTACGATTTTTTTGTTAAATGGTGTAAAAATAAGCGGAGTTATTTCGTGTTTTGATCAAAGTAGTATTGTTATAAAGAGAGAAGGATATACTCAACTTTTATACAAACATGCTATTTCAACTTTTTCACCACATGGCGCGGTTAGTGTGTTTGATTGGAATACTTCTCAGCCAACAAGAGAAAAACAAGAGATTTCAGAAAGTATTGAAGAATTGGAAAGTGAGAATATTGAATATTTTGAAGACGAGGAAAATTAATAATGGATTTTGATATAATTATTATTGGAGGGGGACCTGGAGGATATGTTTGTGCAATTAAAGCTGCGCAGTTAGGCTTAAAAACTGCCGTTGTTGAAAAAAGTAAAGAACAATTGGGGGGAACATGTTTAACAAAAGGATGTATCCCAACAAAAACAATATTGCAATCAGCGAAAGTAAAGCATTTTATTGAAAGGTCTTCTGAATTTGGAATAAATGCTTCTTTCAATTCAATTGATTTAGATAAAATAATAGAACGTTCGAGAAGTGTTATTTCAGGACTGAATAAAGGGGTTAACGGATTGTTTTCGAAGAATAAAATAACACTTATTGAAGGAACAGCAAAATTCAAGAATAAAAACACATTAGAAGTTTCAAATAATGGAAATATAACTGAAGTTTCAGGAAAAAATATAGTGATAGCGACCGGAGCATTTCCGAAGTTAATTCCTGGAATTGATAAAGAATTAATAGAGAAAGGATTGGTTTGGACATCAAAAGAAGCTATATCTCCAAGATTTTTTCCCAAAAAGCTATTAATAATAGGTTCAGGAGCTATAGGAATTGAACTTGCATCATTTTATAATTCTATAAATTCAGAAGTGACAATTGTTGAAATTATGGATAGGATTTTGATTCAAGAAGATAGAGAAATCTCTGATATAGCTATGAAATATTTCATAAAGCAGGGCATCAAAATAAAAATCGGAACAAAATCTCAAAATATTAAGGAAGTTAATGGAAAAGTTTCTGTTGAATTGGTTAATAAAGATAATAAAATAGAAACAGAAGAGTTTGATACTGTTATTTTAGCTATCGGAGTTGTTCCTAATACCAAAGATTTAGAACTTGATAAAATCGGTATAGAAACAAAACCTAATGGATCAATAGTTACAAAAAAGTATCAAGAGACAACAGTATCTGGAATATATGCAATCGGAGATGTCGTTGAGGCTCCTTGGTTGGCTCATAAAGCATCAAGGGAAGGAATTATTGTTGCAGAAAAAATTGCAGGATTGAAAGATATTACACCAATTAATTTGAAAAATATTCCAGCTTGCACATACTCTTCGCCCCAAATAGCTTCTATTGGCTTGACTGAAGAAAAAGCAAAGGAACAATATAAGGATATAAAAATCGGGAAGTCATATTTCAGAGGAAATGGAAAAGCATTAGCAACCGGAGAATCTGATGGATTTGTAAAAGTTATTTTTGATGGGAAAACCGGAGAATTACTTGGAGCACATATGATTGGATATGAAGTAACAGAACTTCTTCCAATTTTTTCAGTAGCAATTGCTGGAGAATTAACTGAAAGAGAATTAATGTCCGCTGTTTTTCCTCATCCGACAATGTCGGAATGTTTGCAAGAAGCAGTTTGCGACGCTTTTGGAATGTCTGTTAATAGTTAGGTTTAGATATGTTTGATATTTGTCCAAAAGTTACGATAGATTTATCTGCAATAAAAGAAAATTATCAAATGATTTCAAAAATGCTTGGAGAAAATGTAGTCGCGTCTGCTGTTGTAAAAAATGATGCGTATGGACTTGGTGCTCAAAAAGTTTCGCAAGCTCTATATGAAATTGGATGTACTAACTTTTGGACAGCTTATATCAAAGAAGCAATAGATATAAGAAGAGTCCTGCCATTTGATGCTAATATATTCTTTCTTCAAGGATTTTCTAATTTAGATATAGATTTAATGAAGACATATAAGGTAACTCCTGTTATTAATTCAATTGAAGATTTTTATAATGTGAAATCCAAAGGAATAGGGTTTGTTTTGCATGTTGATTCTGGTCTTTCAAGATTAGGATTAAGATCCGAAGATATAGATAAGATATTGCCATTATTGAAAAACGAAGAAATATATTATGTTATTTCTCATTTAGCTTGTTCTGATGAAAAAGATAGATATATAAACATAATGCAAAAAGCTTCGTTTGATAGAAGCTTAGCTAAAATCCGAGAAGTGATTGATGTAAAAGCCGGAATTTCTGCCAGTGGAGGTGTTGTGTTAGGCAAAGAATATAATTATGACATTGTGAGAATTGGTGCATTTTTGTATGGAATTCAGGCAGCTCCAAATTTGAAATTAAAAAATGTGTTTTCATTAAAAACAAGTGTATTGCAACGATATAAATTGCCTTCTGATTCATTTATAGGCTATGGAGCAACTTTCAAAACGACAAGAGAAACGAATTTAGCTGTTATTTCTATAGGGTATGCAGATGGAATAAAGTGTTCTCTTTCAAATAAAGGAATTATAGAGTTTTATGATCAATTCGGAAAAGTTTATAAAGCCCCAATATTAGGAAGAATATCAATGGATTTAATCGCTTGTGATGTGACAGATATTCCTGAAGAGGCAACAAAAGTTGCATCAACAGCTGTTGTTATAGATGAAAATTATTCAATAAATGAAATGGCAATAGATGCAGGTACAATACCTTATGAGATTTTAACAAGTATTAACTTTAAATCAAATAGGTTTTCAATTTTATATAAAGAGTAATTTTCACTATTTAGAAAATTTGTTTTTAATTGTGATTTTTTTACAACAACATTCCTGAGTTCATAGAATTTTATAAAAATTTTTCAAACAATAGCTTTGTTTGGTGTATAATATAAAGTAAGAAAGGTTGTTAACCAACGTTAATTTTTTTATTATTTGGAGAAAAATATGAATAAAATCAGTATGCTATCTATAGCATTATCACTTTTAGCAGGTTTTGCTTATGCTGAAGAAGGAACAAAAACAGAAAGTACAGAAACTCCTGCAGCTCAAGAAGCTTCAGCAACCACTACTGAAAAAGCAGAAGAAACAACAACTCCTGCTGTAACTGAAGAGACAACTACAACAGAAACAACGACTGAAACAACCGCTCCTGCAACAACTGAAGAACCAGCAGCAACTGAATCTACAACAGAGAAAGTAGAAGATGCTCCAGCTAAAGTCGAAGAGCCAGTAAAAGAAGTAGTAAAACCTGTTGTAAAGAAAGCTAAAAAAGCAAAGAAAAAACTTCCAACAGCTGAAATGAGAAAAGCAACTGAAGAATTGAATGCAACTGCATCTAATGTAAATGACGAGAAAATTCGTGAAGCTAATGAAAAATTGTCTGATGCAGAAGAAGCTGCTTCAGATGCAAGAGTAGATGTTGCTGATGCCAAAAAAGACGCTCACTTACATGGTCACACAGACACCTATGGAAAAGAGCTTGTTGAGAATGCACAAGACAATTTAGCTGATGCAACACAAAAAGTTGAGGAAGCAAAGGCTGAAGTTGCCCAAGCTGAAGAAACAAAAGCTTAATTTATTTATATAAGTTTTGTAAAAAGGGCTTTTATCACAAAGCCCTTTTGTTATTTTGAAAGATAAAAAGGTTGTTTGATAAGCCTTTAGCAGAGTTATTAAGACCTAAAACTATCGACGAATTAGTTGGTAGAGACTTTAATATTAATTTAGAAAATCCTCAATCTATGATTTTTTGGGGACCTCCTGGTTCCGGAAAAACATCGTTGGCAAAAATAGTTTCTGATAATTGTAAAATTCCAACTGTTGCATTATCTGCTGTGACAAATGGAGCTGCAAAATTTAAGGAAATATTTGCAACAGCAGAAAAAGGCACACGTATATTGCTCCATGTGGATGAAATTCATCATTTGAATAAATCCCAACAAGATATATTTTTGCCTCATATTGAAAATGGAAATATAATTTTGCTAGGAACAACAACTGAAAATCCCTCTTTTGAATTGCGTCCAGCTCTGCTTTCCAGATGTAAGGTTATAGTTTTTAAAAGACTTTCTTTGGAGGATTTAAACCTAATATTAAAACGAGCGGAGAAATATTTAGGAAAGCCACTGCCATTAGATGAAAATACGAAACAGGCGATTTGTGAAATGGCAGATGGGGATGGAAGATATCTCTTAAATATGCTGGAAGATTTGTTGTTATCAGCAAATAATAAGAAAATTCTAAAAATTGATGATATAAAAGAAATCTTATCGAAACGAAGTGTTTTATATGACAAAAGAAATGATAAACATTATAATTTGATAAGCGCATTGCATAAATCATTGAGAGGATCAGATGTTGATGCGGCATTATATTGGTTTTCCAGAATGTTGAAAGGGGGAGAAAATCCGCTTTATATAGCAAGAAGGCTTATTAGGTTTGCTGTTGAAGATATAGGTTTAGCTGATCCGAATGCTTTGAATCAAGTTGTAGCTGCCTGGCAAGCATATACGTTCTTAGGATCTCCAGAAGGAGAATTAGCAATTGCGCAAGCGGTTATTTATTTGGCAACATCTCCAAAATCAAATGCAGGATATGTCGCATTTAATAGTGCTCAGAAACTTGCTGAATCGACTGGTTCAATGATGCCTCCAAAGCATATTTTGAATGCCCCAACGAAGCTCATGAAGGATTTAGGATATTATAAAGATTATGTCTATGATCCTGATACAAAAGATGGTTTTTCTGGACAAAATTATTTCCCTGAAGGAATGGAAAGAGTAAAAATTTATAATCCTATAGAAAGAGGATTTGAAAGAGAAATAATAAAAAGACTAAGCTATTGGAAAAAATTACGAAAAAAGAAAAATCAATCTTAATTTGAAATATGATTTAAATTGATGAGCGCGCGGCCCGTGGTAGACTTGGTATTATACCCACGGGCCGCGCGCTAGAATGAACTTAAAATACAGCTATAAAAATATCTAAAATTTTATGGGACTTTTTATTTTTTGACAACTCTGAAATAATTATTTTATCCTAAAAATGTGCTTAGGTAATTTTAAATAAAAGCACAACAATAAACCAAAAAAAATAAAAATTTTAGAAAGGAAAAATTATTATGAATAATATAATAATAAAAGAATCTAAGCAACAAGCATTAGATATAAATGTATTAAAATCTCATTTAAGAATAGATTACGATCATGAGGATAATTATTTGAAAGAGATTATCTCTATGGCCACTGATATTCTTGAAAAAAATATTGAAAAGCCAATATTGCTAAAAACTTTTAAGTATGTCCAATATAATTCAGAATTTACATCAACAAAAAAGATTTTTCTTCCGCTGAATAATGTGAAAGAGATTTTATCCGTAAAAAACCTGAGTCAGCGCTATGAACCTTTGAAATATACTGTTGAAAATTATAATGGAAAAACAGTCGTTATAACAAATGGATCAAGATATCCTATTGAGATAATATACAGCGCTGGTATGACTGAAAAATTTAATGAAATACCCAAAGATTTGCAATTTGCCATACTTCAAATTTCAAAAAATATTTATGAGTGTTCTGAAGAAGATGTTCTTGAATCGAAATATATAAAGCATATTATAAACGCAAATAGAACTTTGAGCATTGATTAAATCGGAGGACTTATGAAAAGTTTTACATCAAAGTTGAAAGAAAAAATAATTTTACTTGAAAATAATCATGATATGGAAAATATGACTTCAGAAAGATATAAAGAAGTTTTGCAAACAAGGGGGTATGTCAGAGTTTTAAAATCAGATGAGTTAAGTGAACTTTGCGAAGTAATTATTCCAAAGCCTCCTATAAATCTAAAATTAAATGTTAACGGAATGAAATGGAAAGAAAAAGAATATGCTATTAATACGCTTTTCAGCGAATATAAAGACAGATTTATAAAAGGAAATTTTATTCGTTATCTGTAGTTGTAGCCAAGGCTTCTACTAAATTTATAATTCTTTCTTTTACTTTTTTGTTAGTAACAGCTCTGAAAAATTCCAAAAGTTTTTCCTCAAGATTTATATTATCTAATTCTTCATTATTTTCTCGAAAAGATAATTTTGGAAAGAAATACGTTGGGGGAGTATTGAGAAATTCGCAAACTTTTAAAAAAGTAGAAACAGATACTCTCGAATGTCCCCCTTCATATTTTTGTATTTGTTGAGGTGTGCAGCCAATGAATTTAGCTAACTCTGTTTGGGTTATTTTCAGGTCTTTACGCCTTTGTTTCAATTTATCACCAATTTGGAGCGAAGGTTGGTTTTTGAAATTATTGTTCATAAATTAAAAATTTTATTATTTCTTATTATAAGTTTATGACAAAATTATAATCAAAAAAAGGATTTCGCGCGGAAAATTAAAATTTTATTTCAAATCCTGTGGGGGAAAAATAATTTATTTTAAGATGTTAACAAATAATTAACTTTTTTGAGGTATCATTAATTTATAAAGAAGTGTATTTTATATGAGGTACTTTTATGAATTTCAATAAGTTATTAACTATTTCTGTTATAGCATCACTTACGAGTTTGTCTTTTGCTTCTTCCGAAAATCAATCGGAGAATAGGATTAATAATCTGGAAAAAAAGATAGAAGCATTAACGAAAGTGATTCAAGAATCTAATAATTCAAATAAAGAAATGCAGTCTTTGGTAAAAGATATGTCTAAAGAGCATATGTTGACAATTACGGAGATTGTAGATTTATCAATGAGAGAACTAGCTGAAAAAGGGCAGGAAAATATCGATTTCTTGAAAAATGCTGGTTATGCATTAGTTGATTCTCCAGATGGGATCAAACATTTGGTTAATTTGAATGAATTGAAAAAAACAAGTGAATTTAAACTTAATAAAAAGTTTGAAGAACAAAAAGGTAAAGATGAATTTATTGCGGCATTGAAAGGAAATTAGCACTAACAAAAATATAAACAGGGCTTTTGGTCGATAATTTAAAAATTGAAAAAAGAAAATCAAGTACCTTTTTATGCGAATTCTATTGACAAAGCTCTCGGTTTTTGGTAGATATATTTGGTTATGTTAGTTTACGATGTAGTGTTATTATAATGGAATCAATACCTATGACTTTGAGTGGCTATAATAAGCTGAAAGAAGAAGTCAGATATTTAAAAAATATTGAGAGACCTCAAATTGTGGAGGCTATTGCTAATGCAAGGGCGCTTGGAGATTTATCCGAAAATGCTGAGTATCATTCTGCTAAAGAGCGTCAAGGTTTGGTTGAGAGCCGCATAGCAGAATTGGAGGATAAATTAAGCAAAGCGCAAGTTATAGATGTTTCTAATATAAAATCTGATTTAATCAAATTTGGAGCGACAGTAGAACTCGCTGATAATGATTCAGACACTAATTCAAAATTCCAAATAGTTGGAAGTGATGAAGCAGATATAAAAAATGGCCTATTGCCAATAACATCCCCTATTGCCAAAGCTCTTATTGGGAAAAAAATAGATGATGTTGTGGAAGTTAATACTCCTAGCGGTCTGAAAAGTTATACGGTTCTTTCTGTAAGCTATATTTAAACATGTTTGTGAGGCTATTCAAAATTCTGGATAGTCTCCTGACTTAAACTGTACCTTTATATTTTGTGCCATTTTTTATCAAAATTCTTACAAATGATAAACATCTAAAACATAAAAATTCAGTGATTTTAGATTTATTAAATCGGCAGTTTATTTCAAATTTTCATGTTATTATCAATATATTTGTCAATCTCCAAATTTCCGGTTTGTTCAACTTTAACTATTGATACTTCTCTAAGATAGCTCAAATGTTTTGTGTAAATAGGTTTGAAGATAGATCCATAATTAACCAGCCTATCAACAGATAAATAAATTTAGATTGGATTTGTATATTACAAAATTTTGTCAATTTTTTCAATTTGAACAATTATTACGGCTAATTCTTATCTTTCAAATTCAGCTAAGTTTTGAAATAATCATTTTTTAGATTTATACAAAGTTTGGATGTTCTCTTCTCTATAGCTAAAATGGATCCTCATTTTTTGAATATGGATTGCATTATTCCAGAATTTATATAGTCTCCTTGAGCATATGGAGTCACTCTATCTATTTCAATCCATGTCTTACTGGCGAGTTGCAGAAGTTATGTGAAGCATTAAGAACAAAACAGCTAATGCAAATACACCTATGATACCACTGGAAACAAATATGCAGTTCAATGAAAAATGATGAGCAACGGCGCCAGCAATTGTATCTGCACAAAACGCTGAAAACGCATTGACAAGCCAATAAACACCAAGTCCGGTTCCTCTCAAATCTTCAGGTACTTTTTCTGCAATTAAGGAAACGAAAACATTTTGAGTGGAGCCTAATTGTATCCCCCAAAATAATACGCCGAGATACATGATGCTTCTTGATGTTGCTGAATACATTATTATATCAGCTAAGAGAAGAGCCGCGATACCAATACCTAATAACCTTATGCGATTGAATCTATCTCCCAATAAACCAACTGGATATGATGAAAGGGTTGTTCCTATGTTGAAAACTATCATAACGATTGGAGCGAACATAGGATCTATTTGGAAACCTTCATTCATTCTTAAGATCAAAAATGTTTCGTTCATTCTTGCCATCATGAATATCGCATTAACTCCCATTAATAACCAGAACGCAGTTCCTAAATATTTGAAATTTTTTAAAGAAAACTTTGGTTTAAGTTTTGGGGAAGGGACCGGGGATCCAGCGCTAATCGCCGGATGATCAAATCTTTTCGGCTCTTTTACACAAAAGATTAATAACAAAAATGCAGCAAATGCAGGAATGGATGCTAAAGCAAAGACGTGTTGATAATTGTTGTTTGTTAATTTCATGGCAAAAATGCCGCAAACACCACCTAGTAATGAACCAATATAGGCAAGGCTTCTTTTTAAACCATATGAAGCACCTATTCGTTTTCTTGGAGCAACATCAGCAACTATCGCATCTCTTGGAGAAGCTTGAATCCCATTTCCAAAACGCTCCAGCATTCTGGCTGTGAAGACTAATCCAAACGAATCCGAGATAGCAAGAACTGGGCGACTTATTACAGAAAAAATATAACCGATAATCATAATACATTTTCGGCGTCTGAAAAAGTCACTTAACATACCTGAAAATAACTTCATTAAATGAGAAATCATTTCACAAGCACCTTCAAGTGCTCCAATTCCTATGGCAGATGCTCCTATGATGTGCTTTAAATAAAGACCGGAAAAAGCGTATGCCATAACGAATGAGATGTTTAATAGAAACATCATTATTCCGATTTGCCAAACTGTTATAGGAATTTTTCCATCCCGATCTTGGCGTTCTGTCGAGGCTAAATTTTGAGATTCTTGATTTTGTAACATTGTTAAAGTGGGCCAGTAGCACCTTGTTACTAAATTATACTATGGCAAGGTTTTAATATCAATATAGAATTTAAAAATGTATTAGTTCAAAAGAAGAGAGACTCTCTTTTTATCTCATATCTTTTGACCTAATACACGTCTATTATGATATATTGAAAATCTTGAAATTTTTTTGTAAAATTAATTTCTGTAGAGCTATCATAAAACTTTTAAATGTTTAAACTTGAAATTATTTTAAATTTATATCGAAAAATGCTGATAGCAAGACGTTTCGAAGAAAAAGCAGCTGAATTGTATATTCTTGGCCATATTTCCGGATTTTGTCATCTTTATATTGGTCAGGAAGCTGTAATTGTTGGTATCTCACATAATATGCTCTCTCAAGACAGTTCTATAACGAGCTATAGAGATCATGCTCATATGTTAACTTTAGGTGTCTCTCCAGACAAAGTTATGGCAGAATTATGTGGCAAAGCAACAGGATGCTCAAAAGGAAAAGGTGGTTCAATGCATATGTATAGCAAAGAACATAACTTTTTTGGAGGAAATGGAATCGTTGGCGCTCAAGTCCCAATTGGAACAGGATTAGCTTTTTCTCACAAATATAAAAAAGATAATGGCATTGCTTTTGTGTTTTTCGGAGATGGAGCAGCTAATCAAGGGCAAGTTTATGAATCATTTAATATGGCTGCTTTATGGAATTTACCAGTTGTATATGTTC
This sequence comes from uncultured Alphaproteobacteria bacterium, assembly GCA_958448685.1. Lineage (GTDB taxonomy): Bacteria > Pseudomonadota > Alphaproteobacteria > RUG11792 > RUG11792 > MGBC162888. Next base: position 19,181 of record CAUDEV010000002.1, on the reverse strand, counting down.
TCGAAAATAATCATTATGCAATGGGAACCGCAGCTAAAAGAGCTGTATCTGGAAAAAGCCTAAAAACACGAGGAACTGCATTTGGTATAGAAACAATTTGTGTTGATGGCATGGATTTGTTTGATGTCCTCGAAAAATCTAAAGAAGCTGCAGATTATGTGAGATCTGGAAAAGGTCCTATTATCATGCATATTGATACTTACAGATATCGAGGGCATTCTATGTCTGATCCAGCAACTTATCGGACTAGAGACGAAGTTGATAACGTGAAAAAGACTCGTGATCCAATAGATAGAGTTAAGAATAAATTAATAAATGAATATTCTATAAATCTTTCGGAGTTAGATAAGATCGAAGAAGATGTTGAGACTATTATTGAAAATTCAGCAAAATTTGCAATCGAATCACCTTTTCCTGGAAATAATGAATTAGAAACGGATGTAATCTTATGAAAATACCTGTTAGAATTGCTTTAAGAGATGCTATGGCTGAAGAAATGCGAAGAGATAAAAATGTATTTCTTATGGGGGAAGAAGTCGCATATTATAACGGTGCATACAAAGTTAGTCAGGGCCTTCTGGCTGAATTTGGCGACGCAAGAGTGATAGATACTCCAATTACAGAATATGGTTTTGCAGGAATTGGAGTTGGGGCTGCAATGAATGGCTTAAGACCTATTGTTGAATTCATGACATTTAATTTCGCGATGCAAGCTATTGATCATATAATTAACTCTGCAGCAAAAACACTTTATATGTCGGGAGGCCAAATAAACTGTCCAATAGTCTTTAGAGGCCCAAATAGTGTTCCTGGAAAAGTTGCCGCCCAGCATTCTCAGTGTTTTGCAAGCTGGTATGCTCATTGTCCAGGACTAAAAGTTGTCTCTCCATATAATTCAGTCGAGGCAAAAGGGTTATTAAAAGCAGCAATTAGGGATAACAATCCTGTTGTTTTTCTTGAACATGAGATGTTATATGGAAAGAGTTTCGATATTCCTGAAACCGAAATTGAACCAATGCCTTTAAACAAAGCAATTGTATTGAAAGAAGGAACAGATATAACAATAACTGCTTTTTCCATATCTGTTGAGTATGCTTTGAATGCTGCGAAAATTCTAGAAGAAAAATATTCTATTTCAGCAGAAGTAATAAACCTAATAAGTTTACGTCCAATAGATAAAGAAACTATTATAAATTCCATAAAAAAGACAGGCAGAATTTTAAATGTCGAAGAAGGATGGATTTCTTGTGGAATTGGTTCAGAAATAACATCTATAGCTGTTGAAGAAGCTTTTGATTATTTAGATTGCGAACCAAAAAGGATAGCTGTTGCTGATGTTCCTATGCCATATTCAAAAACCCTTGAACAATCTGCCCTTCCAAATGAGGAAAAGATAGCAGAACTTGCAAAAACCATGTGCAGGGGATAGCAGAATATTGGTTGAATAATCCAAATATTTTTGTTAGTATAAATAATATAAGCTTAATTTTGCAGAGAATTTTAATGCTTGATAGATTATTATAAATACTATATTACAAGATTTTTAGGTTTTGTTGTTTGGTTTGAGTTGGTTATTCAAATACCTTTAAATTCTTTGCTTGCATACTATCTATTGGGGATCAAAAAATTAGGTATAAACTGGATATTTTTTGCAAGCGAACTTTCGCTTTGTATTTTGTTATATCTATTGTGTATTTACTTCGCATTAAAACGAGTATTTTTCAAATCTTATAACCATATTAAGATAACTCCTTTTTTCTCCAAGATTCCTTTTAAATTACTCCTATCTACGTTCGTAAGGTTATCTATAGAATCTATAATTATTCCAGCTGTTTACATATGGGGAGTACTTTTATGTTTTGCTTTTTTGGGAATAACTACAAAAAATTATTTTCCAATATTAGCTCTTGTATTTTTGGGCATTATCGCCTTAATTGTTCACGGATATATTATACACAAAGTTGTAAAAGATCATGCAGAGGTTTCATATAAAAAATAAATTATAAATGCCTTAGAATATTTTGAACATCGCTTTCTTTGATCATGTTCTTTTTTATTTTTGATTTACAATCGTCTTCCAATGATTGAAAACCGTTAGATACCGCTTGTTTTTTAAGCTCAGATTTGTTTGAATTATTTATTATTAAAGATCTTATATCATTATCTATTTTCAAAATTTCCGAAACAATCATCCTCCCCTTTCCTTCTTTTTTCTTAACTAGCCTTTGGGAAATTATGGAAATAATGTTTTCTGCAATTAATGAATTACTAATATTAAATTCTCGAAGCCGTGAGATTGCTCCAAAAGAATCATTTGAATGCAAAGTTGTAAATACCAAATGTCCAGTCATCGAAGCTCGAATAGCCATTTTCGCAGTTTCTTCATCTCGAATTTCTCCAATTAAAATAACATCAGGATCTTGTCTTAATATTGATTTCATGCCATCTGCAAAATCTATTATACCATGGAGTATTTCTGTTTGTCTTATGTTTGATATTTTATATTCTATCGGATCTTCCAAGGTCATAATATTACGAGATTTTTTATCCATTGTTTCAATCAATGAATATATAGTAGTAGTTTTTCCAGAACCTGTGGGGCCACAAAAAATAATTAATCCATTTGTAAAATTACATGCCCTCTTTAAGTATTCTATTTGGTTTTCATTAAACCCTATTTTATCAATTGAAATTAAAGATTTATCCTTATTTAATATACGAATTACAATATTTTCTCCATATATGGTTGGATGAGTTGATACCCGAAAATCAAGATTATCTTGCCTAAAACTTCCAGATTGAGGTCTTCTAGTTTCTGAGATATCCAGTTTAGCTAAAACTTTAATGGAATTTCTAAACGCATCAAAATTTTTCACATCCAAAGTTTTATAATCGCTCAATTCTCCATCAATCCTAAATTGTATCGTAAAGGTTCTTTCATAGGGAGTGATATGTATATCTGAAGCTTGATTTGAAAATGCTGTATATAAAATTTTATCAACTGTTAGCTCTTTCTCATCATTAATTTCTCTGAATTTTTGTTTAATTTTTTCTTTTGATGCGATGCAATATATTACCTCTGAATTTTGCGTTTTTTCACAGAGTGATAAATTATAATTTAACGTATTTTTTGCAACAATATCATTTTGGTCACTAATAGCAACATACACATAATTCAATGAAGTTTTGAAAGGAATAATCGATAAATTTTCAAGATCTCTATAATTTATGTTATCAAATGTTTCAATATCATCCAAAGTAGTGTAATTTAAACCTAAATATTCTGACCTTAATTTTGCTATATCTTCTTCAGAAAAATCTCCTGTGCTTATTAATATTTTCGATATATACGAATCTGCTTCAGAATTTTTTTCTGAAGCAAGCTCATACAAATCATTATTAATTATTTTTTTATCATAAAGAAATCTTAAAAAAGACATCTTTTCATCTGTTCAATGAAACCTTCATTATAATTCCCATATCATCAGCAATATTGTTTGCAAGCTGGATAATTCTCATATTTGCAAAATCTTTTTCCATAACTTTATCACAGGAAATTTCTTTGACTTCTTCTTGAATTGCTTCATCTTCAGAACTGTTTTCATTCCCTTCCTCGGAACATTTTGTTGAAGTTTGAATTATTTTTCCTGCTTTTGAATCAGAATTATAAGATAATAAAACTACACTTTCATCTTCCTCATCATTTGATTGATTAACAGTTGCTGAATCGTCTTGTTGATCGTATTCAGAACAAAATGTATTATTTGAAAACATGCAATTTGTGGTAAGAAAACACAGTGAAAATACAAAAAAGCGCAACATTTAAATTATCCCTAAATTTTTCTTTCTTATTAAATTCTATTTTGAAAAAGTTAAGAAATAGTTAATTTTTCACATTTGAATAAAAATAATTTACAAAATTCATGAAAACAGGAAGAGCAACTTTTGCTCCTGAACAATGTTCCCCAAGTGATTTTGGTTTGGGATATCCAATAAAAACACATACTAAATATGTTTTTGATTTATCTCTTATGGCGCCAATAAACCAAGCATCTTTGAAATCATTCGTCGTGCCTGTCTTTCCAAATATCTCTAAACCAAACTTTTCCTCGAGAAACGAAGCATTTTTTGCCGTTCCAGATTTCACAACATCATGAAGTATATTTTTTATTATTTCAGCAGTTCTTGGCTCTACTATTTTTGTCTGTTTTGAAAAACAAAGAGATTTTTTTATGGTTTCAATTTCAGATATAGATGTGGATTTTTCAATATCTATAACAAATTTCGGAGTAATCATTTTTCCGTTATTAAAAAAAGCAGAAAAAGCTGATAACAATTGTATCGGAGTCACTTCAACAGAGCCTAAAACTGCGGAAATTGGAGCTTTCTTTTTTGCAAGATTTGCATGTTTTAATAAGTCCGAAATTTGATCCATACCAATTTCTCTTGCCAAATTTACTGTTGTTAAATTCCTTGAATAAATCAATCCTTCTCTTAAATAAGTTTTTCCATAACTTTTCCCGTTATAGTTATGAGGAGTATATCTTTCCCCATTGGATAAAATTAAAGTTACTGGTTTGTCTTCAACAATATCATATTCATCTTTACCTGATTCTATAGCTGCGGCATAAACGAATGGTTTTATAGTTGACCCTGGTTGCCTTTGAGCTTGAGTCATACAACTAAATGAACTTAAATCGAAACTATATCCTCCTGATAACGCAAGTACATCACCGCTTGGTAAATCCATTATGACTATTCCCCCTGAAACTTCAGGAGTTTGATATAACTCAAAAGATTTTCCATTTTGACGGCATAAAACTATATCACCAAGATTTATATCCTTAGAGGAATATTTTAAACAATTTACTTGAATTAATTTTTTATCCACAGTTTCACAAATTAAATTGTCAGAATTAATTTTTCGAACAACACATGCCTGGATTTTATTAATTGTATTAGGCAGTTGATTATTAATTTCTTTTAAAGAAGTTTTGCCTTCTGATATATTTCCAATAGTTCCATTCCATGCTATATTTTGATTTGTATATTCTATTATTCCGTCTTCTAAAGCCTTTTGAGCACAATACTGAAACTTTTTATTCATTGTAGTCTTTATTAAATATCCATTTCTGAAAAATGAATCCTTTGATACAGACTGCAAGAATAATCTAAAAACTTCATTTGAAAAATAAGGTGAAAATAATTTATTTTTTCTCGAGTTTATCTTTATAGGTTTTTTAAGAGAATATTTCAATTGCTTTTTATTAATATACCCCATATCATACATTTGATATAAAATTGAGTTTCTTTTCATTAATAGCTTTGGAGAATTATACGAATTTACATAAACTGTTGGAGCACTTGGTATAGCTGCCAGAAATGCAGCTTCATGAGGCTCTATTTCATTCATTGATTTATTAAAATAATAATTACAGGCTTCCTTTATTCCATAACAACCTTTTCCTAAATACAATTGATTTAAATATATTTCAAGGATTTTATCTTTTGAAAGAGTCGCTTCTATACGAAAAGCCATAATAGCTTCTCGTATTTTCCTAGAAAAATTTTTTGCATTTCCAACAAGAAGATTTTTGGCAACCTGTTGGGTTATTGTTGATCCTCCAGCCGGTTTTTTTGTCCAAGATTTTCGAGCAGTGTTTTCTATAACCGCTCTTGCTAAACTTTGAAAACTCAATCCAGAATGATTATAAAACTCACGATCTTCCGCAATAATAAATGCTCCTTTTAAAATTAAAGGTATATCTTTAAAATCTACTATTAATCTATGTTCAATTGCGTATTCTTCAATCAACTCGTTTTCTGATGAAAATATTCTCGTTGTTGTTGGAGGAGCATAGTTAAGAAGAGTCGTTTCACTTGGCAAATCACAACCATAATAGTAAAATATCGAAAAAGCAAAAGTAAAAATTAAAAATACAAAACTAAGAAAATAAAAACCTAGCTTTCTTAATTTTTTTATCATTATGAATATTTTTTAGTTAATACCGTTTTATTTTGCGTCGGAACAAGCCCTACAATTTGGAGATTTACTTCTTTCTTAAATTGATTAAATCTATGAAGTTTCCTGCCTGTCAATTTTTGTGGCTCTTGTTTAACAAAAGACATTGGATTAACAAATCTTCCATTTTTCATAACTTCATAATGCAAATGAGGCCCTGTCGAATAGCCTGAATTCCCAGTGTATCCTATTATCTGACCTTGAGAAACTCGTTGCCCATTTCTAACAACAATTCTGCTCAAATGACCATAAGCTGTGTTTATTGCACTTGAATGCTTGATTTTAATATACCTTCCATACCCCGAATAATATGATGCGTGGACAATAACCCCACTTGCAGCAGCCCTTATTGGCGTTCCTATCGAAGCAGACAAATCAACTCCTGTGTGTCCTTTTATTCTTCCACTTATAGGATGCCGACGTATTCCAAACTTTGAGGTAATTTTCATACGCGGCAATGGATGATTTAACATAGATTTTGAAGGGGCTAAAGTTTTTATGATCATTCCATTTGAATCAACGTATTCATTCACTCCATTATCTTGAAACTTATAAATTCTTCTTATCTTACCATTAACGAAAAACGAAGCATAAAGCAAATCAGGCCTTTTTACAACATTTCCTTGATCATCATAAAATTCTGTATATAAAAATTCAAAATCAACTGGTGTTTTGGAGGACTTTATATTAGTAATAACCGCAAGATTTCTGAGGGCTTCTTTTGACAAATTAGGCTTTACACCACATTGCATCAAGGAATATTCCGGAGATTTCGGAGATATCGTCCCAGAAATGTTTCTGATTACTTTTTTAATAGGAACCTCAACTTTTTCTGCAGAATATCCCGAATCCGTTTTTGAAACGATAATTTTATATCTGTAATCTGGAGAAATCTCAAATCCATTTAAAGTAAGTTCTCCAGAATTATCTCGTTTGCCACGAACTATAATCTTTTGTCCTATTTTTAAATTTCTTAGATTATAAATTTTAGATAAAGATTTTGATGCTAAATAAATATCGGTTTTATCAAATCCAAGAGATCCAAGAAGCGATGTGAGAGTATCCCCACTATTGATTATTACTTCTGTTTCTCCTGTTGTTTTAAAAGGGTCTGAATTAGATTTTGATTCTGGTGTAGGGGCTGAAGGCTTTTGTGAGGTTTCAATGTCATTTGATTCATTTTCATCTAAATTCGAGTCTACTTCATCACTCACTTCTTCTGTATCTTCCACAGTCTCGTCATCAACTTTAGATAAGGCTTCTTCGTCAAGATTTTCTGAAACAGGAGCAGGCTTATACATCACATATTCTGTTATAGCTATAGATGTGGCCATAGCCATCAAACATATACTAAGAAAATGCGATCTCCCAATAACCAATAACAACTCCTAATATCAAAACCTACTCTCATAGTATAACCTAAAAACAGAAAATTATCAAAAAATTTTTAATAAATTTCTCTCAATGTTTTCCATAATTAAAAACACTATCTTATTTGAGGTATATTATATTCGATTAATAAATAAAATACAAGTTATTTTTAAATGTTTTCAAATTCAAGTTTCCATTTTGCTGGACCTAAATCGAAGTTTTGAGAAACACAACTGAAATTTGTTAATAACATGTTAAATATTGGCCTAAATATAATGAATTCATCCAAGACTTTTAAAGAATCTTCCACATAATTGATTTGTGGAGTTTTCGAACCGTATTGTTTAAGTTTTACTATTGAGTAAATTTTAAAACTATCATTTGTTTTTAATATAGATATATCTGGTATATCAGTAGTTTCTATAACGCATTTAATTTTTTGTAGTTTTTGTTTTATTGGTTGTTCGTTTATATTTCGAATAATTTCGATTTTTGATTTTGGAAAAATTTCTTGTTTAGCGTTTCTTGAAAGGAGAAGTATTCCCTTATCAGATTCAATTTTCAATATAGAAATATTATTCATGATTAATTTACCTTTCTTTAAATTTTGTTAACTAATTTGTATAGCTTTTGAGAGGCGCCCGCGAGTATGGTATAATATCAAAGATACCATACTCGCGAGCGCCATTTATGACGACTCTTGCATATACTTAGGAGTAGTGAACGTCATCAGGCGTTCTTAATTTCAGGATATACAACTTGATTATTATATGTCAAATTCTAAAAAGTCCCATAAAATTTTAGGGATTTTTACCTCTCTATGAACTAATACAAACACAAAATGAATAAGTGTAATTTTCAAAAAATTAGTGTAAGATTATTATGAAGCTGTTTTTCAAAATGTTATTATGAAAATTTGGAGAAAATTTTGGTCTTTATTAATATTAACTTTGATATTTGCAGTCATACAATTTTCAGTACCTGAAATTGGCCATTTAGAACTTTCTATAGCAAACAGAGAATTTTCAATAGGGATCTATGATATCTTGACAATTTGGACATTTCTCTGGTTAATTTGTTTTTCTATAAAATCATTCTTCATTTGGTTTTTGTCTTTGTTTTTTAAAAACAAAACTGCAGAAGAAACAAAATCTATCCATGGATTGGCAAAACTTATTGTTTCTGATGATTTCGATTTTTCAAGAGAATTTGAAAAAACATTTACTACTGAGAACATGAATATTTTAAAAATTGCTCTCGCAATCAAAAGAGGTCTATCTCTCAAAAACTTTGATAAAACAGGTTTACATTGCATTGATATATATTTAATAAAGTACGAGCTTGAAAAGTATATAAAGAATGGAAATATAAATGCTTCAATTAATCTAGCAAATAAAGTTATAAAAAGCTATTATGAAAATATCATAGTTGTTTTTGATAAAATTTTAGAAATAGCAAAATTAGCCAATAAAAATAATATTGATTTTTATTTTGATCCTTCTAAATTTAAATATAATTTACCACAGACTTTTGTTGATAAATATAATTATTCTCTGGAACTTCAAGACTTTGAATTGGAACCAAATTTTGAAAAGAAATTAAAAATAATCGAACGTTTACATAAAAATTATCCTTCCAATATTTTTATATTATCAAAATACCTTGATTTCGCCTTCGAAAATAATATCGACGGAAAAAAGATATTAAATTCTGTCAAAGAATTCTTGCAACTTAATCCAAAGCGTGAAATATCAGAGTATTTACTAAAAACTAATCGCAAGGATATATTTGAACTTACCCAGTCTTATTTGGCAAATATTAGTGATAAAAATATTGAAAAACTTTGGATACTCCTGATCATAGCGACAAAACTGGAATATGTTCATATAGCAAAAGAACTTATCCATAAAATTGTGGATATGGATCAATCTGATGAGATATGCAAGTTCTATATCAAGAACCACGATATATTATCCAAAGATAAAGAAATTGTTTCAATTATTACGGAAAGGCTGAATTAATGGAATTAAAATTTAAAAAACTGAATGATAACGCCATCACTCCAAATTATGGCAGTGAATACAGCGCAGGAGCCGATTTGAGTACTTGTATCACAGAGGATATAGTTTTAAATCCATCTGAAACGAAGATTCTCCCGACGGGTATCGCTATTGAAATTCCTGAAAAACATTTTGGTATGGTTTGTTCAAGATCAGGACTAGCTGCAAAGTATCAGATCGCAGTTTTGAACTCTCCGGGAATTATCGATTCTGATTATCGTGGAGAAATAAAATTGATAATGATAAATCATTCTAATATCCCTTTTGTGATAAAGCCATCTATGAGATTAGCGCAAATTATAATTGTGCCTTTCTTAAAAGTAAATTGGACGGAAACAGAAGCACTCTCAGAAACGATTCGTGGACATAACGGTTTGGGTTCCACTGGATGTTAATTTAGAAAAAAGTTCTTGAAATTATACGAGTTTTATAGCATGATTAAATAATCAGGATATGGCGGAGTAGCTCAGTTGGTTAGAGCAGCGGAATCATAATCCGCGTGTCGGGGGTTCAAGTCCCTCCTCCGCTACCATTGATTTTTAGGATTTAAATGAAAATTAGCGCTAACGAAATAAGAGTCGGAAATGTTTTAGAATATAATTCAAAATTATGGATTGTTACCAAAACACAGCATGTGCAGCCTGGAAAAGGTGGAGCTTTCATGCAAACGGAAATGAAAGAACTTAAAGGGGGACAAAAATTAAATGAGAGATTCAGATCAGCTGATACTGTTGAAAAAGTATTTTTAGAAGAAAAGGCCTTTCAGTTTCTTTATCAAGATGGTGATTATTTGCATTTTATGGATCAAACAACATATGATCAAATACAATTATCAGTCGATTTAGTTGGTGATTCTGTTGCTTTCTTGACAGATGGGATGATTGTCAACATTTGTATGTATGAAAATGAACCGATCAGCGTTGCATTACCAGCAACTGTTGTTTTGGAAATAGTTGAAGCAGAGCCTGTTGTGAAAGGTCAAACGGCAGCATCATCTTATAAACCAGCTGTTTTATCAAATGGAGTGAAAATTATGGTTCCTCAGCATATTGAGACTGGAACGAAAGTTGTTGTTGACACTTCAAATTCCACTTATGTAGAAAGAGCAAAATAGCATTTATGAACATTTCTGCAATATTGCACGTCATGACAAAAGCTGCAGATAAAGCGGCATCTATAGTAGTCCGTGATTTTGGAGAACTTGAAAGATTGCAGGTTTCAAGAAAAGGAATTAGAAATTTTGTAACATCTTCTGATAAGAACTCTGAAAGCAAAATAATTTATGAACTTTCCAAAGCAAGACCGGAATTTTCATTTATTTGTGAAGAATCAGGATTTTCAAAAAATGAGAATGAAGACTCAATTTGGATAGTCGATCCAATTGATGGAACAAACAACTTTATGCGAGGAATTCCATATTTTGCAATAAATATAGCACTTATGGAAAACAAAGAGTTCGTTGCTGGTGTCACATTGGATCCAATGAGAGGTGATTGTTTCAAAGCGGGATTAAGAGAAGGAGCTTTTGAAGGAAACAGAAATAGATTGCGAGTTTCTAATCGTGAAAAATTGCAAGAAGCAGTTGTTGCCTTGAGAACTAATTTTGATATAGAGCAAAGGATTTTTAATCAAGGCGCCATAATTCGAAAAACAGGTTCAATGGCATTGGATTTAGCTTATTTAGCCGCAGGAAAATATGATGTTGTTATAGCTCAAAATGTAACACTTTGGGATATTGCAAGCGGTATTGTATTAATAAGAGAATCCGGAGGATTTATAAATTACACCGAAAAAGAAAATGGAACATATGATATCTATGCAACTTCTTCCTCTAAATTATTAAATATTGTTTCCAAATTTGTTGAGTAGGCTTTAAATATTTTGTTTTTTATGTTAGACTGCCATATATAGATTAGAGATTTTTGGTTTATGGAAAAACTCCCGACAATACTTCCGGTTTTTAGAGTAAAATCAACGATTTTAATGCCTCGTGCTCAATTGCCAATAGTTATGTCTGAAAATGATTATCTTGCCATCTCTCCGGAGGTTATAGAAAATAATATAGTTGCCATAATCCAACCAAAGCCTCTTCTTGTTAAAGATTCAAAAAATAAAGAAAAATCTAAATCATTTACAACAGGATGCGCAGGACGTATTACAGAAATAATACCAATAGCAAGTGAAATTACCATTAACATATTTGGGCTTTGTAGGTTTGAAGTTTTGGAAGAATTTCCTGCAGATATTAATGGGATAGAACGAGTTTCTGTAAATTATGAAAAATTTTCAGTGGATACAGAAAAAACAGAAGAACTTGAAATAGATAGATCTCGTTTAATGAATGCTTTAGATTTATATTTTCGAAATTTAGAAATTGCTCCAAATTGGAAAGAGATTGAAAAAACCCCAACAAATGTTTTGATTTCAGCACTCGCTATGGCATGTCCATTTCATCCAAGCGAAAAACAATCTCTTCTTGAAACCGTCGATGCTAAAGAACGATCAAATATGATTATAAAAATCATAGAAATGAATTCTTTTGACAGGTATCATACGGCAAATATAGTAAATTAAGATGAATAAATTTTATATAGAAGTCTATGGCTGTCAAATGAATGTTTATGATTCAAAAAGAATTATAGATACTTTGACAAAATCTGGATTTGAGCCTGTTGATGATTCCAAAGATGCAGATATACTAATTTTTTACACATGCAATATCAGAGAAAAGGCAGCTCAAAGGCTATTTTCTAATATAGGATTTTTAAAAACAAAAATAACAAAAGTAATAGCAGTTGGGGGGTGTGTTGCACAAGCTGAAAAAGATTTGATATTTAATCACAAAGGGATTAATATTTCTTTCGGTCCTCAGACTTATCATAGATTGCCTGAACATATTAATGCTGTGCTGAAAGGGAAAAAAGATAAGATTCTTGATCTTGAATTTGATCAGGATAAAAAATTTAGCAGCTTACCAAAAAGAAAAAATATTTCTTATAGTGAGTTTGTAACAATTCAAGAAGGATGCGATAATTTTTGTACATACTGTGTTGTTCCCTACACTCGAGGAAGAGAATATTCTAGGCCTGTAAAAGATATTATAACCGAAATCAAAGAGCTTTTAGCAAATGGAGCAAAAGAAATAACATTAATAGGTCAAAATGTTAATTCATATCATGGAGAAGCCCCTTATATCACAATTGGTAATTCGCAAAACACTTGGAGAATAGAACGCTTAATTCAAGAAATTGCTGAACTTGATGGTTTAAAAAGATTACGTTACACAACTTCACATCCAAAAGATTTCACAACAGAATTAATGAAAGTTCATGCAAATACTCCAGTTCTAGTCCCATTTGTTCATATTCCTGTTCAATCAGGTGATGATAGAATTTTGAAACTTATGAACAGAGGCCATACTGCTCAAGAATATTTAGATAAATTATCAAAATTCAGAGATATTTGTCCGAATATTCAATTTTCATCAGATTTTATTGTGGGATTTCCAACAGAAACAGATGAAGAATTTGAGAATACGGTAAAATTAGTTCAGGAAGCGAAATATACTATTTCTTATTCATTTAAATACAGTCGAAGGAAAAACACACCAGCGGATAAGATGACTGGTCAAATTTCTGAAGATATAAAGGAAAAAAGACTGGACATTTTGCAAAAGGCTCTTTTAAAAGATCAAATTTATTTTAATAAATCACTTTTAGGAAAAACGCAGGAAATTTTGTTTGATAGGATAGGGCGAAAAGAAAAGCAATATATAGGGAAAAATGTTTTCCTTCAATCTGTTATAGTTGAAAGTGATGAAAATTTGATTGGACAATTTCGAAATGTAAAAATAGATTTTGCTGGAGATAATTCAGTCAAAGGGAAAATTGTATGAATGAAATAATTCTTAATATTGAAGATGAACAGTGGAAAAAACAAGACGGATTTGTCGAATGGAGTGAAAAAATAAATATAATTTTTGAAAAGGTTTTGAAACGAGTATATTTTGGATCAAAATCCTTTGAAATAAATTTACTTTTATCAAACGATGAAAATATCAAAATGTTAAATAAACGTTTTTTAAATAAGGATACAACAACAAATGTTCTCTCATTTCCTCAGTTTTGTTTAAATGACATTTGCAAAATAGACACAGTTTTTCAAGAAAATAGATTATTGCTTGGAGATATTATTATGTCGTATAATAAAATTATGCAAGAATCAAAAGAGTTCAGTTTTAAATTTTTTGACAGAGCGACTCATTTGTTAATACATTCAATACTCCATCTTTTTGGATTTGATCATATAAAATCTGAAGAAAGAGAAAGAATGGAGGAATTAGAAATAAAAATTCTACAAAACTTTGGATTAGAGAATCCGTATATTATTAAGGAATAATGTTTTTATGAGTTTAAGCGAATCAATATATAATCGGTTTAGGAAACTTTTAATAAAAATTCTATTTTGGAGAAAATCAAAAGAACCTTCATTACGAGATACTATAGAGGAATTGATTGAAGAGGATGGTTGTTCTGAAACACAATCAATTGAGGAAAATGAGCGAGAAATTCTCGGTAATGTTCTCAATCTGAGAGATGTTAGAGTTCAAGATATAATGGTTCCTCGTGTGGAAATTGAGGCTATTCCATCAACAACCCGAATTGAAATCTTATTATCAAGGTTTGTTGAAACTCAAAAATCAACAATAATTGTTTATCAGGGAAATATAGATAATGTTCTTGGAGTCGTTTATCTAAAAGAAGTTGCAAATTGGTTCCATATGAACAAACCTGTAAACATAAATGTTTTTATCAAAGATGTTTTATTTGTTCCTCCAACAATGAAAAGTTTGGATTTACTTTTTAAAATGAGAGAAACAGGAATAAAAATAGCAATAGTAGTTGATGAATATGGAGGAGTTGATGGATTAGTTTCATTTAGGGATATTATTGAAGAAGTGATCGGAGATATTCAAGATGCTGCAGAAATAAAAAGCTTGAAAAAAAAGGTCTTAAAAAGTTCTGATGGTTCTGTTATTGCTGATGCCAAATCAACTTTCAGCGAAATTAGTAAATTTGGAGGAATAAAAATTATTCCCGAAGATAAATCCATCGATACAATTGGAGGAATGATTTCTTCATTGACAGGGAATGTTCCAGTTCGAGGTGAGTTGGTTGTGTGTCCAAAACAAAACCTGGAATTTGAAATTCTAGATGCTGATCCTAGAAAGGTAAAAAGTGTAAGAATTCGGAAAAGCGGATGATTAATTTAATAGATGTTTCGGGATTTATATATCGAGCATTTTATGCTTTGCCAAGTTTGACATATAAAGGGAAAGAAGTTGGTGCATTATATGGCTTTTGTGCCGCGATGCGAAAAATAACCAATCTTTTCCCAAATTCTATGTTTATAGCAGCTTTAGATTCTGGGAAAAAAACTTTTCGCAATGAGATTTATACTGAATATAAAGCCAATAGAAAAGCAATGCCAGAGGAATTGGTTTCTCAAATTTCATTTATAAAGGAAGCTTGCGAAAAATTCGGGTTTTTTATATCTTCGAAAATTGGTTATGAAGCTGATGATATTATTGCTTCTTATGTTTCAAAAATAAAAGGACATAAAATTAATATAATTTCTTCTGACAAAGATTTAATGCAGCTTATGAGTGATACGGTTTCAGTCTACGATCCTATGAAACAAAAATATATCACAGAAGAGGATGTTTTTAAGAAATTTGGAGTAAATCATCAAAAAATCTTAGATGTTCTTTCCCTTATGGGTGATAGTTCTGATAATGTTCCTGGTGTTCCTGGAATCGGACCGAAAACAGCTGCTGAGTTAATTAACAAATATGGTTCTATAGAAAACTTAATAAATCACCTAGATGAATTACCGAAAAATAAACGAAATGAAACATTGAAACAGGAAATAGATAAAGCAATTCTATCCAAAGAACTGATCAAATTAAAAAGTGATTTAGATATAGATTTTGAATATAAAATTTCTAAAGCTGAAAATTTAGAAGATTTCTTTAAAAATTTTGGTTTTAAAAGACTATTAGAATCGAAAGCAACTCAACATCAAATCTTATTAGATTCCAAACCATTAATGATTAATGGGGATAAGTTAATCATACTTTCAGATTATGATCCTTCACAATTAATTAAGTTAAAATCAAAATTGGAAAATACTGATATACAAAAAATTTGTGAAGATTCGAAAATCTTGATTAAGGACTGTTATAAAAACAAAATAGATGTGAAAAATACCTTTGATATTTCGGTTTTATCATATTGTTATATCGGAACCAAAATTTCTCACACTCTTGAATTGATGGCGGCAGAATATGGGATTTCTTCAGATTCAAAAGAAGAGACACTAGAAAAAATTTATGAATATTTATTAAGTCATATTGATGAAAAAACAAAATATCTGTTTTTTGAAATCGAAAATAAATTGACAAAAGTTTTGGCAAAAATGGAAAGTTTAGGTATAAAAGTAGACAAAACTTATTTAAACGAGCTAGAAATTTATTTTCAAGAAAAAATAGAATCCACAGCACTTCAGATTTATAAAATTGCAGGAAGTGAATTTAATATAGCTTCTCCAAAGCAAGTTGCATTTATTCTTTATGAAAAGTTAGGTTTTAAAGCTACCAAAAAACAATCAACAGATGCCCAAACATTGAAAACATTCAGTGGATGTCATGATGGAATAACAGACAAGATTTTGAAATGGAGAGGCTTTTCAAAACTGTTGAATACATATGTTAAACCTTTAAAAGATTTGGCGGATGAAAATTCTCGAGTTCATACTCTATATTTGCAAACAGTTGTTAATACTGGCAGATTAAGTTCCAGTGAGCCTAATTTACAAAATATTCCAAACAGAACTGAAGAAGGTCAAAAAATAAGAAAAGCATTTATTGCAAGAGATGGCTATAAATTAGTTTCATTTGATTATTCACAAATGGAATTAAGACTCTTAGCTCATATAGCGGATTGTGAAAAGTTAAAAAATTCTTTCTTGTCCGGAGATGATATACATAAATCCACAGCTATGCATATCTTTAATGTCTCGAAAGACAATGTGACAAAAGATCAAAGAAGAATAGCAAAGGAAATAAATTTCAGTATACTATATGGTATTTCTCTTCATACGCTTTCTCAAAGACTGCAAATTACTTATTCTGAAGCCTCACAAATATATTCAGATTTTATGGGATTATATCTTGAAATAACCGACTATATCACGAAAACTGAAAACTATGCGAAAGAGAATGGATTTGTTGAAACAATATTTGGAAGAAAATGCTTTGTTCCTCTCATAAATAGTAAAAATATAAATCTTGTTAATTTCGCAAAAAGACAAGCAATAAATGCTCCAATTCAAGGAAGTAATGCAGATATAATCAAGCTCGCCATGGTTAAACTGGGAAACAAAGATCTTGATATACTTCTGCAAATTCATGATGAATTAGTCTTTGAAATACCAGAAGAAAAAGTTGAAGATACGATTCCTTTTATAAAAAATACTATGGAGAACATTTTAAAACTTAATGTACCACTAATAGTTGATGTAAAAATCAGTTCTCATCTTTAGTTTTATATATCGTTAACACTTTTTTAACTATTTTAAATTAAAATATAGTTGAGAAGAACTTATTTTTGGAGGCTTTATGTTAAAACTAATAAAGGCCTTTTCCTTAATTCTTTGTTACACGACTTGTTTTTATGTTGAGTCAGAAGAGTTAGGGGCAGAAAAAGGGGAGGAAGCCAAAATCAAAACTCAAGTTTCTCAGAATTTTGATGAAATCAGTGGCCAGAATATGGAATCTTTTAATTCCGGAATAGCCGCTGTCGAAAGATTAAGAAGAGATCAAAGTAGGGGGCTTATAATTCCAGAAAGTCTCGTTCCATTGAGTGAAACATTCGATGAGCTTTCTCATCAAGTGGAAACTGATGAAAATCCAGATAATATCGATATTATCTTGCTCTTAGATGCTAATGGAAAAACTCAGACATTAGCCTTGATGTATTTTTTGAGAGAATTGGAAAATACATTAAAAATATCAGCTAATAGAGATTTTCCAGGAAGTGACTTAAAATTATTTTCTGTCATAGATTCCTTTGTTGGAGAAGGCGGGGGAGCAATTCCTGCAGCTATTTGCGCTTTAGGTATGATGTCTATGGATGAAGCTATAGAAATAGTACGTAGAATACCAAGCAAAATATTGTGCCCAAAATCTTTATACACATGTTGTGGATGTTGTATTGGTTTTAGAAATTTCACAAAGGCGGCTGTATCTGCATATGTTGACAAACCTGAATTAATAGATGAGTATAATCCTGAGTGGGTTTCCCTATATTATGACGCTTTTAAAAAAGGCAGAACATATAATGAATGTTTTCACAAACTATATAGCTCAAGTTCAATCTCAGATTTAAAAAGTTCCTTCGAAACTATATCTTTTAATAAAAGTTCTCCTTCTATTTCAGGGATAGTTTCCGAAAGTATTTCTACAAGAGATAAAGAAGCAAAATCTAGCATAAAAAGACTAGGGGTAACAGAAATTCTTTCAACAGCAGAAACACTGTTGACTGATGTCAAATATATCAAAAAAGAATCTGAAAAAAACAAAGTTACATCATCTATAGAAAAAGCTCTTGGTGAACTTAAGATAATTTTACACAAATCCTCATCTGAAAAATGTGCAACTATAAGTTCTTTGAGAGATCATATTGTGCAAAGGAGTGATATTCCGAGAGACACAGTAGTAATCAGTCTTACGTCAGATACTTGTGATGAATCTGTGATAGTCCCTACTTTCAATTATAATATAACAATTGGAGGGAATGGAAAAAAGATTATAAATATGAATTATAAGATTGCACTGCCAAAATATCTTTATACTCCAAAGAAGAAAGAAATAGAATCATATGCTAAATCTGTACACGATAGTGTGAAAAGCGTTTTTCCAGAAAATGAAAAAGGTACAAATATTTCAAGAGCAACAGAAATGTTTATTGAATTTCTTGATAAATGTAATAAACGTGTTCTTGAGGAAATTTAAATCTTGGAGTCGGGGAATTTATTTCCCGACTCATTAATTTTGAAAGTGCGATTTAAGAAAAAAATCTCTAAAATTTTATGGGACTTTTTAGAATTTGACATATGAGAAACGTGGGAGATATACTAAAAATATAAGAGATATTCGGGCACGCGACGTGTGGTATACTCGTTAATTTTACCACACGTCGCGCGTCCCCATATGACTCTTATATAATCTATATTATATTTCCGAAAGGTGGAAACGATTTTATTGATTTACTCCCATTTCGTCAAGTCTCGTTCGTTCCACTCACTCTTCGGACTTGACTAAATTTCGTAAATCAATTCCTATCTCTTCGTTCCTTTCGAAAAAATAATATAAAAAGAGTTATAACAAACAATGCGCTCAGGCTCACTACTGAAGTTTTTGTTAAGAGAATATTAAAAGATTAATTCAGAAGCCGCCTTCGATTAATTTTTGACAAAAGCAACTTTTTGCAAGAAAATTTATCTCCCAATAAACCCTTCCACCTTATGGGCTGGATGTTAAATTAACCTTAAACCATATTGAAGAAGTTGTGACTTTACAATTAACCTATCAAAATAAGTCACTGCACGAAGCGTGAATTAGAAAGAAGGCCTCACCGGCAAACGGCTGATGACACCGCAGGGGCACC
>CAUDEV010000001.1 GCA_958448685.1 uncultured Alphaproteobacteria bacterium | reverse complement strand
TTTTAATCTGTTTTTTTCTTATTCCGATTTTAAATGCGAATACTTCTAAAAAGGCGGCAATAGTTATCGATTATACAAATGGAAATAAGGTTTTATTTTCAGATAGAGCTACAACCTCAAGGTTTCCGGCCTCGATAACAAAACTTATAACTATTTATATCCTCTTTGATCATATAAAAAAAGGCAAAATTACCTTCAATACAAAATTTAAAGCTTCGAAATTTGCCTGCAATCAAATGCCTTCAAAATTAGGCTTAAAAGTCGGAGAAAAGATCAGCGTTTTAAATCTTATAAAAGCATTATTTATAAAATCTGCAAATGATGCTGCTGTTGTTGCGGCAGAAGGAATAGCTGGAAATGTTACAAAATTTTGCGCTCTTATGAATCAAAAATGCCGGTTATTAGGTATGAGAAATACAAATTTCGTTAATCCTTCAGGCGTTCCAAACAAAAAACAAAAAAGCTGTGCGAGAGATCTCGCTCGATTGGGAATAGCTTTATATAAAGATTTTCCCCAATACAGACATCTATTTTGCTTAAAACAATTCACTTATAAATCAAAAACTTATAGCACTCATTGCAAAATATTGCATTGGTACAAAGGAGCTGATGGAGCCAAAACAGGATATATTAATGCGTCAGGATATAATCTTTTAGTAACTGCCATAAGGTATAGCAAAACAGGAAAAGCAAAACGCCTGTTTGTTGTTGTAATGGGGGGTGAAAATGCAAAATCAAGAGATATGTATGCTGCACAATTAATGGATAAATATTTCAAAGACTATCCTATAACAAACAAAACACAAAACTTGAAAAATGCAAAAAATAGTCTTTTTGCTCAAATAGATAAGAAAGAAATTTTGGATAAGGTAGTAATAGAAGATGAGTCGATATTTATAGAAAACACAAAAGGAAAACCAAAAATGAGCGCTTTGCTTGACAAGCTTTATGAAACCGATGAGGAAGACATAATTGAAGAAGAATCAATACATATTCCATAATATATTTTAATTATTGACAATCACCTATAGTTGTATTAAAATGCGACAATGTTAATTATTTTTTATTAAACTTATGAAAATTTTAAAATTCTTACCCGTTATGCTTTTGATAAATTGTATAACCATATACGAAGCTGCATCACTTGAAAGTATTTTACTCTATACGGTCTCTTCAGATCCTTCTTTTTTAAGACAAATGTTTCTGATTTGAGTACAGATATAAAGCTCACAATAAGCAGTCCCTTGTCTAAAAATGAAATAAATGCATTCAATTCAAAATTCGTTTATGACCCCAGTTATAAAAGCAATTATGAAGAATGCAACAGTATATCCTTGAAAGAGCTGGATAAAGAGCACAGCTGTTTGAATAAAGAATTATTTAGAAATCGGAATATTTCCTCTGAAAAGCAAAATCGTATATCATTCTTACGAATTTACATGAAAGATAGAGTAAGTTTTTACACTCAGCTTTTCCTTAAACGTTTTTTACAAGACGAAATAGAAGTACCTTCTGAGTTATTGCAGAATGGTGACTCTTATCCCGGCTCTTATAAGAATCTAGCTGTAGTAATGAAAAAAAACGGCTATGATAATCAAAAAATCAAAGAACTATATTTTTTAATTAATTTTTTATACGACCATTTTAATGATCTCATCCCGTCATTTTGTCGTCAAAAAATGATATGTCGTCTCAGTGGCATAAACTTTGTGACAGCGAAATTGAAAGAATTATTTGATGACAAAATGTAGGATACGAAAAGTTATTGAAACAGAAGAGGCAAAACACCTCTTCTCGTAATATGATATAGTCCAAATTCAGCTAAACACCTATTACATCATCGTGGGACCATACATAGGACTGGCCGGATTCGTCGGATCATTCATTGGATCATACGTTGATTCAAAGGTATAACTTGAAGATGCCATAGCTAAAGAACTAGAGGCTATGACACCGGCAAGCGCGAGTCTAATAATATTTTTATTAATAAAAATATTATCCTTATTAGTTAACTAACTTTCATTATATGAACTACCATAAATCCAAAAAACAAAACTTTTTAATATTTAAATTTTTAAATAAATATAAGAATAATCTTAACTTTTTAACGTATTTATTATATCTTCAATACAATCAGGATTGGAGATGGTTGTTAAATCTTCGAAATCTTGAACGTCATTAGCTGCGATTTTTCTTAATATTCTTCGCATAATTTTTCCAGAACGTGTCTTTGGAAGATCGTTAACTATTGAAATTATATCCGGTTTTGTTATTGGACTTATGATTTTTCTCACTCTATCAGAAATTAATTTCGTAGCATTTCTTCTTTGCTCGTCAGTTATTTCCTTTTTCAAAACTACGAAAGCATAAATCCCTTCTCCTTTGACTTCATGAGGATACCCCACAACAGATACTTCAGCAACAACCTCACATCCGGCAATGACTTCTTCAATTTCAATAGGGCTTATTCTGTGTCCAGAAACATTCAAAACATCATCTATTCTTCCAGTTACCCAGAAATTGCCATCAAAATCGAAATAAGCTTCGTCTCCTGTACAATATATATCTTCTTTCGATTGTGAATAATACATTTTTTCAAGAGCATTTTCATCACCAAAAACTCGTATTAACATTCCCGGAATAGGATATTTAATAAACATAGCTCCAGTTGTTTCAGGGGTTGTAATGTCATTGTCATCTTCATCTTTTAGTATTAATTTGCAACCAAAAAATTGACGTCCAATATGTCCATAAGTTTTCATATCCTCCAAACAACTCAAAGGAGCTGTTGGAACTCCTCCAAGCTCGGTTTGTCCCCACATATTGACTATAGGGCATCTTCCTTTTCCAACTTCATTGAAATACCAATACCAGGCATCTTTATTCAAAATTTCTCCGAAAACGCCAAGATATTTCAAAGAATCACGAGAAGTGTTAGCTAGCGTTTCTTCGGAATGTTTCATCATAGCTCTGAGTGCTGTTGGAGCTGTGTTGAAAGATGTTACTTTATGTTTATCAATAATTTCCCAGAAAATCGAGTTTCTCGGATATGTTGGAATGCCTTCAAAGAAAACAGATGTAACTCCATTACATAAAGCAGAATACAGGGCATATGCATGTCCTCCCATCCATCCGATATCTCCTGATCCCCAGAAAATCTCATCATCAAATTGATTAAAGAAATATTTTCCTGTTAATCCTGAAAACATCAGAAAACCACCAGTTCCCATTGTAACACCTTTTGGTTTTCCAACAGAACCGGAAGTATATAAAATAAATAATTCAGAATCAGAATCTGTGTCAGCAATTTCACAATCAGTAGATTGATCCTTTGAAATGTCATAATAGTCGAAATCAAGTTTATCGTCCCAATCAATATCAATATTTTGGCGTTTTACTATAAGTGAGCGTATTTCTCGTTTGCAAATTTTCCTTGCTTCGTCAATATTTTTTTTCAGAGGAATGATTTTTCCTCCTCTTGAGTTTCCATCACATGTGATAATAAAATTAGATCCGCAATCATTCATACGAAGAGCAACTGCGCTTGGTGAAAAGCCTGCAAACACTGCTGTATATGGAATTCCAAGACGAGTACAAGCTAAGCAGGCATAAACTCCTTCAGGAACCATAGGCATATATATTGTGACATAATCTTTTCTTGTAAGGTCTAGTTTCTTCAATGTATTTGCAAATCTGCAAACTTCCTCTTTCAACTTTTTGAATGAAATGTATTCATATCGTTCAATGTCTGTTTCACTTTGCCAAATAATTGCAGTTTTATTCGGATTTTTTTCAGCATGGCGATCAACGCAGTTATAACAAGCATTAATTTTTCCATCAGGAAACCATTTTGTGGCTCCATGAGGCTTTTTTTCCATAACAATATTGGGTGTTTTTGTCCATGACAATGTATCAATCTGAGCTCTCCAATATTCTTCTGGATTTTGTATGGAGAAATCGTATATTTTCTTATAAATTTCTTTATTTCTCCATGCATCTTTATGTTGTAAAAAAGCCTTATCTATTATAGTCTGCATAAAATCTCCTTTTTAAATAGAAAAGAAAGCACTGGCTAATGTTGCGGTTAATCCTGAAGCTAAAAATCCAGCAACAAAAGCTTTTCCTGCTAAAGTTACTATATTCTTTTGACTTGGAGCCAAAGCTGTCAAACCTGCAACAGTTATTCCAATACATGAAAAATTACCAAAGTTATTTATTGCATATATAGTTTTTAAAATACTTTCCTGAGAAATATTAGCCTTCGCCAAATCGAAAAATGCAATAGTCTCATTTAAAGCCATTTTGGTCCCCAAGATTTGGGATACAGCGGATAAATCCGAGCTTTCTATTCCCATAAGCCAAGCAAAAGGATACATAAAAAATCCAAAAATTCTTTGTAAAGTTATAGGAGAGCCAGAATAATTCGGTAATAAAGCTAATAAATAATTTGCTAGAGTGATTAGAGCAATCATGCCGATTAATGAACCTATAATAGACCACCAAACAAATGTTCCGTCAGAAAGACCTTTTGACATAGCACTCATAAAGCTCGTGTATTGCTGTTCTTCAGGTTTTTCATCGTCTTTATAATTATATTCAAGTTTATCTTCAGGCATTGCAACAGAACATACGATTAAAACAGAAATAACACTTAAAACAGTTGAAATTATTATATGTTTCATCGGATTCGGGCAAAGTCCATCTAGTACACTTGCATATATAGGCATAACCGCACATGAAGTCGTTGCAAATGCCAATGATAATATAATAAATATATCTGATTTTGGAAGGTATTGTAATTTATGTTTTATCAACAAAGGGGCTTCAAGTTGTCCAACAAATATCTTTGCAGCAGCAACCATTCCTATTGAATCTTTGATTCTAAAAACAAATCTGAAAACTGATCCTATCATTTTTGAAAAAATCGGCAATATTTTAAGATAAGTTAAAATTGCGGATAAACCACTGACTAAAATAACTGTAGGTAATACTTGGAATGCAAAAACAAATGGAATTCCATTTTCTTTCAATTCAAATGGCAAATCACCACCTCCGACATATCCAAAAACAAATTTAGTTCCTTCTAGAGTTGCATCTTTTAAACGCATAAATCCTCTTGCAACATATTCTATTCCCGATATAAATGCTGGCAAATTTGTCATTAAAAACATAACTCCACATTGAAATATTATGCCATAAATAACAGGTCTCCAATTTCTTCCAAATTTTATATCCTTATCTTCGCATAACCATAAAGTTGCTACAAGAAACAGAACATATCCGACTATTGATCTTAACATTTTTATATACCTCTATAACAAACAGTCTCTTGGAGTTTACAACTTTATTATGAGATTTTCAAATTTTTTTTGTTATAATAAAGAAAGAGTGGAAAAATCAAATAGGCAACTTGTCTAATTTTGTGGAAAAAGTCTTAGAATTTATTAACCAAAAGATTCTCATAAGTTATCAATTTTTAGGTATTTCACTAATTGTTTTCTTTCTGATTATCTTGCTTCTTTGTATATTCCTTTACAAAACAAAGCAAAATTTAGATAAGTCTAATTATTTTTTGGATATAATCAGATCAGTTTCAAAATCACTTTCTTTCAATCATGAATTAGCTGCCTTCAATGAAAATGGAGATATAATTTATACAACTCATCCTCAATCATATTCAGATAAAGATTCATTTTTTCGAAATTTAATGGGTAAGATTACTGCATCTCAAGATTTTCAGAAGTTCTATAAATTATTTGAAAAAAGACAAAATTACAATACTTTGTTATCAGGTTCTGGTTCGGGATTAAATAACCAATTTAAAAGGTGGCTTGTAACCGAAACTTTTTTGAATGAAAACGATTCTTTAATTGATGAATCTATTTCACTTGTCACATTGACAGATGTTTCAAAGCAGTTTTGGGAAAGTGAAAAGATATTTAAAAATCATGAGAAGCTTGAAAGATTTTTAGATCATTTTCCATTAGGGATATTTTATATAAACAATAGAGGAATAATCATTGGTTCCAATATTACATTTGCAAATCAACTTAATAGTTCCCGAGAAAAGCTTATTGGTGTAAGCATAAATGAATTTATAAAAGATTTTAATTATAACATATCTTCACAAACACCTTGCAAAGTAATTATATCTCCTAAATTTTCAAAAGATTTTAATGCCTTATTAATAAAATCCCCAGCTCAAAAAAACTCCATTCAGCCATGGATTATAATGAAATCTGAAACTTTTGAAAATGAGAGACAAGACAACTCTATCAATCAAAATATCTTCTCTTTTTCAATTATTCCATCTATTACTGTAAATATTAACGGAGCAATAAAAGCTATAAATCCCGCCTTTTCAGCAATGATTCAGGATAAAGTAATAATAGAAAAAAACAAAATACTAACTAAAAATGGAAATTTATCTGAATTTATAACAAATAGCGACGAGCTTATTGAACATTTAAAACACCAAAAATCTTCTTCAGTAGAAGTAAAACTATCTGATGGGAACACAACAGCAATTGCGTATGTTAGTCCAATAGATAAAATCTCGAAAGAACCCCTTTTTCTGATTCAGTTAGTTGATATATCAAGTCAGAAAATTCTCGAACAACAATTTATGCAATCCCAAAAAATCCAGGCAGTGGGGCAGCTTGCAGGAGGTATTGCACATGATTTTAATAATTTATTAACTGCAATGATAGGTTTCTGCGATTTATTACTTCAAAGATATACCATCAATGATTCCTCTTACAGTGATGTTATGCAAATAAAACAAAACGCTGGAAGAGCAGCTAATTTAGTTCGTCAATTACTTGCTTTTTCAAGACAACAAACTTTAATGCCAAAAATTGTTTCAATAACTGAAGTTTTGACAGATCTATCATCCTTATTAAAAAGATTAATAGGAGTGGGTATAGATTTTCAAATGATTCATGGAAGAGATATTTGGCCTGTGAAAGTTGATATTAACCAATTCGAACAGGTAATAATAAACTTGGTAATAAACGCAAGAGATGCTATGTCTGGAAAGGGTGAATTAAAAATAAAAACAAGAAATTATTTTTCCGATAAAGATTTCAAATGTGTTTATGACACGGCACCTTCCGGAGATTATGTGTTAATAGAAGTTATAGATACAGGATGCGGAATAAAACCTGAATTTATAGAGAAAATTTTTGAACCTTTCTTTTCTGACAAAGACGAGAAAACCCGAAAAGAATCAGGATCAGGAACAGGTCTTGGATTGGCTACTGTTTATGGAATAGTAAATCAAACAGGAGGTTTTATAAATGTTGAAACAGAACTCAATAAAGGGACAAATTTCAAAATCTATCTTCCGAGATATCAAGGCACAGAAACTATTCAAAAAATCAATTCAGAGCAAGTTTCAAGGGATTTAACAGGCACAGAAACTATATTATTAGTGGAAGATGAAGATCCAGTGAGGTTATTTTCATCAAGAGCCTTAAAAGATAAAGGATACAAGGTATTGGAAGCAGCTTCTGGAGAAGAAGCATTGGAAATTGCACAAAAAGAAAAATTTGATTTATTAATTACAGACGTCGTCATGCCAAAGATTGATGGTCCGACATTAAATAAAAAACTAAGAGAAACAATAAATGATTTTGAAACGATATTTATTTCCGGATATACGAAAGATACATTCAGAGAAGATATCGGAAAAAATTCAAAAATTCATTTTCTTCAAAAACCTTTTAGCTTAAAAGACTTAGCTACGAAAGTTAAGGAAATACTCCATGCTGGGTAAAATCTTTAAGGAGGTAAATAATGGTATTGAGTTTTCAGTTTATTTAACTCCTGGAGCAAAGAAAGAGACTATTTCCGGAGTGGTATCCATTGAAAACCAATATTTTTTAAAGATTATGGTTCATGCAAAACCAACAGATAATCAAGCTAATATGGCCCTTATAGAATTTATTTCAAAAAAATTTAAAATTGCCAAATCAAACTTAGTAATAAAAAGTGGCCGAAAATCTAGAAAGAAGAAATTATTTATATCGAATTTTAAATTAGAAAACCTTCCCAAAGAAATATTGAATAAAGAGATCCTTTCCTATTAAGTCTATACAAGTTGATAGAGATAGTGAATTTATGAAAGATTTTGAAACAATATGCGAAGAATTAAGAATTCCATTATTTGTTTTGCCGCATACTTCACCGAAGATCAATGGAAATCTGGAGCGAATGAATCGCATTATTATAGAAGAATTTTTACATGAAACACAGGAAGATTTCTTAATTGTATATTAAATCTGCGTTAGAAGACTCTCTTTTTGTCTCACATCTTTTGAAATAATACAGTTTATCATATTTAGATTGATTTTTTTGATAATGTGGCTTATAATCAAAATAAGCCTTTGTGGCGGAATTGGTAGACGCAGCAGACTCAAAATCTGCCGTTTTTCGAAACATGGGAGTTCGAGTCTCCCCGAGGGCACCATAATCTTAACAATTAGCTATACATGAAAATTTTGAAATCTAACAAGTGTATCATATGAAAAATATGTTATAATAAAAGAAAGAATTTTTAACTGGTTTTAATATTATGTCATTAAAAAAAATTTCTTTAGCTATGACGGCTATGTTTGCTTTCTTATGTTCAGGATTTATTAGTGAGTCATATTTAAACAAAGCAATAGCAAATAGCCAAAAAACAGACTTGCAAACAACTGCAGAAAATAAAATAAAAGAAATGTATCCAGAATTTATTAACTTAGTTGAAAAAGGAGCAAATGAGCAGAGTATGATGAAATTTGCTTTAAACAATTTGGATACGACCGCGATTTCAAAAAATTTCTGTGGTGAAAAAAACGATAAGCTGATTGAATCTTTAGTGAATTTTTTGCTTTGGAGATTAAAAACTGCAACATTACAAACTGTAAAAGAATATAAACTAGGAAGTAATTTTCATACAGTTGAAAAAAACTCAACACTTTCCACAAAATGTATTTTAAACGGAAAAAATGACAATGTTGATATGTCTGTTATTTTTTCAAAAGATGATTCTAAACTTGGAAAAATAAGGGAAATAATTGTTCTAAATATTCCTCTTATTGATGGGGCAAAATCTGTTATGAGAAAATATTTTGAAAAAAACGGAATCAAGATTAATGCTTTAACATCTAATGAAAGAGCAAAAAGATGCTGTGAAGCATTAGATAACTTTGTAAAAGAAAATGCCTGAAATTAATGATAATTTCACTGGAGAATTTGTTCAGGAAGTTACAAATGGGAAAGTTATCATACACTTTGTCAATGGACAAAAGCATGGGAAAACGACATTTGTATCTCCTGAAAATATTATTCTCTCTGAAATAAACTATGAAAACGACCTCATAAATGGAGAAGTAAAACAATATTATCCAACGGGAAAGATTCTTTCGATTATCGAATACAAAAATGGGAAACAAGACGGAAAATTTACTACGTATTTCGAAAATGGAATTAAGCAAATTCAGTCCGAATATAAGAACGGACTTCAACATGGGCATTTTAAAGCGTTTGATGAGTTTGGTGATGTAGTTTTGGAATGCGAATATATTCATGGATTGAAATCCGGAAAAAATCTACTTTATTATCCAAAATCGCAAGGAGGGGGTATATATGAGCTTTCCTTTTTTGAAAATGGATTATTAAGCGGAGATAAAGTAACCTTCTATCCATCAGGAGAAGTTATGTCCATAACACCATACATAGAAGGAAAAGCTCAAGGATATACAAAAACTTATGATAAAACAGGAGTTGAAATAAAAAATTGACAAAACTTTTTATGGCCATTACGTCTGAAATTTAGTGCGCGACGTGTGGTACCCTGAATATTTTACCACACGTCGCGCGCTCATGATTCCCAAATCTATTTGTTCCCGAAAACAACAAATAATCAAAGCTATTCAAAATATGTTATAATAATTTTAATTATTCATAATGAGAGTATAATGGATAGGATTGTAACTCCGAATTTATCACCTGAAGATATTTTTGCAGACAAGTCTCTTCGTCCAAAATCTTTGGAATATTTCACAGGACAAAAAGCAATATGCAAGAATTTAGAAGTCTTCATAAACGCAGCAAAAACACGTAATGAGGCTTTGGATCACGTTCTTTTATCAGGCCCTCCGGGACTTGGAAAAACCACAATGGCACAAATAATTGCTAATGAAATGGGCTCTTCCATAAAAATTACATCTGGTCCTATATTGACAAAGCCTGGAGATTTAGCAGCTATACTAACAAATATGAATGAGAAGGATGTCTTATTTATTGATGAAATACATCGTATGAATCCCGCTGTTGAAGAAATGTTGTATCCGGCAATGGAGGATTTTAAAATAGATATATTAATTGGAGAGGGACAAACTGCTAAATCCATTCGAATAGATATTCCTCAATTTACTGTCGTTGCAGCAACAACGCGATTAGGATTATTAACTCAACCATTGCGTGAACGTTTTGGTATACCACTTCGTTTTGAATTTTATACAATTGAAGAACTAGCCTCAATAATCGAGAGGAATACAACTTTATTGGGATTTGAAATAGAAGAAGCAGCAGCATTAGAAATCTCAAAAAGATCACGTGGAACTCCAAGAATAGCGTATAGATTGCTCAGGAGAATCCGGGATTTTTCAAGTTTTAGTGAGAAAAAAATAATAACTTATGATATAACGGTTGCTTCTTTAGATCAATTAAATGTTGATCCTATGGGATTGGATTCAGAAGATAAAAAGTATCTTGGAATTATAAAAGACCTATTTGGAGGAGGTCCTGTTGGCTTGGACACAATTGCAGCGGCACTTTGTGAATCAGCAAATACAATTGAAGAAGTCATAGAGCCATATTTAATTCAAAGAGGATTAATTCAAAAAACTCCAAGAGGAAGAATCATCACTTTAAAAGGTCATGATCATATATTATGAGTATTGGAAAATTATCCATAAAATGATATCATATAAGGTGTAATATCATTTTCATAAATGAATCGTGTTAAATATAACGGATCTTGACAAAGTTTGTCGGTTAGCCAAAATTAAAATTGAGGAAAACGAGAAAGATCAATTCCTCAATAAATTAAACCAAGTTTTCAATTGGATAGAGCAGCTCTCAAAAATTGATGTTTCTGATGTTGATATAAATAATCTGAAAGATATGGAAGATACTCCTGAAAGAAAAGATATTCCATTAATGACAAACACAAAAGAAGAGTTATTGAGCAACTCGAAATACAAAAAATTTGACATGTATTCAGTTCCGAAAGTTGTTGAATAAATAAGGGGAAATAATGATTATATACTTAAAAAATAACGAAAAATTTGAAATAGAAGATGATTCTTCTGCATTAGATCTTGCTTGCAAAATCGGTATACAAAAAAAAGTTTTAGCAGCAAAGATTAATGAAAAACTTGTTGATTTATCAACGAAATTAAATGAAAATGATAAAATTACATTACTAACCTATTCTGATCAAGAAGGTCTTGACATACTTCGTCATTCAACAGCTCATGTTCTTGCAAAGGCGGTTTTGGAAATAGATCCAAAGGCCAAATTAGCAATTGGACCTGCCATTGAGAATGGATTTTATTATGATATAAAATCTGAAAAAGATTTTTCAATTGATCAGCTGCCATTGATAGAACAAAAAATGAAAGAAATCATTGCGGCTAATTTGCCATTTGTTCGTTCTGAAATGACAAAATCTGAAGCTAAAAAATACTTCTCTTCAAAAGATCAGAAATATAAACTCGAATTGATTGACTCTATAGATTCTGAAAAAGTAAGCATATATGCAATAGGAGATTTTTCAGATTTATGTCGGGGTCCTCATATTCCTTCAACGGGATATATTTCTTCTGAGACGTTTAAATTGACCTCTGTTGCTGGTGCTTATTGGCGTGGAGATAGCAAGAATGATATGCTTCAAAGAATTTATGGGACCGTTTTCCCAACAAAAAAAGAACTGACGGCTTATTTCACTCTTCTTGAAGAAGCACAAGCTCGTGATCACAGGAAACTTGGGCCAGAATTGGGGATATTTCATTTGGATGACGTTGCTCCAGGAAATGTTTTTTGGTTAAAAAACGGTTGCATTTTATTTAATTTAATTAAAGATTACATTACATCTGTTATTAGAAAACATGGATATTTTCTTGTTCAAACTCCACAGCTTATGAATAAATCTCTCTGGGAAACTTCTGGACATTGGGCGAAATTCAAAGAAAATATGTTTGTTGTTGAAGATGAAGACACTCAAATGGCCGTAAAGCCTATGAATTGCCCGGGACATATAATATGTTATAAAACAGGCGCCGTCAAGAGTTATCGCGATTTACCAATTCGTATGGGAGAATTTGGTTTATGTCATCGAAATGAATCCTCAGGTTCACTTCATGGAGTCATGAGACTAAGAGCGTTTATGCAAGATGATGGTCATATTTTCTGTTCTTCAGACCAAATAGTTTCAGAAACTATGGATGTTTGTTCAATCTTGAAAGAGATTTATGCTGCTTTCGGATTTCATGAAATTAAAGTCAAATTTTCGGATCGCCCTGAAAAACGCGTTGGAAGTGATGAAGTTTGGGATTTAGCTGAAAAATCGCTCATGGATGCGGCAAATGCTGCAGGCCTAAGTTATACTATAAACAAAGGTGAAGGAGCTTTCTATGGTCCTAAATTAGAATTTGTTTTGAAAGATTGTCTCGGACGTGATTGGCAATGTGGAACTCTTCAGGTTGATTTCAATTTGCCAGAACGTTTTAATATTCACTATATTGATCCTGATGGAAACAAGCAAACGCCGGTTATGCTTCATCGTGCAATTGTGGGATCTCTGGAAAGATTTATTGGAATTCTTATTGAAAATTATGCTGGGAAATTTCCATTTTGGCTTGCTCCTGTTCAGATTGCAATAGCAACAGTGACGGATGAAAGTATTGATTACGCAAAGGAAGTTCAATCTATTTTGGCAAACGAAGGATTTAGAACAGAGCTTGATACGGAAAATGAGAAGATAAATTATAAAATCAGACAGCATTCTCTTGCAAAGATTCCTGCTATTATAATCCTAGGGAAAAATGAAATTGAAAAAAGAGCTATTAGTATCAGGCAACTTAATTCAAACGATACACTAACAATAGATCTTAATTCTATGCTCGAATTCTTTAAAAATCTTGAACAAAAATCTAAATCTTTTTCGGAATAAAAGTCTATGCCAACTCTTGATTTTAAAATAGCTGCAGTTTTAAAATTTTCTACTTTAGATTACCCGGGGAAATTATCTGCAGTTGTTTTTTCTCAAGGCTGTCCAATACGTTGCGTTTATTGCCATAATCCGGATTTTCAAGATTATAAAAAACCGGCCACTATTGAATTTGATGAACTTTTATCTTTTCTGAAAGAACGAAAAGATCTATTGGATGCAGTTGTGTTTAGTGGAGGAGAACCTCTTATGCAAAAGGATCTATATGATGCAATTTCAATTATAAGACAAGAGGGATTTTTAACAGGAATTCATACGGCCGGGACAATTCCGAATAAATTTGAACAAGTTTTGCCTATTTTAGATTGGGTGGGTTTTGATATAAAAACGGATTTTGAAAAATATGAAAATATAACAAAAGTGCCAAATTCCGGCAAACTAGCTTTGGAATCTTTTGAATTACTTCGAAATTCTGGAATAAATTTTGAAATCAGAACCACTGTAGATTCAAGAAATATCAATTCAGAAGATCTAATTAATATTGCAAAATTTTTAAATTCAAAAGGTGTTAAAAAGTGGGTTTTGCAAGAGTGCATAATACGTTCTTCAGGCAAAGATTTGAACATACCTCTGCCTGATGAGAATGTTTTAGCTGATATTTCAAAATATACGGAAGTCGAGATCAGACGTCAATGAATATTTCTATTTTCTTGAAAGGCAAGGAATTTCATATAGTTTGTGGAGATCTGGAAGACATATATATTGAAACCGAAACGAGGAATCTTGCGGACAATATACCTCTTTTTATTTCTGATGTTATTTCGAAATGTTCAATCAATAATTTAGAAAATTTAATCTATTCTTCGGGGCCTTGCTCTTTTACAAGTATTCGAATTATTAATTCTATCGTAAAGGCCTTTGCAATTTCCTTTCCAACAGCTAAATTTTGCGGAATTTCCCATTTTCTGACTTATCTTAAAGTCTTAAATGAAACTTACTCAAAAGGAACTATTGGTATCCCGACAATGCGAGGAGACTATTTCACTTCTCGATTCAATAACAATAAATTAGAGGAAATAAATATAGAAAATTTGTCAAAAGAGTATTCACAAAATAATGAGCTAATATTTGCTGAGAGTTCAGGGTTATTTTCAAATATTAACTTAGCAAAACTTCAAATGGATCTCCTAAATACTTCTCTTATTTTACTAAATTCTCAATTTATAAACACAGATCTTCAAATAAATTATGGATTTACTCCAGAATATTCATATTAGAATTTTAAATCTTAATGATTTTCAAAATTTGAAAATGTTTCACGTGAAACATTTTGCTAACTATCCAATTTCAGATTCTTCTCTTAACGCCTATTTAAATCTTCAACAATACAAAACTGCGGGAGCATTCTTAAATAAAACATTGCTAGGATATATTATATTTCAGGTATCTGATTTCGAAGCAGATATCGTATATATAGCAACTCATCCCAATTATCGAAAAATGGGTATTGGTACAGCACTTTTAAATTCAAAATGTTTCACGTGGAACATTTCTAAATCAGAATTCAAAATTTTCCTTGAAGTTTCTGTTACAAATAAAATAGCTATTGAATTTTATAAGAAGCAAGAATTTAAGATAATCTTCTTAAGAAAGGCTTATTTTAAAAATACGGATGCTTATTTGATGCAGAAAATTATAAATTCAAAATGTTTCACGTGAAACATTTTATTTATTGAAAGATAAAAAAATTCATGATAGACTTATAGTAAGAGGCTGATTTAACAATCAATTGATGCAGCAAAATGAGCTATTTGACAAATACTTATCGATTTTGAAAGAATGGAACAAAAAAATTAATTTAGTCCAAAAAGACACATTGAATGATTATTTCCTTCGTCATGTTAAAGACAGTCTTCAAATAGTTGATTTTATTGACAAGGATAATTACATTATAGATATAGGTTCTGGGGCGGGATTTCCTGGAGTGCCTTTATCAATATATGGCTATAAAAAAGTTTTATTGTGTGAAAAAAATCTAAAGAAATGTATCTTTTTAAGATATTTAAAAAAGAAGTTAGATTTAAATTATGATATATTTAATGGAGATGTTTTTAAATTAAATGTTTCACGTGAAACATTGCAAAATACAATTGCAACATCTAGAGCATTTGGTTCGTTATCAATTTTAATTGACTTTCTAAATAAAAAGAAAATATTGAAAGGGGTTTTTCATAAAGGTGAAAATTATATGAAAGAAATAGAAGAAGCAAAACATTTTTTTGAATTTGACTTCTTGGCTAAACCTAGTGTTACAAATCTCAAAAGCGCAATACTATTAATTGAAAATATAAGGAGAAAGTAGTGGCAACAGTAATTTCTATAGCAAATCAAAAAGGCGGAGTCGGAAAGACAACTACAGCAGTAAACCTAGCGACTGCATTTGCGGCCATAAAAAAACGTGTACTTTTAATCGACTTTGATCCTCAAGGTAATGCGACCACTGGATTAGGTGTATATTCAAAAAAAATAAACACCAGCTATGATCTCTTGACGAGGAGCAAAACACTTGCTGAGGTAATTACAAAAACCAGCATACCAAGTTTAACATTAATTCCGGCCAGCCTTGATCTAGTTGGGGCAGAAATTGAGTTAGTCCAAGAAAAAAATCGTGAAAGTATCTTAAAAACGGCTTTAGAAGCATATGGAGAAATGTTTGACTATATAATAATAGATTCACCACCTTCAATGGGAATTCTCAGTTTAAACTCTCTTGTAGCGGCAAATGGAGTCTTAGTGCCTTTGCAATGCGAATATTATGCGTTGGAAGGTCTAAGCTATCTTTTAGGATCAATTAATAGAATACGAAAGGCATATAACCCAGGATTAAAACTCTTTGGCATAGTATTAACTATGTATGATAAACGTAATTCATTAAGTATATCTGTCGAAAATGATGTGCGAAAACATCTAGGAGACTCAGTATTCAAAAGTATTATTCCAAGAAATATTAAAATATCAGAAGCTCCCTCTTATGGGCGGCCAGTATTGATTTATGATGTAAAATGCGTGGGTTCATGCGCATATATGGAGTTAGCAAAAGAATTTTTAGAAAAGGAGAAATCAGGAAAATGGAACAAAAATTAGGAAGAGGATTATCTGCATTATTAGGAGAAAATGAGGAAGAACAAATAAGAAATAATATGCGCTCAAATATGATAAGTATTGATTTAATATTTCCAAATCCATCCCAGCCACGTAAAAATTTTGACGAAGAAAAATTAAAAGAATTAGCAGATTCAATACGTCTTCATGGAGTCTTGCAACCTATAACTGTTCGGGAGCAAGATGGGAAGTATGAAATCATTGCAGGAGAAAGACGCTGGAGGGCTTCAAAATTAGCAGGTTTGACAGAAATGCCCGTCCATGTCATAGAGTGCGATAGTATTGAAAAAATGACCTTAGGACTGATTGAAAACCTGCAAAGAGCAGATTTAAATCCTATTGAAGAAGCAGAAGCTCTAGAAAACTTAATGGAACTTTGCGATTGCAAACAAAACGATTTGGGATATATCGTCTCGAAAAGTCGCAGTTATATTGCGAATTCTTTGAGATTACTCGCGTTGCCCAAAAGAGTGCGTGATTTAATACGTCAGGGGAGATTAACAGCAGGTCATGGGAAAATTCTATCTGGAATCTCAAATGCAGAAGAAATTGCCGAAATTTCAGTAGATCAAGGACTGACAGTACGTCAATTGGAGAACTCTCTCAAAGATTTACGTGCTGGAGGAAATATGGATAATTTGCAAAATAATAGCTATAACATGCCTGAAACGCCACCACAAACAAAATCAGGAACTCCTATTGATATGCAAACAGATCCGGAAAGTATGGATATTGCAATCAGAGTAGCTGAGGCCCTAAATGTGGAAACAAAACTAAAAATCACGCGTAAAGGTGGGGTTTTTACATTGATTTGTAAGTCATGTGAGGAACTCGAACGTTTAGTCGAAAAGTTAATTTCACTAAAAGAAGTAGAAAAAATACAGATATAAAACTACGAGACCGTCCAGAAATATAAACTAACTGTGGGTAAATTATAACCGATTTTTCATTCAGAAATAGGCTTGTTTTTCGTATATTTCCTCATATTTCAATTAAATGATCCTATTGGATTTGTATCATATAAATAAGTCTTCTTAGGGTATTTTTAAAATGTTAATAATTCGCCAAAATTATCTATCCGATTTTTTGAAATACGGGAATTATTTCTTATCCTTTTTTCAAAATTATCCAAAAATTTGTGTAAATATGAAAAATAAAATTGTGAAAGAAAGGATTTAGGTGCGATTCATGACGTTATGAGAGTCTTGAAGTGGCTATAAGATAATGAATACTCTGATAATTACCATGATACAGCTTTGAAATATCCTGAGAATATATTTTCACTTTACACAAACTTATAAACGATCTCAAAAACTCTCGGAACTTTAGAAAAAGGCGATGTGCTATGCCCGCCTTCAAATTTCAATTTTAAACATCTTTCATAGAAAGTTTAATACGGTTCTTTTCGTCGATATCAATTACTTTCACTCTTACTTCTTGGCCTAATTTCAATACATCCGCAACAGATTTTACTTTATGATCTGCAATATTACTTATATGAACCAAGCCTTCTTTATTTCCTATGGAAACAAAAGCTCCAAAATCTGTTATTTTAACTACTTTTCCATTAAAAACAGAACCAACATCTGGAGGACAGCAAATCGATTTTACTATAGATAAAGTTTCTTCCATTTTTTCCTTATCTGATGAAAAAATAGAAACAACCCCGTCATCATCAATATCGATTTTCGATTGAGTTTTTTCGCAAATCTCCTTGATTACCTTCCCTCCAGGACCTATTAAATCCCGAATTTTATCCTTATCTATAAGTAAAGTTTCAACTCTTGGTGCATTGGCGTTTAAATCACTCTTTGCATTCGAGATAACAGAATTCATAATATTAAGAATATGCAATCTGCCTTCTTTCGCTTGCTTCAACGCGTTTTCGATTATTTCACGATTTATACTTGTGATTTTTATATCCATTTGAAGAGCTGTCACACCATCTTTTGTCCCTGCAACTTTGAAATCCATATCTCCCAAATGATCTTCATCGCCCATTATATCAGACAAAACGACATAATCTTTTCCTTCTTTGATCAACCCCATGGCAATTCCCGCAACATGCTCTCTCATAGGAACCCCTGCAGACATCATAGATAAAGAAGAAGCACATATCGTTGCCATTGATGACGAACCATTTGATTCGGTTATATCTGAAACAACTCTGATAGTATATGGAAATGCATCTTTATTTGGAATAAGCGCATGCAACGCTCTCCAAGCAAGCTTCCCATGGCCTATCTCTCTTCTTCCGGGAGCTCCTAATCTTCCTATCTCTCCAACAGAATATGGAGGAAAATTGTAGTGTAACATAAAGCTTTCCTTGCTTTCGCCTTCAATAGAATCCAATATCTGCTCATCTGAAGAAGATCCTAAGGTTGTCACAACAAGTGCTTGCGTTTCTCCTCGTGTGAATAAGGCGCTTCCATGGACTTTTGGTAATATATCAATTTCGCAGGTTATAGGTCTAATTTCATCGAGATTCCTTCCATCAATACGCTTCTTTGTTGCAAGAAGATTATTTCTCATAGTTTTTGCCAAGATACTTTCAAACAGAGTATCCAAAATAACTTTATCTTGTTCTTCTGACAATTTCTCAAAAACTTCTTCTTTTGCTTTTTCAAGCATATCTCTTCTTTTTAATTTTTCTTTTATTGAAAGAGCTTCTTGGATTTTTTCAATAGACAATTCTTCAACTTTTTTAGAAATTTCAGAATATTTTTCTTCAAAAGGAATAACTTCTAAAACTTCTTTTCCAGCAAGTTTTTTCAATTTCTTTATCATTTTTAAAACGGGTTGGAATGAATCAAAACCAAACATAACGGCATCCAACATAACGCTCTCAGAAAGCTCATTTGCTTCTGATTCGACCATTAATATTCCCTCATCAGTTCCGGCTACTGTTAACTCCAGATCTGATTTTTTTGTTGGATTAAGTAAAAACCCATTATTTTCATCATACCCGACCCTGCAAGCAGCAACAGGGCCTAGGAAAGGAACCCCGGAAATCGACAAAGCTGCAGAAGCACCAATAAGAGCAGCTATTTCAGGGGAACATTCTGAATCATAACTTAAAGTTGTGCATACAACTTGAACTTCATTCAAGAATCCATCAGGGAAAAGTGGACGAATCGGTCTGTCAATTAATCTTGCAATCAAAACTTCTCTATCTGAAGGTTTTCCCTCTCTTTTTACAAATCCTCCTGGAATTTTCCCTGCTGAATAAAATTTTTCCTGATAATTTATTGTTAATGGGAAAAAACTCGCATTTTCTGCTGTTTTTTTAGAAAATACACATGTACATAAAACTGTTGTTTCTCCGTATTTCACAACAACAGCCCCGTCTGCTTGTCTTGAAATTTTTCCTGTTTCTATGGTTAAATTCTTACCGCCCCAATTTATCGTTTCACTTATGACTGAAAACATTAAAAACCTTTCTTCTTAATTAACTCTATGCTAATTCTTATTAAGTCCTACTTTTTATTCTTATATATGTTATCACAAAATCTATCCATATTGCGATAACTTTAATTGAATCTGATTTGTAAAAGTGCATGATGTGCATGATAATATAATTTTCTTCGAAGTTTTCTAAATTTGATAAAAATCAATCGAATGTATCTTCTGAATTGCTTTGCGCCGATAAATAGCGATTTCCAGATGCGCGGCGCATGGTATCTTTGATATTATACCATGCGCCGCGCGCTTCTCTAATATATATTTATTAATTCTATCCTATGAGTTTTCCTCGAACTCGTAGACCACATCCAGATGTAATATCAAATCCATTTGAAAATGCAATTGTTTTGTTTTCAGGGACAGTATTACTAGCCCAATTTTCAGATCCCTTGGAAAATATCCCGTGTCCATAATTTTGACTAAATTGGAAGAGAGTATTATTTCCCACAAATTCAACTTCATTTGGCACTCCAATCATTTCATCTGGTTCATATTCAGTGTTATTACCTTTGAATATTGCTTTCCCTTCTCCTGAAATGTTAACAGCTTTAGAACCTGAAAATCCGAAGTTATAGGTCGTATTTGCTGAAATATCTTGAGCTACAACATTTAGATCATCTGTCCAAAGTCTATTTGTTGTGCCTTCTGCATTAAACTTTATTTGATTATCTTCGCTATCCTTCACTTCATATGTATCTTTCTGTAATTTTTCGAGTTCTAGTGATGTCACATCACCATCAACCATTTTTTCAGTAATTTCCGCATTTTTGGTTGTTAGTGTTATTCCTAATTCCTTGTTAGTCAGATAATCACCATAAACTTGACCTTCTTTCAATACTATCTTTTTGATATAGTTATATTTCAACTTTGCATTTTCACCTTCTCCGTCCATAAGAGGTTCTAAACCAGGAGCAGAACTTTCACCAACTGTGAGTTTTGTATATTCAACTTTATCAACATTAGATAAATCGCAAATTCCAAAACTGCAATTAAATGGCAGTTTAACTGTTCCCAGAACAATTGGATTAACTCCATTCACACCTAGATTCGTTGGTTCTGTTGCATCATTTTCAAGTGTACTTGTATATTCTCTAAGTGTTGACATATCAATGAGTCCTCCATTTTGGACAAACTTACTAAGATCTAATTTTTCATAATAGTCATATCCTTCCCCTTCAGTCAGGCTTTTTACTTCTATCAATTGCTCTTTGCTGTCAGAACTGGTATTCGTCCAATAAAAAGCAGATGACTTATATAAAGAAGGTTCTTCTCCAACTTCACTTTCCGTAATTTTTCCTTTCTTAATCCAAACAGAACTATCTTCATTTTCAATTATGATAACTACCTCAGTTTCATTCGGATTGCTCTCTGTTTGATTATCTCCTAACGCCGTGTTCTGAATATCATCTGTTAAAATTGTTTGGGTCGTTTTATACTTCGTTGCTACGAAGTCTCCACTTTTTATAGACAGTCCTATCTCTGGAATTTTTACTATATATGTTTGTCCATCTGCTGAATAACTAAATGTGTCAATTATCTCTGAAGTCCCAGATGAAAGTCTCATACTCTCAAACATTAGATTCGGCATTTGTGTTCCATCATCACCTCCTTTTGTCAATCTTAAGATTCCATTTAAAGTGAATTCAGAAACACCCATGCCAGCATGATCACTCATGATATGTCCGCCATTAACTTCAAGAGTTCGATTAGCATCAATTGTTAATTTCCCGCCCATATGAAAATCCATATTTCCAGTTAGTTTGTAATCATTTTTAGATATTTGAAATTCACCACCTTCCATATTTATACTTCCTTCCAAGAGTAATGGTTCTGTAGTTTGAGCCATAAGACCTGTTGATAAAATAGCTGAGATTAATGCTGTTTGTAATAATTTATTCATAAAAACCTCCATAAAAATTATATTTACGTTATAGGGAAGCATTTTCACAACTTTTCTTCCCTATTTTCAATTCTAAAAAAA
This sequence comes from uncultured Alphaproteobacteria bacterium, assembly GCA_958448685.1. Lineage (GTDB taxonomy): Bacteria > Pseudomonadota > Alphaproteobacteria > RUG11792 > RUG11792 > MGBC162888. The sequence goes on along the minus strand of CAUDEV010000001.1, from coordinate 29,802 downwards.
AAGGTAAATTTTCCGTTAATTTTACTTCTTTTTATTTCAATGATATTTTAGTTAGGCGCTTATGAAAACAACAGGGAATTTCTTTAATCATAATTAAATTTGTGTTATATCAAAGTGAATTTATTATTTAATTTGTTTGCATAAAAATTAATTATATGATATAATAATAAAATTAGGTATTTGTTCTAAAAATCGATCATGAGTAGTATAAAAAAGATTTCTATAGTTGCCTGTACTGTTATTGCGCTCTCTTTTGCAGGATATAAACTTTTCTGGAATAAAGCAGATGATATTATCTTAAATGGAAATGTTGAAGTTCAAGATATCAATTTAGCATTTCGTGTTTCAGGACGTGTTAACGCAATCAAAGTTGATGAGGGAGATAAAGTCAAATGTGGAGATTTATTAGCTTTCTTAGATAAAGATATTTTCAATGCAAAATTAAAATTTGCAAAAGCTCAATTAAATGAGGCTTCCATAAACTTAAAAAATGCTGAAAAAAACTATAAAAGAGATCAGGGATTATTCAAAAACAAAAGCATTTCTGAAAAACTTTATGATACATCAAAAACAGAATATGAAGTAGCATTAGCGAAACTCGAATCAGCTAAAGCAACATATGAATATATGGACATTGACCTAAAAGACACGGATTTAAAATCTCCTGTAGACGGTGTTATACTAACCAGAAATATAGAACCTGGAGAAATGGTTTCTTCTGGGACAGTAGTTTTTTCAATTATGCCTAATAGTCAAACAAAAATAAAAACCTTTGCTAGTGAATCTGTTTTATCTAAAATAAAATACGGCGATGTTGTTTATGTCAATATCGAAACAATGCCTGAGAAAAAATTCACTGGCCATATAGGTTTCATTTCATCTGAGGCAGAATTTACTCCAAAAAATATTGAAACAAAAGAGCTAAGAACCAGTTTAATGTATCGTGTCAGAGTGATCATTGATGAACCAGCTCCAGAACTCAAGCAAGGTATGCCTGTTACTGTCAGTTATAAGAAATGATTGAAATAAAAAATCTAACCAAATCTTTCAACAAGGGTACATTGAAAGCTCTTGACAATGTTTCTTGCAATATAGAAAGTAATAAAATCATTGGGTTCATAGGTCCTGATGGAGCTGGGAAAACGACTCTTTTAAGGATTGCAGCTGGAATTTTGACTCCTGATTCCGGAAAGATATTCATTAATAACAAAACATTGGATATATATGAAAAAAATGAAAAAGGTTCTATCAGCATCCAGGAATTGCATGAAATGCTTTCATATATGCCTCAGAAATTTGGTTTATATGAAGATTTGACTATTATGGAAAACCTCGAGCTTTATGCTCAATTGCAAAATCTCCAAGGTGATGTCAAACAAGCCGCTTTCGAAAATGTTTTGCAAATGACCAAACTATCTAATTTCATAAATCGATTATCCGGAAAATTATCTGGAGGAATGAAACAAAAATTAGGATTAGCTTGTGCTCTTTTAAAAAAACCGAGGATTTTAATACTTGATGAACCTTCAGTTGGAGTTGATCCTATTTCACGCCAAGATTTAATTGCTATGGTCAATTCTATGCTGGACAAAAATACAACTGTCTTATGGAGCACTGCATATCTAGACGAAGCAGAAAATCTTGATCATATTATCCTTTTGAATAATGGAAAAGTTACATTCGAAGGTTCTCCAAAAGAAGCAAAAAAACGTGTAAATGGAAGAGTTTATTTATTCACAAATATTACAGAAAAAAGAAGGTATTTCTCTTCAGAATTAATGAAAAAGGAAGGAGTTATAGATTCTGTAATTCAGGGAAAAAATGTTAAAATATTAATAAAAGATCGTGATATAAATGAAATTTACAAGGATATAAAAGAAGAATTCAAAGAAACAAAAGAACCAAAAGCTGTTACTCCTATTTTTGAAGATGCTTGTGTTGATATTTTAGGTGGACTTAATGAAAAAGAATCTCCGGTTTCACAATACCTTAAAAATTTGAAATTCTCAGGAGAAAAACCAGTTGTCGAAGCTATCAATTTAACAAAAAAGTTTGGTGATTTTACAGCTGCAAATAACATATCTTTTTCTGTAACTCCCGGAAAAATATTTGGTTTATTAGGCCCAAATGGATCTGGAAAATCAACAACATTCAGAATGTTATGCGGTCTTTTGAAGCAAACTTCAGGAACTGCCAAAATAACCGGGATAGATATCTCTGATATGGGAAGCGACGCGAAATTAAATATTGGATATATGGCTCAAAAATTTTCACTTTACACTATGCTGTCTGTTCGTCAAAATTTGGAATTTTTCTCAGGTGCTTATAGATTAAAAGGGGAAGAAAAGAAAAAAGCAGTAGATAGCATGATTGATATCTTTCACTTTGGAGATTTACAAAATATAAATTCTGGAGTATTATCTTTGGGATTTAAACAGCGCTTAGCCTTGGCTTGTGCTATTATGCACAAACCTCCTGTTTTATTTCTCGATGAACCAACTTCTGGAGTTGATCCTATAACACGAAAAGAATTTTGGATGCATATAAATTGTATGGTGTCTCATGGAGTCAGTGTTGTTGTCACAACACACTTTATGGATGAAGCAGAAAATTGCGATGAGATAGCTTTAGTTTATAGAGGAAAAATAAGAGCAATGGGATCTCCTGATGAATTGAAAAAACTTTGCAAAGATATTACTGATCCAACATTAGAACAAGCATTCATAAAGATTGTTGAAATAGCAGATCAATCAGATGAAGAATTCACTAAAACATTTAAAGAGTGATTAATTATGAATATAAAAACTATAAAAGCTTTAGTGTTTAAAGAAGTAAAGCAAATAAAAAGAGATGCTAGTAGTATTCTTGTTGCTTTTATAATGCCGCTAACTTTACTCATTATTTTTGGATATGGTCTTTCATTTGATATAAAACATATTAGAATAGACCTAGTTCAACAAGATTCTGGAAAATTATCAAAAGATTTGGTTGATTTATATTCCCATTCAGAATATTTCAAAACAAATGTTGTTTATTCAACTCAAGAGGCAAAAGGGAATATGGAATCCGGAAAAACTATGGGAACAATAATAATTCCTGAAGGATTTTCGGAAAAAATGCAAAGAGGACAAAAAACTAAAATCCAAGTAATAAGTGATGGAACAGATCCAAACACCGCTGCTTATATAGAATCTTATGCTTCTGGAGTATTCAATAAATATCTCTTATCATTGACCAATATCAAAGATAAAACAATGAATATAATAAACCGCCTTTGGTTTAATCCAACAACAGAAACTATAAACTTTATGATGGCGGGAGCTTTAACAATGGTTTTGTCCATTGTGGGAACTTTCTTAACCTCCTTAGTTGTTGCAAAAGAATGGGAAAGAGGAACGATGGAAGCTATGATAGCAACTCCTATATCGATTAATGAAATAATAATATCAAAAGTAATACCTTATTTTGGTCTATGTGTTGTTTCGCTATTATTTTCGTTATTTTATGCTAAAATTGCTTTCAATATGCCATTTGAAGGATCTGTATTTTCAATGGCATTAGTCTCATCTGTTTTTATTATAGTATCTCTGATTATTGGACTTATAGTTTCAACAATGGCAAAAGATCAATTCGTAGCAGCTATGATGGCCGTTATGGTTACTTTTCTTCCAACCATGATGCTTTCTGGGTTTGTTTTTGAAATAAAAAGTATGCCTATTTGGCTTCAGGTTTTTTCTTATATCTTCCCTGCAAAATACTACGTTTCAAGTGTCAGGACAATATGTTTAGTAGGTGATGTTTGGGAAGTCATATTACGAGATACTGTGGTTTTAAGTATTATGGCTTTTGGATTGTTTAAGTTCCTTAAGAAAAAACTGAAAAAGAATGTCGAATGAAAAAATAATACTTGGTATAGATCCAGGGTTAGTAAAAACAGGATGGGGAGTTATATCGACAACTGGATATACAGCAAAATATATTGATTGTGGGGTTATTAGAACAGAATCTAATCAAAAAATGGAATTACGTTTAACTTTCATATATGACTCCATTTGCAATTTAATAACATCTTTTAATACTGATTCTGTTGCTATGGAAGAGGTTTTTGTCAATACTAATGCTAAGACAAGTGAAAAATTAATTATGGCACGTACAGCTGCTTTTTTAGCTGTTTCAAAATCTGGATTTAATGTAAATTCTTTCAGACCGAATGAAATAAAAAAAAACATAACAGGCTCAGGTCATGCTTCCAAAGAACAAGTCCAATTTATGGTTAAGAAACTTTTAAATATCAATATAACAAATGATAACATTATTCACACATTTGATTCAATGGATGCATTAGCCATATCGCTTTGTCATGCTTTTTCTTTAAATAATTTCTAATCTATTATTGGTATTTGGGTTAAGGATAATTTAGTAAAAACAACCTTCAAAAGTCCCTCCCATATAGATTTGAATGAGTAATCAGAAATGATAATGTGACTCTATGAATCATTAACATTGTTACTACTAATGCCGTTAATTTTATCATAGTTATCACATTTTAAAATATTTAAAAACACTGTAAAATCTTTAAAATTTTATGGGACTTTTTATTTTTTGACATATAGGAGATATTGAAGATATACTAAAAATATAAGGGGATATACCGGCGCGCGACATGTGGTATCCTTGATATTTTACCACATGTCGCGCGCCCTCCCATATGACTTTTGCGTAATTTATATTATTAGTTAATTCTGCGTACGATTACAAAGACAGTATAGCACGAGGAATCGAAAAAGTCTCTTAAAAACTTACAAAAACAGAAAAAAAGTTTATAAGTTGGCTAGAGAATGCGATTAGGCATAGAAAAAATAACGTATATATCTTAGACAACAAGAAATGGATAACCGTGACACAAGAGGAGTTAGGGGAGATATTTGATGTATCTCGTGTAACAATTTGGTCGGCAGTAAAGAGGCTCATGAAATTAGGAATTATAGAAGGAGAGAAACTATCTATGAAATTCACAAACAATGGGAAATACCTAAAAGATGGATACTATAAAGACCATACATATTCATATACATTGAAAGAAAGCAAAATGGCTGTTACGAATGTTAAATTAAACATTAAAAATTTAACAAGCAATGATTCCTATTTAAATAATAAATTATTTAAATATAAATCTTTAATAAATCATGATAATGAAATAACGAAAAAAGATACGAGAGAGATACCGCAGGTGGCAGAAGAAAATCCCAAAACCCCATCTGTTATAACCGCACCTGCGGTGACCGTACAGGAAATGTACGACGTAGCGAACGAAGTACTAGGTGAAAAGCTAAGTTTTAGACTGACGAAGGAAATAGCATGGATGGGAGCAGCGAGGAATGCGTACTTCCAAACACTGGAGAAGTGGCGAAGGTTTTTAGAAGCCATCAAAAAGAGCTGGTATTTAATGGGAGAGAAATTTCTGTTAACGATCAAGTGGGTCTTGAAATTTAAAACGATAGAGAAGATTTCAGCGGGAGAGTACGACAGTTTTGAGGAGAAGAAGAAACGAAGAGCAGAGGAATGGAACAAGAAGCTTGAAGAAGAGAGAGAAAAACGGAAGGAAAAAGAGGAAGAATGGGAAATCTTGGAGACGCGAAAAATGGCAATAGAACTAGAAAATAGCGAGGAAAGTCCGAAATGCATAAAAGCGAGATATGAGTTATTCCGAAAAGTGGGAGTACCGAGTTTTAGGAGTTGGTTCAGCAAAGCAAATTTGGTGGAGGAACATGGAAGAGTGATTATGGAAGTGGAAAGCAATTTCAAGTTTGATTGGATAGGGAACAAATACAGAGAGGTATTGGAAAGTTTGAATATCGGATTAAGAAAGGCGAATGGATGATGGAAGATAAAGAATTAGAATTAAGGAAGATAGTAGAAGCAACGGCGAAAGTATGTTTTAGGATATATTGGGATAAAGATACGGTATTAACAGCATTTACGGAGTTTGAAAAACCGGAAGAAGGATTAGAGAAAACACTGGAATATTGGGAAGAGTTTTTGAAATCTGAGGAATATGAAAGCTATTGGAAATCGTATAGGTTTAAAGGGAAATTTTTCGGATGGGAATATCATTTAGACGAAGTGGAACAGTTGTTCAGAATATATATTAGGAAGAAAATTACAGGAGAGGATTAAGAGGAAGGAGAAAAGGAAATGATAGATGCAAAATTTACGGAAGAGATGAGGAAGAAATTGGACATGCTGGAAATGTATCAACATGAGCTGGAAATGGCAAAGGAAGAAGGAGATAGAGAGGATACAGAGTATTTTGGTAAGGAAGTACAAGAAGAAAAAATGGCAATAGCTAATATGCTTTATGAGGCGGTGTAATATGTCTATAAGATTAAACTGCACGATTTGGTGTAAAAATACTAATACAAATTACCAGGAATGCTGCAAGATATTGCACGAAGTAGCAGATGAATATTTAAATAAAGCGTTAGATAGGTTGAATAAATATTTAGCTGATGGATATACGCATTTGAGGTCAGGTACTATTAGTAAAATTAAGGGCTCCTATTCGCGTTCGATAGTGCTGAAAAATATATCAGAAATAGAACATGAGATCATACCGCTTAAAGGTATGCTGCATTTTTCCAATGCTTTTGAAATCAATTCATTGAAAGAGTGGTTGAAAAAGAAATATCAATATGCAAAGAATGAAATAGAGGAAAAATATCCTATAATAGTATATCGTGTCGCAGAACGCAAGTGTAAGGAGATGGGGTTGATATGAACGACGGTAAGAAAAATTAACCAGAATTAAGTGGAAAAGAAGCATTAAAGTTGTCTATTATACCATTACTTTTAGCATTAGTGGTATGTGCAATTGTATTTCTGGGTTGAAAATAGAGCAAAAATAATATACGCTAAAAGGAGGAGCTATATATTCTTGGTCTGAGAAGTCTGAGGCGATTGGTGAGCGAATCAGAATCGGATGGAGATTAGGGAGAAACGGACGCAAAGGTCTGGCGAATTATTTAAGAAACGAGGCATATCGTGCGCAGTTATGAACTCTTCCTTTTTCAAGTGGGATTTACCATTAGAAAAAAATTCGTAGCGTAGGAGGAGTTTAACTTTATCATCAGGGAAAATCAAATAATCGTTGGAAAACCAGGAAGTTGGAGCAACGAGGATTTGGTCTAAATCATCTGAAGATTTACCTAATCTAATGTAATATTCAGCACCTTTTTGAGTACGGAGGCGATTAGAGAAATCGAACTTTAAATTATTCATGATGAGCTTTCCAAATTTTAAATAACAGGAATATTATAGCAGAAATAGCGATACCTTGCACGAAGTACCTGGTAGAGTTGTTCTTGTGATAGTGGTTAGAAACGGAGGAATAATGATTGTTATTGATGGTAGTAGAGGAATTAGAATTATAATCATAGGATTTATAAGATTTGTGGATTGTTAGAGTGTTAGAGCTACTTTCCGAAACTTGGGCTTGTATCGGTCCCGAGAATACGAGAGAAGTGAAAGAAAGAGAAATGATAATATACTTGAAGAACATGACAGTATACCTATAAAAAATAGACCTTCTGATAATATTCTAACATTTAGGAAAGGACATTAGGAGAATAGTTAATTGGAGAAGCGAAAGAAAGAGGTTTAGGGAACCAAATAGATTGGGAGGCAGCCATCATACGGAGAGCATCAGCAGCGTCAGCGTGTGGAGAGGACTGATCGGGTTTGGATTTGTCGATACCTTTGTCACTAACGAGTTTGTAAGCGTACTTTTCCAAGTGAAGTACACCTTGTTTAGTGTGTTCTTCATCGAATTTAAGGGATTTCAGGAGGAGCTTCGTTGCTTCTATTCCGGCAGTGATAGAGGAAGGAGGAAGAACAGAACAACGAAAGTTGTTGTTTTTGAATATCTGAGTAATAGTGAGAGGGGAACGGATATTGTGATGGTTAGCATTATGAGGAAGAATGCAGTGACCAAATTGGTATGGTTTAGCTAGCACTTCATAGAGGCATTTGCTAATATCTTGGCCTGTGGATTCATAGAAATCGATTATACGAGTTTCACCATTAATGCATTGCCAAAACCAAACAGAAGTGTAGTGTGTGTATCCTAAGTCCCAAGACATATGAACAGGGTATAAAGGATCGTGTTTGAAAGAGTCGAAATTATTGTAGCGGTATAGGTCGAGGAGTTCTTTGTAGATGGCGCCAGTGACGACGTTAGCATTGAAATCGCATTCGTATTCTTGAGCGAATTCTTTTTCGGTCATAGACATACGAATAGCTTTGATAGTGGAAGGAGTGAAGAGTTCAGAAGTATATATGGTAATTAGTTTAGACTTATAGAATTCATTTGAACTATCTAGGCCTTTTTGAAAGAGTTCGTACAAGATGTTATCAGGACCTTCGGGAGTTCCGATTACGAGCAATCCAGCATGTTCAGGAGAATCTTGGAGAGCAGGTCCGAACATAGGAAACAAGACTTGTCCATAGAGACCATCAGGCATAGTTTGAGCTTCATCGAAGACACCGACATAAGGGTGAAACCCACGAGATGATTCGGATTCTTCATAGCTTTTGAGAAATAGTTTTTTCTTAGAATTCTTTTTGTCATAGTAAAGTATAGGTCAGTGTAGATTTGTTGTAATCGAATTTTCCAGAAGAGAAAAGAGGTTTGTATCTGGACATAGCAAGTTCAATGATAGAACGAGTTTGCTTTAGTGATTTATTGTAATATACGCCTGTAGCGGTAGGGTCAGGATTGGCCAAAAGCTTCGAAATAATCCAATCTAGAGCAGCGAAAGACTTTCCGGAGCCCCGACAATATACTAGGATATTCACAAGAGCAGGTTCATCATAAATCCACCTAAAAGGTTTTCGTATTTCAATATTAGCTGTATTTGTCATATACTAATATAAAAGAGTTTATAATAATATTATACATGAGAAGTACTAAAAATACACTTAAGAACAAGGAAGAAGAGAACAGGACGAAGCAAATAAAGGAAAAGAATAAGTATTTAGCAGAATTGGAAAAGAAGGTTAAGGAGAAGAAAGCGAGTCAAGAGGAATTGAATGAAATCTTAAAAGATGTGGAGGGATATTTTAGTGGGGCGGAGATGCCTTCGTTAAAGCTGTATTCAGGAGATTATGCTGGAGAGATATTGGAAAGAGCATTTGAGAATTATCCAGAGATATTTTCGAGAGGAAGATATGAAAGGATGGCAAAGAGAGCATTCAGGAAGTTGATAGCAAACACATACTCGAGTTTAATGAGCAAACTTGGGGAAAGACAAATTAGGTCGAATCAATTGTTAGATTTTATAAAGTATGCGGAACCGTATTTGATAAATAATAAGGAAGAAGAGAAAGAAAATACAGAGAAGATAGAGTTTACATTTAAAAGGACAAGTGAATAAAGTATATATTTATAATAATATTTGATATAATATAGATATAAAATTAAATAAAACATAAGAATATAAGGGAGAAGAAGTATGAGTGCAGTAGCCGGAGTAGCGAGTAAAGTAATCGGGGCATTACCTGTAGTAGGGAAGATAGCAAAAGGAGCATGGAATATAGGGAAGAAAGTAGTAGGAGGAATAAAGAGTATATTTACAGGGAACAAAAATAGAGGCGGACAACATCAAAGCCAAGCGGCACAAGGTGGAGGAGTACAAGGTATGATAGACCAGGGGAGACAATTTACGAGCGATATGGGAGGAATGATAAATAGTGGAAGGCAGATATACCAAGGGTTTAAGCAAGGAGGATTTAGAGGAGGAGTAGATGCATTCCAAAGACAAATGCCAAGTATGCAGCAAAGTATAGGGGGAATGATAGATAGCGGAAGGAGTATGTATCAACAAGGACGAGATATGTATCAACAGACAAAGGGAGTGGTACAAGGAGGTATGAATGAAATACAGAATTTAATGAGACAGAGACGATTTCCCTGGATGAAACCAGGAGCGATGCTCCCGGGAACTCCTATAATGGGCTAGAGACTTTTAGGAGAATCGTATGGCTCAAGCAGTACCATTTGTAGCTGGAATAGCATCTACAGTTGTAGGGGTTTCCGCGTATAATCAGCAAAAGAAGGCCTATAGGCAACAACAAGGAACTATATCAGAACAAAAGCACTTGAATGAAGAGGTAGCTGCATTCAATAAGGGCGTATTGAACAAGCTATATCCTGAGACCTTGGAGATGATTAAGCTACAAACGAGACCGTAGCAAGGCAGATGTTGACCTTTGCGCATTCGGGAGCGGCGCCAGGAAGCGCCTCTCCCTATTTTGTGATAGGAGATATCAACAAGATGGGAGTGAAGGAATTGCAAAGAGCGGCATTCAATCATCAGGTAGATATGAAAAACGAGAAATTTAGAGCAAAGGGGGTTTTAAACAGTTTGGATTCAGATTTAATAAACTCGAGATATAATGAGAAGAGAGCAGGACTTGGTATGTTTAATTCAGCGATAGACGGAATTAGTGCGTTTAGTGGAATGTTCAGGAATGGGAATCCATTTAGTTCGTCGACTGGAGTAGATTTAGCTGCAGCGAGTAGAGCAACGAATGCTCTAAACAGTGCGCCATTAAGAAACGGACTAAAGACGTGGTGAGGATATGGCAAGAAGAGATGTATTAGATTTAAGCAGAGAGAGTGGATCGAGACCTGAAGCATCAACCGCTAGGACCAGAACAACAGACAGAGAGAGTTTGAGATATCCAGTTGAGTTAGACTATTACAAACCTTCATACAAGACATTGAATTATACGACATGGAAAACAGACGTTAGTGGACGAGTTGGATTCTATGAGACGTTGGCGCAGATGGGAGGAGAACATCTAAAGAATCTGAAGAGAACGCAAGATAGTGTTAATTTAGCAGAAACATACAACTCACTGAATGAAGAATTAAGGAACAAATCGAGAGAATTCAAGAAAAACAGTGAAAGTGGAGAAGGATATTTAGACTACATCAGTGATGCGCATGCGAAGTTAAGTGAGAAATACTTGTCAGGAGTATTTGATCCGGAGTATAGCGGAAAACTGAAAACCATGTTATTGAAATCGAAAGCAGATTGGGAGAATTCCGCTTTTGAAGAAGAACAAAGCATGAGGACAGCGTATACCTTAAGGAAGACAGAAAACGAAATCAACAACATATGCGTTGGAATGGTGACGAATCCAGGAAACTTTGATTCTGGAATGATGGCGATAGAGAATGCTTTAGAAGGATATAGGAACGTAGCTGGGGAACAAGCATACACGAAAGTATTTGATTCTAGCAAAAAGAATTTCACATATTGTTATGGATTGGGACTTTTACAAAAGAATCCATATGGATTGAAGGATTTACTACAGAACGAAAGAATTAAAGTATTAAGTCCGCAACAAGTGAACCATTTGATGAATGCAACAGAAGGGGAGATAGAGAAGAGAGAAAATCAAGCAAGGAGGATGAGAGAGGCCGTACAATCGCAGCAAGTAACAAATGATGCAGTGATGTGTATCCAGTTGAAGAACAGTCTTTTAGAGGAAGGTGCGGACTCTGTTTCGGATGCATTGATGGAAGGAATGGGCGTTTCTGAGACGAGCAAAACGGAAATCAAAGAGGCGAGAAGGCAAGTAAAGAAAGCGGAATTAAGGCAAGCTCAGACAAACGAAGCGATGATGGCAAGTGTGGAATCGAAGCAAGGACTTGGGGCCTTTTCATCAGCGCAACAGTTAGGACTTTTGTACAAGCATTTGCCAGCAGATGCGACACTACGGAGCACAATGAAAATGGCGAATGAATACGGGATAGATGCCAAAGATACAGGATTGTCTTCGTTATTGTATGGAAAAATACTAAAATCAGACAATGCGGAAGAAGTGACGAAGAGATTGGACGATTGGAAGTATGCGGAAATTTCAGGGTGCAAATTGATAGAGAAGCCGGATGAAGACACAGAATATGTGATAGGAATGATGACATATAATGGAGGCGGAGATCCTAATATCATCATGAAGGTTCGAGAAGATGCATTAGCGCAAGTGAAAAGATTGAATGAGGATCCTACATACTGGAAAAGCATACAAGAAACGGCCTCTAACTATGTGAGCGCTGGCAATAAAGACTTTTCTAAGTTAAAGAAAGAAACATGGGAGGAATTAGAGAAGAGCGCGGATTTAGACACATATTATACTATTTGGCCTTGGAATGATGACGAAAATCCATCGAAGAATGCGCAATATGAAGAAGCGAACGATTTCTTTAATGGATATTTCAATAACCGCATGAAAGATTTAATGAAACATGGATGGAGACCGAAAGGGGCGGCAACAAAAATAAAAGATGAAATATTGCTGACATACGGGCCTACTAAACTTGTACCGAACAAATTAATGTATATGCCGCCTGAGAGGAGATATCCTAAACTTGCAGAGACGGGGGAATTGATGAAGAGGTTTAAGGACTTTGGCTCAGCAATTGCAGCAGAATATCGAGAGAAGAATATTAAGCCAGCAGGATACGAATTAAAGCTGGCAAGCAAAGCAAACGACAACAAAGTTGTATTCGACTTTGATAATGGGGCAGGAAGCAAAGGAAGCGCTCCATTGAACATAGAGTGGTCGAGAGAGAAAGAGGCCTATGAAGTATATTTGATGAGAGATGATAGAACGCGGATATATCTGACAGAGGCGAATGGAAGATTGAAGACTCTTGATTTTGACAAAATACCAACGAATGCTACTGAACAACCTAATACTAGAGCAGAGAATACACATGAACAGAAGGTCAACAGAAAAGAAGAAATCAGCAAAAGGGAACAAGAGCTTGCTGCAAATAAAGGAACAAGAGCCAAGAGACGAGCGGAGATTTTAGCGAAGAAAGCAGGTCAAAATGGAAAATAACGGACTGACCCTTGATGAAGAATTAGAGCTCCTTGATTTGGAGGAAGAAGAGGAAAGAGAAGAATCAGAAAGACTGAAACTTGAAAAAGAGAAATTATCATTATCAGAAAATAATCTAGATACAGAATGGGCGAAACGACAGACTAGAAATAGTATAGGATACGAGGATATTGGAAGATTCATTGCTCCTGAGAGTGAAGAAGAAGCGGAAGAATACGCGAACACATATGAGAAAACAGGAGAAGCTACAGGTGCATATTTTAGGACGGAATCTCCATTAACTAACTGGATATATGCTGGAGCAAGGAAAGCGAAATATTGGATTTCAGGAATTTTTGAGAAAGAAGATAATGAACCATTTGATTTAGAAACTAAAATGAAAGAAGATGGAATTTCTGAATATGACAGAGAGCTATATGATGGAGTGACAAGTCTCAGAGAATATGAATATATTAAAGAAGGTGTAGAGAGAGAAAGAGAAGACATTCAACTACTAAATGAAAATGACGGTATATTTCGCACAGTGCCGGAAATGCTAGAATTTGCAATGTTTCCAGTAGTGGGGAAAGCTGCTGGAGCAATAGGCGGAGCTACCAAGATTGCGAAAGGAATGACTCTGACAGATGGAATCAACAAGATACTATCACCTTTGGGATCAGAAGTCTTGAAAGATATAGTGAAGGCATCAGGAGTTGGAGCAGCGCTAGGAAGAGCTGAGTATGCGGCGGGATATGATATCAGTGGGCAAGAGGCAATAGCAAGAGCTGGAGTATATGCGCTTACTGGTGGAGTATTTGTAGGGGCTGTACATGGAGGAAAAGCTATCATTAATAGGATTGCAAATGATGTGATGGCAAGAGCATCCGCAGCAGATGGAAAGAAATTGGTCCTGGATGAAATGGAAAACGAATGGAAAAACATTCTTTTGCAAGGTGGCATAGGGGCCAAAACGGTTGAAGTTCTTGCAACTAAATCACCATTAACCAAGACACATCCATACATGATGTTGTTTTCGAAAAATGAGAAAACAAGTAATCTAACAAGAGAGTTATTTGTATTGAATGATGAATGGGTACCTGGGGCAGAATTAAGACCACTAGAATTTAGAGTTAACATATACAACGAGAAGAACGCCTTAGAGTTCAAAAATTCGCTCAAAACATTAAATGAAATTAACAAAGACGTGAAGGCATATGATGGGACGACTTCAAGAGAATGGTTCGCAAGAGCCTTTTATGGAGGAGAGGAAGTTTTGCCAGCGGACCTACCGCATAGAGAAAAGATTTCAGGAATAGTTGGTAGGCTGGAAAAGAAACTAGAAGATCTTTCAAAATTAAGGAAAGAAGTGACAGGAGAAACCTTAGAGCTGGAAGAGAGCTTTTTGCCATATGAAGAAACAGGAAAGAATTTTTCGATAGAAAAAATAATTGAGAGGCAAAAGAGCGGAATACAAGGAAGCAAGCCGAGATACGTACCAAGAACATGGAACAAAAAAGCAATCATAGAAAATGAAGAAGAATTACGAGAACTAGCGAAGCAAGGATTGATTAATACTAGAGCTCGTGAACTTGGAGATGCAATTACGCCGGAAGCTTTGAAGGAATATGCCGCAAGCAGTGATCTAAAAAGCGGTGAACAAGCAGATATATCATTTAACTAGTTATCGTGGATCGGGAAAAGGAAAGAGCAGCCCAGAAAGAAGGACTATTCGAGTGGATGATAGAGCATTATACAAGTTCTATTCGAAAGATCCATTAGCAGAATTGTATGATTTTCTAAGGAGAGAAAAAGCAGAGTTAGAGTTTGAAAAGAGTATACATGATGCGAGATATAAGGACTGGGAGAGCTTAACAAAAGATATCATGAGCGATTACGAGGAAAAGGCCGCAGCACTTCGTGGGGAAGAAAAAGAAAAGCTTCTTCATGAACAAGAGCAAACGAGAAAACTGTTAGAACAAACAGAAACAATAATCAGGAACAGGTATATCACAAGAGAGAATCTACTCGAAAGCAAGAAAGCGCAGGAAGCGATAGAAAGTGCTACAAATTGCATGTATTCAGCATTTTTAGGAGTAGCTGGACTTAACTCATTAAGCGACATCAAAGGAATGATTTTAAGATGTGGGCTTGGAAAAGTTTTAAGAAACGTTGGGGGAGGATTGGTAGATTCAATCAACAATGGATTAAGAGGTATTTTGAAATTGCCTGAAAGTGAGAGAAGGCAAATACTGGATTCTTTAGTTTTGGGATTTGAAGAAACAAGAATTAATGCGCAATTGAGGATTTTACCTACGAGGAACGGAGAATTGTTCTATGGTCCATCAAAGGCGACAATAGGAGAAAGAAGCGCCTTTGCTACAAGGAAGCTATCGAATCTAACATATCAACTTTCTGGTTCTAGGTGGTTAGATGAGACATTAAGGAGAACGATGGCATGGATTGTATTGAAGGATTTACAGAAAAATCCAAAGTATGCAAAATCCATTGCTGAGATGATACAGAAGAAAGAATTTTCAGAAGAGATAGAAGAACTCGTATACAAAAATGTGAACAGAGTGATGAACAAACCGACATTAGCAGATGTGCCAAGCATTGCATATAACGAATTAGGAAAGTTGTTTTTTGCATTGAAATCATGGTCATTTGCGAATAGTTCGAACTATTTATACCCTATATTGAAAGGGAATATAAAAAAGGGGCTTATTGCATCATCCGTTTTGAGTGTAACCATGATGCAAGCGATAAGTGAGTCTATTCGAGGGATTGCAAATGGTGAGCCATATGATTTATCAGATGAAGAAGAGAGAGAACGGTTCGAAAAAAAATGTATTTAGTCGAGGATTAGACGATATAGCAGGGACTATCGGAATACATGCGGGAAGTTTTGAAGGGATAGCAAATGCGGTAAAATATAGGGATTCAGGACGAGTAATCAAGAACAATATACCACTTTTAAAATATGGAGATTATATTTGCAGCTTGATAGGAGGGATTTTTAGTCTTTATAACGGGGATTTGACGTATAAACAGGCAAATAAAGCATTGTCAGCGATTCCAGTGGTTGGAAATCTTCCATATACAAAAGAAGCAAAAAAAAGATTAGCAGAAGGAGTATCTGGAGAAAGGAGAGCGAAGAGATGACAATCAGTGCGAGGAATTCAATAGCGAGTGTAAAATATATTATTCCTGCGAGGAATCTTCTTTCCGGAGTGTTTTTTAGTATAACATTTCCGTTTTTAAACAACGAAAAATATGTTTCTGTTTGGTATAGAAATATCGAATCTGCAAAAAAAGATTTAATAATGGATACGGATTACTCCTTAGAGTTAACAGATGGGAAAAACAACATTTATGGCAGGATAGTCATACTTAAAGATATAGAAGAGGTAGAGAGCATAACTATTGAACGGAAAATAGAGAACGACCAGGATGTGAATTTTACGAGTGACACATTGTATTCATCGACTACGGAGTATGCACTGGACAAATTGACGAGCCTTGTACAGGACATGAATTTTAAGAACTATACGTTGAGGGCACCGAGTGATGAAAAATTAGAGAATAGCGAATCCTATGAATTACCGAGTAAGGAGGAAAGAGTAAACAAAATTTTAGGGTTTGGGGAAGATGGATTACCGAGGATATATGACAGAGTAGAAGGAGGGGTAATATATCCGGCGACGAAGACATCTCTTGGAACGATAATGGTAGGAAGCACATTAGAAGTGAATGATGTTGGAAAGATAGAAGTACCATATGCGGGAGAGGCAAGGTCTGGGATTATAAAGGTTGGGGAAGGTTTTATTTTAGCGGAGGAAGGGAAGATTTCTGTGGACCAAACAGGGATTAATGAAGCGAAAAGCATAGCAGATGATGCAAAAACCAATGCAATTGATGCAAAAATTATTGCTCAAAATAGTTTTACGAATTCTCAGAAATCTTTAGAAAATATAATAAATGTGGAAGGAAAATGTCGCCAAGCCCTAGATAAGGTTGTAAATTTTTCTAATTCTGGATGGCCGTACTCTGATTTTCCGGATGTGGAAAATTGGTCATTTTTTACATTTCCGAATTCCATGTATAGCTATTATGTATTTTATGATGGGAATAAATTTATAGCATTAGGCTATAACACAAATAAAACTGCGTATAGCTATGATGGAATCAATTGGACAGAAAGTACACTGCCTGTTTCTGCAAATTGGAGGTGTGTGCTATGGAGGAGGGAAGTTTGTGGCAGCGACATGGGATACAAATACAGCAGCATACAGTAGTGACGGAATTAATTGGATTGGTACTACATACCAAGTTCCGGTTATTGGAGGAGTATATGCTATGGAGGTGGGAAGTTTGTAGCAATACGCTACGATACAAGTACAGCAGCATATAGCTATGATGGAGTTAACTGGAAGACAATTACACTACCAAGTTCTTCAGATTGGTATAGCGTGTGCTATGGAGAGAATAAGTATGTTGCAGTATCCGGAAATAATTATAGAGGAGCGGTAGCAATAGGGAGCATTGAAAACGTATTAACAAGAATATTACAGAAGATAAGTTGAAAGGAGTGTAATTATGCCTAAAGGAGTACCGTTTGCAGAAGGATTAAGTGCATTAGAGTATGAGAAACTAAAGAAAGATAGACCATATGTTATGCAGTTATATGGTGGAATTGCGAATATAAACTATAAGCCTTTATTAGATAGACTAAAACAAACGTCCGTACCTTTAACACTGGAAGAATCGTATTTTGTTGAGCAGGTAAAAAGAAATCTAATGCGAGAAAACTTTATGAGAAATAGAGAATTTATGCATATGATGAATATGAGTTCAGCTACTAGTAGAGCTAAATATCAAAAAGTGATTAATACTAATCTTTCAGCTCTTCAGATACCTAATGGAGAGCGTGGTTTTATAGGAGATGTCCCAGATAAAATTATTGGAGGGCTAGCATACGAATCAGGAACTTTAAAGCAGGAATATCCATTACATATGTATTATCCAGAGGAAATTAACCGATATAAAGATACTCCAAATAGGAAATATGCTTTTGCTATTCCTATTGACTTGCAGTATAGGAGAAAAATAAAAGGAGATGGACATTCATCCAGGAATTGGTAGGAAAATATTAGACAACATGTACGATATCAAAAAGAAAGTAAAGAATGGTATAACCAAATCAGCGCAGGAGTAGCAGGAATTAATGCCTACCAAGCGGAACAAGCGCGAAAGGCCGCTGCAGAAGCCGAGGCGAAGAGACAAGAAGAGCTGAGGAAACAGGCGCAAGCTGCAGCAGCTAAAGCATCATATGAAGAAGCACTAAAGTTTAAAACAGAAGAGTTCAATAGAGCACTAGCAGACCAAAAAGCAGAATCAGAAACAACAAGAAGACAACTTTTGAATGATTTCGAGAGACAAGCGGGTAATATAAGGACAGATTTAACACGTGCTCATCAAACAGAATTAGCGCAAAGAGAAGAGGAGCATGTAAGAAGGTCTAAGGATTATGAAGCAAGATTAGCACAATTTTCGGAAAATTTTGAACGACAAGCAAAAGAATTATCAGGAGTCAGGTTAGAGATTGCTAAGCAGAAAGCAGACTATGAAAGCCAAATATCTGCAAGGAAGTTAGAGGAATCGAAACGAAAGCAAGAAGCGGAAGTATTGCAATCTAATCTGAGACGAAGGATAGCGATATATGAAGCGGGACGAGGAGCTAATTTGCATTTTGTAGGATTTGGAAAAGATGGACAAAGCAAAGGAGCAAGAGTATTTGCAAACAGTGGAGGAAGATATGTGAAGAGTCGCATTTCTTATGGACCAAATGGTTGGTTCCGTTATCTTAATACCGGGACTGAAAATTCAGATGTCCCTGATTTGTTTTTAGATGCTTTGTCTCCATCTAACAAGAAGAAAGCGAGGAAATAGTATATGAACGATTTAGTGCAAAACGTATACGGAAATTTTCTAGATGTACAAAGGCTCTTAAAGAGATTTTCGGATATGGAGGGAAAGAAACAGCCATGGAAACAGAAATGGCAGAAGATTCAGGATATGACATACCCAAATATGAGGGACTATAGTTCCAAATCTGATATCACGAAAGGAACTTCAACGGAAAAGATAGGAAATCATTGTTCTGCAATCACAGGGAAAATTACGAAAGCAATCTCAATGTTGCATAGTCAAATAACAGACCCAATGGTGAAGTGGATAGGATTAGCATTCAGGAAAAGTCCAACAATGTTAATAGACGGACAGCAAGTAAGTTTTGCGGATAATCCTATAGTGGAGAGTTGGTTACAAGAATGTGAAAATTGTTTATATGATTTATTCAATGACCCGAAGAGTAATTTTTACCCCTCCTCTTTTATGTTCCACAGGGATTGGTTCACACTGGGGACAGCATGTAGACACGTAAGCATAAGGAATGACACCGGAGATATATATTTCAACTGCATAAGTTTGAATGACATATTCATAGATACAGGGGCATACGATCAAATAGAATATATCGCGAGGAAATATTCATTAACCGCGGAACAAGCCTATAGTCTATGGGGAGAAAATATAGGAGCAGAGCAAATGCGACAGTTACATGGGAGAAAGAGTAAGTTCTTTTGATAGTATAGACAAGGTACCAGCTCCAGCGACTCCGCATTTTTCGGTTCCGGCATTTGGAACAAACAGAGGATGGCCAATTGCTGCGGGTATTCTTTCTAACAGATTATTCTTGGCAGATAAAGAATTAGTGATATACGGAAGCTGTGTGAGATTTGATGATATATTCGATTTCACATTGGGCTCTGACGAAAATTCATCTATTTCATATAGAATGAATAATGATGTCGGAACAATCAATTGGATAATAGGACAGGACAAATTATTTGTTGGAAGCCCAACAGGCATATACATCAGTGGAGGTTCTGGGACATATCAGGATGAAGTGTTAACTTCTACAAATATGTCATTGAAAAAGTTCAGTAGTGTACATGCGAGTACACTTGCACCTACGAATATTAATGCGACTATAGTTTTCACAGATGCGCTTTCAAAGAATGTCTATGAGATAGCGATTGATGAAACAACAGGTACATACAAGACCTATGACTTAAGTTTGTTGTCCAATGAGTTATTAAATAGTACGTGCATATCGCAAACATGGAGTTCATATCCTGTTAAAACCTATTGGGTCGTCTGCGAAGATGGCACACTTGCGAGTATGACCTATGAGAAATCGAACAATGTTTTGGCCTGGAGCTATCATGAATTAGGTGGAGTTAATAGCGCAGCAGAATCTGCAGCAACAATTCAAATAGGTGGCTATGACTATGTGTTTTTGGTTGTAAGGAGAAATATCAATGGGGAAATCGTACGATTTGTAGAATATATAGATAAATTATATGAGCCTCTTGACAAGAAGCAATATCAACAGCATTATGCAGATGCAGGCTTGGATAGGAAATATGAATATCATTTAGCGGATATCTCACAATATCAACCACCGCAAATTAATGATGTGAAAGATTGGGAATTTGAACAAATAGAACAAAATGAAAACTCTCGCACTCAGTATATACAACTGGCATTGTTGGATACGGAGAGTCAAAAAACTGTATTCGATTTGTATGCAGACAGAACTTGGCAAGTTGTATCTTATACTGGAACTATCACAAACTATGTCTCTTTTTGTGATTTAAAAATTATAGAGAAGAGCGAAAGTATTGACGGAATTAAAAGGCTATCTTTTAGGAAAAAGCCTTTAGATGTGAAAATTATTAAAATTAACAACTGCAATTTAGCTATTTCCAAAACAGAGATATCGGGAGTTCTTTATAATGAAAATCATAATGTGTTAATACTACTTTGCGACGGTTCATTGTTTGAAAACGGAGACAATATTATTTTGCGAGACACAGGAATCAAGGACAAAGATGGAAATTCTTTAGACAGTACAGAAGAAAAATATATACCACTTAAGGTATATTCAAATGATGCTAGTATGTATACGACAGAGTTTGGAATAATTATCAAAAGAGCAGATGGGACAGATCCCGGATATACTCCAGATAGTTTTAAAACCAGGGGATCCATATACAGATACAAAAGTGAAAACAAATATACAATAGAACATGGAAGAAATGCTATAGTAACACAGCATGTGCCAATAGCAGAAGCTGTTGCATTAAGTGAAATACCGGACTCTGAGGATATACCGCAATCAGGTATTTGCACAGGGGTTCGTAATAATGGTAATTATTATCGTATAGCTCAAGGGAAAATTGTATATAATGTTTCAAAAGACTTTTCGACTTGGAAAAGACAATATGAATCAAATTCTGATATACAATGTCTCTTAGATGCATCGGCATTTTCGCCCGGGGTATATTGTACAAGTTCAGGTATGTTTGGTTTTAAACATGATGAACGTCCGGAACGAACCATTCCTTTTGGAGGGAAATTTCAAAAGAACATAGGATTTATACACGAATTCGTTGAAGGATCTTTTTATTTTTATTATTTTATAGCAGGAGGGAAAGTTATTCAGATTGAAACTCGAGATACAGCATATTTTGAAGTTTCAAAAGACGATGCGAGAGATAACGTTACAGCCGCTATTCTAGTGAATGAAGATGCAGAAAATAGAACGGTACAATGGTTTACACCAAATGGATTATATGGATGCTGGAGTAAAGACGGAGGGGAAACAAACCTTGGAACCCTGCCCGGAGAATCTCGCAATGTCAATGACGGAATAATATTTAATGACAAAGTTTATATTGTCGGGAATGAAGGACTGTTCTACGAGAGGCCTAAAGAATATTTTCACAACTGGACATATTTAGAAAACAATCATGTTTGCGATTGGAAAGGAATAGCTATATATCAAAACAAATTGCTTCTTTGGTCTGAGAATGGAGAGCTTTTGTTGTTTGACCCTTCTACTCAAAAATATAATTTTCAAACAATTAGTATAGGTTCGAAAATATCTGGTTGCTATGTTGCAAATGAGAGAGTATTTTTAGCGCTGAGTGATGGAATGATTCTAAGGAGCATTTCTGAGTCTACATATACACAAACATTTTTTGACTTAGCACATATCTATATAGATGGAGTAGTCGGAATGGAAGGAATTAACGGGAAGAAATTCCTTGTAAAAAATATAGATACAAGTTCTATCTCTCAAGGTTTAATTAAGTATGAGATATGGGATGAAAATTACCCTGTCGATACAAGAAATATGGGAGTATACGATACAACTGTTCCAAACAACGGAATAGCGCATGTGTATTTCAATAAGTTAGTAGGACTGGGACACCTTACAGGACAAAAAGTAACAGTTGCTTTAGATGGAAACTATCTCATGGATGATACAGTAAGTGCTTCGGGTGTTTTGTCCTTTGAGAATGATGTATATGATATGGAAGCACATATAGGATATAAATACAATGGAGTTTTAGAATTGATGCCTTTAAGTGGAGGAAATGTTCGAGGAAGCAGTGTTGGAAGTGTAGGAAGTCAGAAATCCGCATTTGCAAGATTATATTATTCTTTAGGGGGAACATATGGAACAGAATCTGACAACATGTATAAGATTGTATATCCAACAAATCTAACGAGAGGAAGCTATGATAAAACAAAAGAATTATATTCAGGGGTTATTGAACTTCCTATAATAAATCCAAGAGATATTCGAGAAAGAAAGTTTCGTATGGAACACTCGGAACCGGTTTCATTCAATGTCTTGAGTATTACGCAAGACGCTGAAATCAGTGACGCCTAAAAGATGTTCTTTGACGATATGTTTCGCATCATTTAAAGAATCCACAACAAAGTATGGAGTTCCGGAGATATCTGACCATTCCTGGAAAGCTTTTTAGTTTTCAGACAATTTAGGTTTCTTGTTTCCGGGAGCTTTTAATTCCAGAAAGATGACTTTTCCATTTGATGCAATAACAAAATCTGGAGCTCCTGATATTCTTCCTATAGCATTTAATTTTGCTGCATATGAATAACTTGTGAATGATTCATTTGGAACGTGAAAAAATATCAAAGGAATTCCCGAAATTACTTTGTTCCGTAGCCAAATAGCTAAGTTATGAGATAGAATATCCTCAGGCTTCTTTAAATTCCTTGCAGTTAAATTAGAGAACAGTTTTGAATATGTAAAGGCTATATTCGCGTCCATACCCACTATAGTCCTCCCAGAATACAAATCCAAAATGCTTAACAAATTTTGAGTACACTTCAAATTCTTTGTCACAACTTGCGATGATAAAATCTTTTGGAAAAGTTTTTACGAGAACAGACATATATATGGAAAATATATCTGCAAATTTATGTCCGAAAGTTTTCTTCAATGACTTGCCTGATAGAAAAGACAATTCTAATGCATGTCTGTCGTCTACAGTTGCAAAGCCAAGAATAAAGCATACTTCACCATTTATCAAGCATGTGACAAAGTTCTTTGGATATTTACCATATACCCAAAGTTTTGATATCCTTGAGTTAATATTTTTGTTAATAGCTAATTCTCTTGCACTCCAAGCGGGATATAGCAAATGAATGTTTTTAAAATCTCTCTCGCTATCAAAAGGAAGGAATCGTATCATTTTGTTACAATTCTTTTCAAATTCTGTAACAAAAGACTTTACACTTGGGTGATTGCAAAATTCCTTCGCAAAATTATCAGAAGATACTCCTGGTATGTTTTTATTTAATTTTAGTAATGACATTATTCTCCTTTTAATTTTCTCTCAAAGGTCTCATGATATTTCGTATCGTATACGTTATCTATAGACATTAAGAATTGCATTTTGTCTTCATTTGATAAGATATTCGTCTCATTAATTCTCATCATCCAGCCATATGCTTTTTTGTGGTCTTTTTCAGGTTGATTCAAGAACTTGGTCAGATAAGTGAAAACCTGTTCTCTATTCATTGGAGGTTTTGAAGTTTGTACTCCTGGATTTGCTTTTGATGGAGGAGTTGTTTTTGCATATTCCTCTGGTATCTCATCTTCATATTCCGATTTCTCCTGTTTTTTAGTAGGTTTAGATTCTGCTTTAGGTTTTTGGCAGTCTATAGAATCATTTTCGACAATTTCTAAAGCATTCATATAGAGGTATCTTTTAAGGTAAGTATGGAGACCTCCAAGTTGTTGAACAGGAGTAGATCCTTTTTGTTCGTACTTTTCAGGAAGATATGTGGAAAATATTATTCTCTCATTAGGATCATTAATGTTAATTAAGGTTAATTCTGCCTTGTCCTCAGACAAGTTGAAACAAGTCGTTAATCCTACATCTAAGAATATTTGATTCGCAGATGGTAGGAAATCCGACAATTCATAATATTTAAACTTCGCATATTCATTCTTGCCCGTTTTAGGAAGTTTCTTTTCCTGAAGAGCAACTCTGGCAAGCTGAAGTCTTTGATAGATATTTTTATTTTCTTTGTGTTCTGTATTACTTTCCATAGACAAGTAATATATCGAATAACATTTTCCTTTTATAATCATTACATATTTATATTAAATTTATAAATACTTTTGTTATAATTATTTATAATATTATTAGATTTAATGTGAATATGTTTAAAACTTTATTTCATGTTTTAGCGGAAAAGTTCCTTGAAACCGCCCTGAAATTAAATAGGGCAAAAAAAATCTCCGAAGAAGATTTCAGGGCAATGATTCTCAGAAATGACCCTAAAGCCATTGGGTCTCTTAGTGATTTTCTAAATATTTCTAAAGAGGACGTTAAGAGCGGAATCAGTCAATATAAAAAGTTATTGGAGAAAAATAAGAAATAATATTGTAAAATTTTATTATATTTTTTATTTTTGCTTTTTATTTTTTAGAATTATGATGAATAAAATTTTTGATGGAAGAGAAAATATTAAAGAGTTCATTCCTAAGCCGGAATTTCGTTTTTCGTATGATATCAATCCAGAATTTTGGTATAGACGCCATGAAAACAGCAGATACAATACCTATCCGTTGACATTTTTTAACTACTTCTATTCTTTGGATACTCTTGAAAAGATAGGCGGAAATGGTGTGTGGATTGTTTCGAGGTCGTTGGATTACTTAACGAAACTCACATGCGAGCAAACTTTAACGAAAGAATGTTTAAGATCCAAGCCAGTATCGAAAGAGGCTTTCTGTAGAGATAATTTATTAGAAATGGGTATTTCTGAAGATATTCTAAAAGACAACAGAATGAGGCTTTTTAAATGCGACGGAGCTCAATGCTGTGGTATCGGACCAAGTGAAAACATCTTTGCAGTTATAGAAATTGCATACCATGACGAATTCATTCCTATTTGGTGGGATCCATTTGGGCATTTTCAGTTTTAATAAGAAATAACTCTGGCTATCTGCTTTTGTTTCGGGTAGAATTATATTGAAAGGTTAGGAGGTAATCGGAGATAAGGTTATGATCAAGTTTCGGGTAAATAGCGATAAAGCACTGGAGGGGGTATTATATTTGGCAAACAAGAAACCAAATATAGATCATTATCATGTTGTAAAGACGCTTTTTTATGCGGACAAAGAACACTTAAACAAATATGGGCGTCCTATTATTGGAGATACTTATATAAGGATGAAGTGCGGTCCTGTTCCTTCTGAAGTTTTAGATATTATTAATTTTAATAGTTTTAAGTTCAGTTCAGAGTTTTTTAATAAAATTTTGAAATCATTTATAGTAACTCAGAATGGTAAAGAAAAATTAATCTCTCCATTAAGAGAAGCGAATATTGATTTGTTTTCTGAATCTGATATTGAGTGTTTAGATACAGCATTTGATTTCTGTAAGGATAAAACTTTTAAAGACCTTTTTGATATTACTCACAAAGAAAAAGCTTGGGAAAGTGCAGAAGAAAATAAAGATATGGATTACGAGTTACTCATACAAGACGATAACCCCAATAAAGAGGATATCATTGAGGATTTAAAACAGGAATCATTGTTTTTGGTATTTTAAATGAGTTTTAAATTCGAATCTGGAACGGTTTATTTTATAAAACAATGTAAACAGTCTATTCCTCCAAAAGATAAATTTGTTATCTGTATTTCAAACAAGGATAATTTGTTTTTATTTATAAATTCAGTGGATGAAAAACGACCTTATCAGTATGAGAAAGACCATTTGGTATACTTGGAGACTCATCAATTACAATGCCTGTCTCACCAGTCTTACATAAATATCACAAAATATTTTTCTATTAGTGGTTCTGATTTTACTAGTGTTGAAAAACGAGAAAATCTAAATCCATCAATAAAATTAACTATAAAAACAGCTATACAAAAAGACAAAACAATTTTTAATAAGATTAAGAGAATAATAGACGAAACCTTTTCCTAAAAAATATTAAGCAAAATGCAAAAACGTGTAATTAAATTACAAAGAAAATGCAAATAACCTCTTGACATGCTCTAAACACTATGTTATGAGATATTTATCAATAGCAATGGTGCTGTTGATAGTAGTAAATGGAGACAGAAAATGATTTTTATAAATCAAAATTTTAGAAAGATTTCACCTCTGGTTTATTTTCCATTTACTACGACCGGGGGTGAATGCTCATGCTTTGGTATTTTTGCTGAGGCATGAGATGGTTTTAGTAGTAAATGGAGTACATATGAACAATCAAGAAATAATAATAGCGGGACCTTCAGAGGCTGAGTTAGAGGCTATGTTTGCGGTAGAATGCGCAGAGAAAACTCAAGTAGAAGCAGACTTAGGATAATACGTAGAGGACTACGAAAGGGCTATACGCGTATTAAATGCACGTGTACAGGCCTATGAGGAATCTGAGAGAATCTCGCTAATTCTTATGCAAAGAAGTGGAAAATGATAAAAGATTATCGTTCACTCAGGAGGGCTGCATAATGAATACACAGAGATTAGACAGAATCAAAGAGTGGTATGTTAATGCACAAGCAAATTTATTTGATATTTTAATCTTCCTTATAGAAGAAGCTAACACTAGGGAGGATGCATAATGAATAATATATCGCAAATGCAAGAATTGGAGCAATTCAGCAGGACATTTGATAGGAATGTACCCTCTTATTCCTGGCAAGCAAAAATGGAAAAGCAATTAAGGAAAACTCCAAAAGGAAGATACTTTGCCAAGATTAAGGAACTAGCTGACAAAAAAGATAATGCTTTAGATAGGTTATATAGCTCGTGTAAGACACGTGATGAATATGACTATTGCACTGATAAACTAAATGCTTGGTATCATGAGCAGAGATTGAAAGCACATGAAGAGTATTTTAGGGAATTAAACAAACCTTTGCCAACAAGAGAGAGTATTTTCTCCAAGGAGGCAGCATGATTAAACAGACATTAATGACAATACAAGTCTTAGCCAACTCAGAGCAGTTGGCTGAGATAGAGCATTTTGGAATGATGTTAATCAAAGAGCGTCCAGGATTATGCTGGGAGCCTATGCCAGAGGTGAAGGAAGATGAACAAATGGAGTTGGAGGGACGTCGCTGAAGCGACAATTGGCTCTCTTTCTCTGTATGTTCTAGGATATATTTTGTGGTTCATTGCATGTTGTCTTGAACCATAAAGAAGAGAGATTTTGTTGTCATGGCCGTGACAGCAAAACGAAGTATGGTAGCTTGTAGGTTAATAGGGATGGAATAAACCCGTGGAAAATGTTAGGCGCCATACTTCATGAAATTAAGTTCGAACGGCATGAAGTGTTGAAATAAACACGTTAATAATAGAGGACTATAGTCTGAAAGGAGATTGATAATGAATTTTAAAAATTTTATCGGAATCGATGTAGCTAAGGATAAAGTAGATATATTTAACTTAGGGACAAATAAACATATGACTATAGCAAATAGAACTAAGAATATAGAAACGGCTTTTAAGAAAGTGGAACAGGCAGGAAGCTTGGTAATACTGGAAAATACGGGAGGATATGAAAAGAAATGTGTGAAAGCATTAACTAAGATGGGATTTGCAATACACAAAACAGAAAATAAGAGTTTTAAACACTATGTAGAATCATTGGGACAGAAAGCAAAAACAGATTTATTGGATTCGAAAGCCTTGGCGCAATATGGGAAAGAGCGTCATGAGGATTTGAGATTGTATAACAAAACAGATGAAACAGAAGAAGAATTAAAGAAGTTAATGACATACTTGGAAGAGTTGAAAAGACAAAGAGCTGCGGAAAAGAACAGATTACAAAGTCCTGGATATTGGGGTATAGAAGAAATTATAGAAAAGTCGATCGAACAAAGAAATAAAATTATACAAGAAGTTGAGAATAAAATAAAGGAATTATTAAAGAAAAGTAAAAAAGGGAATAAAAAAGTAGAATCTATGATAAAATATAGTGGAGTATCATTGACAACAGCAATAAAGATTATGGTATACTTACCAGAGATAGGGACATTAAAAAATAAAAAGGTAGCAGCCTTGTCGGGATTAGTTCCATATGTACGAGAAAGTGGAACCAAGAAAGGACATATGACGACAGCAGGCTGCGGCAGACCAATAGTTAAGAGGACATTATATATGGCAGCACTAAGTGCAATCAGATATAACGAAAACATCTCCACCTTTTACAACAGGCTAGTCAAGAAAGGTAAAAGGAAAATGACTGCCCTTGTAGCCTGTATGAGGAAGATGATAATACACCTCAACGCAATAGTGCGAGAAGTGCTTAAAGAACCTAGCTTGATAGAGGGGTTAAAATTGTTAAACCAACCTTCAAGCAACAACGTAACAATATATCCTTCATCAATAGCCAAAGGAGGTCAATCATGATGAAAAACAACCCTACTTTTACTACTACTCAACACGGCACATTTTCCGAAAGGCGGAAACGATTATATTGATTTACTCCCATTTCGTCAAGTCTCGTTCGTTCCACTCACTCTTTTGACTTGACTAAATTTCGTAAATCAATCCCTCTCTCCTCGTTCCTTTCGAAAAAATAATATAAAAGGAGTTATAACAAATGGCGCAACTTAATAACAACAATTATCAACTTTTAGAAGTAATTTATGAGAATTTATATGACAATTTGGGGTGGTGAGAAAGATGTCAAGCTTAAGCAGATTAAGTTTGATAACCGCCGTATTGAGGATCACAAAAAACCAGAAATTTTTATTAGAATTAATAAGAAATATGAAGAATGTTTTATGCGTCCTCAACTTATAAAACTTCATGATAAACATGGTAAAACCTTGTTTCTTGCGATGGAGTGTCGTCTAAATTTCAGGGGTTATGAATCTGATATGGATGATTATAATGGAATCGAAATTGTGGCACGTGACCTTCGGATTCCCGGGATTGGATCTCCTTCGAAATATTATATCGAGAAACTTTTGATGAATGTTTGTAATGTGAAGTTTGCACGTCATGTGATGTCAAAAAAGGAGATTCGTGAGGAAAAACGTCGTGAAGCGATGATCAAAATTCTGAAGGAACGTGATGCTCCAAGAAAGAAAATGGAACAAAGGCTTCGTATGAGAAGCTTTCCTATTTTTCTGAAACGTATCACATATCATGGATATTTCCTGAGAATTGTTGTGAAAAATCGTTTAGTATTTAAGAATAAAGAATGTAAAGCTTTATCAATTATTCCTGAAGTTCCGGCATTATCCCCGACATAGGCGCTGGCAACGCGAATAGATGAATTTATAAAGTAGGGAGATCTGGGGCGCTAAAGTCCGCTTTTCAAAGCGCGGATAATAACAGGCGCGGCGTGTGATATCTTTGATATTATACAACACGCCGCGCTCCCCAAGAATCTCTCCCAATAACCCTTTCACCTTAGGGATGGATGTTGATTAACCCTTAGACATATCGCAAATGGAGCACGATTTGCGACGTATATAAATAAAGTGTGGCA